>NZ_DDGH01000084.1:48964-80815 GCF_002337565.1 Rhodopirellula sp. UBA1907 | reverse complement strand
GACCGAGAAGTCGCGGTTCGCAAAGTCGCGGCGATGCAACTGCCCGGATTTCTGGAACGACTTTCCAACGCAGCCCTCGTGATGACACCCGGTGACCGCAGCGACATCCTGGTCGGCTGCGTGTTGGCATGTTCGCAACCCGATGGGCCTTCGCCGGCGGCCGTCGTGCTGACCGGCGGAATCCTGCCGCCTCCTTCTATCCGCCGTCTGGTCGAAAACGCCAACGCGTTGCCGATCCTGGTCGCGAACGAAGACACCTACACAGTCGCCTCCAAAGCCGCCGAGGTTCGCGCCGAGATCGGTGATCATTCCCCACGGAAAATTGAATCCGCGATCGGTGTGTTCGAACGACATGTCGACACAGACTCGCTCGCCGCGCAACTGCAGGCTCCCGTGGTCCCGCGAATCACACCGATGCTGTTTGAACACTCACTGATCCAACGAGCGAGACAGCAACGCGTCAAAATCGTGTTGCCCGAAGCGACGGAACCGCGGATCCTGCAAGCCGTCGACGTGTTGCGACGACGCGATGTGACCGACGTGATTCTGCTCGGCGATCCCAATCTGATTGCCGCCGCGGCAGCACGGGCTGGTGTCATGCTCCCCAACGACGGACTCGAGATCATCGATCCCGCGACCAGTCCACTCAGAGACTCATTCGCCAGCGAGTACTATCAACTTCGAAAACACAAAGGCGTGACCACCGACATCGCCCATGATCGCATGATCGATGTCACCTACTTCGGAACGATGCTGGTGCATCGCGGCTTGGCGGGCGGTTTGGTTTCCGGTGCGATTCATACCACCGCCAACACGATCCGTCCCGCGTTTGAATTCATTCGAACACGGCCCGATGTGAACGTGGTCAGCAGTGTGTTTCTGATGTGTTTGAAGAATGGAGTGCTCGTGTACGGTGATTGCGCCGTGATCCCCAATCCGACAGCCGAACAACTGACTGAAATCGCAATTAGTAGTGCAGAAACGGCCAGCCAGTTTGGCATCGAACCACGAGTTGCCATGCTGTCTTATTCAACCGGTGAAAGTGGTCACGGAGAAGACGTTGACAAAGTGCGCAAGGCAACGGCCATGGTTCGTGAACGAAGACCAGACCTGTTGGTCGAAGGACCACTGCAATACGACGCGGCAATTGACCCTGACGTTGCCGCGACGAAGATGCCCGGAAACCCCGTCGCGGGACAAGCCACCGTATTGGTGTTCCCCGACCTGAACACTGGCAACAATCTTTACAAAGCGGTCCAACGATCTGCAGGTGCCCTTGCAATTGGTCCCGTCCTGCAAGGATTGAACAAGCCGGTCAACGATCTGTCACGAGGATGCACCGTGACCGACATCGTCAACACCGTCGCGATCACCGCCATCCAAGCACAAACGGTGACCGCATGAATATCCTGGTATTCAACGTCGGCAGCACAACGCTGAAGTACGCGTGCATTGACGCGGAAACCGAAGAGATCACCACAGCGGGATTAGTCGACCGAATTGGACAACCGGGCGGAGATGCAATCGACCACATTGCGGCCGCTAAGATTGCTATCAGTGAAGTTGGTCTTAACAACGTGTGTGTAATCGGCCACCGGATCGTGCAAGGCGGTGACCTGTTTCTGGAACCCGCACTCGTCACACCGGATGTCTTGGAACGTCTTCGCACGCTGGACACACTGGCTCCTTTGCACAACCCAGCCGCCCGCTCGGTGGTGGAAGGTTTGGTCGACATCGGAACGCCCCAAGCCCTGGTCTTCGACACGTCCTACTTCGCAACCCTTTCGCCGGCTGCCTATCGCTACGCCGTCCCGGAAGACTGGTATCAGAAACACGCCGTCCGTCGTTACGGTTTTCACGGAACGTCTCATCAGTACGTGACTCAAAAAGCGATCCAGTTCATCGATGGTGACGAGACGTCCCGCATCATTTCGTTGCATCTCGGCGGCGGTGCCAGTGCAACTGCATCGGTTGGCGGTCGTGCCGTCGACACCTCGATGGGAATGACACCACTGGAAGGTCTGGTGATGGCAACGCGATCGGGCGACTTGGACCCAGCCATCGTGCTGCACATGACCGAACACGCTGGGCTCGAACCGAGTGAGGTCCGAAATTCGCTGAATCGAAAAAGCGGTCTGCTCGGGCTGTGCGGCGACCCAGATATGCGGACGGTGCTCGACCGCCGACACGCAGGCGATCCAGCCGCGACGCTGGCGATCGACATTTATGTTCGCCGAATCATCAAGACGATCGGCAGCTACATCGCCATCCTGGGCGGCTTGGATGCGTTGGTCTTCACCGCCGGAGTCGGCCAGCATTCTCCCGAGATACGCTCGCTGGTTTGCCAGTCGCTTGAGCACTTCGGAATCGCATTGTCCGAAGACAAAAACCAAGCTTGCTGCCAAGAAACGACGGACATCTCAGCGACGGACGCACGTGTTCGCACGCTGGTGGTCGATACCAACGAAGAACTGGCCATCGCAAGACTCGTCCGCAACCGCGCAAAATCATGAGCTCACCCGCGACCCATTCCACTGAAATCCATTCTTCGTGAGAACGGATCGTTTTGGCAGGGCACAACCGACCCCCAAGCTTTCCGTCAACGACAACCTCAACATCCACTGACTATCGCGACAGAACCTTCCAATGCGGAAGCATTCGGCAACGTCCAATCCAAACTCTCAACGCATCCAATCATGGAAACTCGACGACTCGGTCGAACCGACCTTCAAACCAGCGTCCTTTCAATCGGCGGACTCTACACCTCTTCTCTCGCAGGCGGTGTGGCTGAATCCAAACGCATCATGCAACGAGCGATCGACCTGGGTGTCAACGCTCTCGACACTGCACCTGCTTATGCAGACAGCGAAGCAACCGTGGGCGAGGCGATTGCGGGAATCGATGCGCCGCTGATAGTGACCACCAAACTCGGCGGCCGACCTCAGCCGTTCGATCCTCAGGACATCAACGGACTGCGTCATTCGGTGGACGAAAGCCTGCGACTTCTCGGTCGCGATCACATCGACATCTTGATGGTGCACGAACCCGATCGACCGCAACAGTATCCTTGGTGGTCCAGCTACGAACCATTGGAAGGTCCGGCATTGGACCTGATCGACGAACTGAAAGCCGCTGGGAAGATTCGCTACACCGGTTTGGCGGGCACCACCGTCACCGAGTTGACATCGTTGGTCAAAAGCAATCGGTTCGACGTCGTGTTGACCGCGTTCAACTACAACGTGCTGTTCCGTGAAGCAGCCGACTCGGTGATCCCCGCCGCTGTCGAAAATGACATGGGCATCGTTCTGGGGTCGGCGTACGGGCAAGGCTTCTTGACCCGCCGTGCTGACACCGAAGTCCTCGCGAAACCAATTTGGTTGGCCGAAGCTCGCCAACAACAATTGCTCGCTTACTACGAACTTCTCGACCAAGCGGCCATGCCCGCGTTCGAGATGTGTCTTCGCTTCGTGTTGTCGAACCCGGCGATCTCAACCATTCCGATCGGTTGCAAGACAGCCGATCATTTGGAAACCAGCGTCAAGGCCGCCGCCAAAGGTCCCTTGCCGGCGGACATCCTGCACCGACTCGACGAGATCGCTGCCATGGTGCCATGCCGTCCGTGGGAAGAACCGATGATCTTGCCATTTGGAAAGTCCTACTTTGGCCCGGGCATTGCCAACATGGGCGCGGCGGTTCAAGTGGGAAAACTAAAACCCGACGAAAGTTGAACGATCGATCGTCAGCGGTGAACCGGCAACACTCGGGACTGAGCAATCAGTCTTCGTTCGAATCGCGACGTCGAGCTTGGTCCCAAACGCTGTCCGGTTTCGCAGGAGTTTCCGTTGCCTGAGACGACTGCTTTCCCTTCCGCTCGTCGTAGCTGATCGAGTCCAGGTACAACCGCTCTACCTTGGCACGAGCCCAATCCGTTTTGCGAAGGAACTTCAAACTGCTGTTGATGCTCGGGTCGTAATTGAAACAGTCGATGCGAATGCGTTCCCCCAATCGGTCCCATCCATACTCGTCGACCAGGTATTCCACCATCGCTTTCAGCGTGACGCCGTGCAACGGATTGTTGGGCTGGGATTTCTTCGGCTGCGAATCACTGAGCGGCATGCTGCTGGACTGAGACGCACGATCGGACTCGGACGCACTATCGGGCTCAGGTGGATTGGGCTGGGGATCATTCATGATTCCTCAAAGGTATCGCAGAAAACGAGCCCCGCAATGACCGCCGCTCAGTCGACGCGAGACGCTCCGAGCGTTCAGTAGCCCTGAAAACGAGAAGTTTCACGATTTCGCGCTCCCCCACCCCAGCAACGGGATCTTCCTAGAGAGTCACTTCGATTCTCAATCCTGGAGCACCTCGTCTCGTGAACGCTCAATCCCCCGGCCATCGGACGCAATCGATGCGATTGTCTTTGATCACGCCCATCGTCGTTCTGGCCTCCGCCTTTGTTTTTTCCGCCGTCGCACAGGCCGGCTACACCGTGCTCGGCGGAATGCCCGTCACTCAGGGACAAATGCGAATCGGTGAGGACGATTTGGAGCGTCTCAAAACCAAGCTCCCGGCACCCAGTCCCAGCTTCACGCTCAAAGAGACTCGAGTGGAAACGGAGATCTCCGGAGTCCTCGCCCGCGTTCGCGTTTCTCAGGTGTTCCAGAATCCACATCCTGATCGCTTGGAAGCGTTGTATGTGTTCCCGCTGCCCGAGGACTGTGCCGTCGACGCTTACTCGTTTCAAATCGGCGAACGTGTGATCGTCGGCGAAGTCAAACGCAAAGAGGAAGCTCGGCAAGAATACGAACAGGCTCGCGACGAAGGCCGCAAAGCCGCCCTGTTGGAACAAGAACGTGCCAACGTGTTCTCTCAATCCGTCGCCAACATCCCAGCGAACAGCGAGGTGACCGTTCACATCGAATACGTTCACCCGCTGGAGATCGACGAAGATCGCTACGTCTTCCGATTCCCGATGGTCGTCGGTCCCCGTTACATCCCAGGAACCCCGGTGACTCGTCCCAACGTGGGACGCGGCTGGGCGGCCGACACCGACCAAGTCCCCGACGCGTCGCGAATCACGCCCGATTCCCTTCCCGAAGGCATGCGAAACGGCAACGACGTGTTCGTCTCCGTCAAGATCGATGCCGCGATGCCGATCCAGCAAATCGTGCCGGTCACTCATGAGCTGGACATTCAGCAAACCTCGGAAACCCACGCGGCTGTCACGCTGAAGAACCAATCCACGATCGCCGACAAGGACTTCATTGTCGAATATCGCTTGGCCGGAGACGACAGCACTCTGGCTTCGTTGACCCATCGCGAATCCGAGGCAGAAGACGGTTACGTGATGTTAGCGTTGCAACCCAAGTGGTCGATCGAGCCAACCGAAATCATGCCCCGCGAAGTGATCCTGGTGCTGGACACCAGCGGATCGATGAACGGGCCCGCGATCAGCCAACTACGTTTGTTCGCTGATCATGTGCTCGATCACTTGAACCCCAACGATGAATTCCGAGTCATCGCGTTCAGCAACCGTTCAACCGCGTTCCAACCCGATGCCGTCTCAGCGACGGACGCCAACATCCAATCCGCCAAACAATTCGTTCGCGGCTTGCGTGCGAGCGGAGGAACCAACCTGTTGCCAGCACTCAAGTTGGCACTCGGCGGCGAGGCAGACGAATCAGCCCGCCCACGCTACATGGTCCTGATGACCGACGCACTGGTCGGCAATGACCATTCGATCCTTCGCTACCTGCGACAACCTGAATTCCAAGACGCTCGCGTGTTCCCCGTCGCATTCGGAGCCGCACCGAACGACTACTTGATCAGCCGAGCCGCCGAGATGGGACGCGGGTTCTCCATGCAAGTCACCAACCAAGACAACTCACCCGAGATCGCTCGCCGGTTCCATGAACTGACCAGCCAACCTTACATGACTGACCTGCAAATCGACTGGGGAGGATTGGTTGTCAAAGACCAAGTGCCTTCGCGGCTTCCCGATCTGTACGCAGGCAAACCGCTGATCGTATTGGGCCGCTACGACACACCAGCGACTGGCATGATCACGCTGAAGGGCAATGTGTCTGGCCAACCTGTTCAGATGGGAATGGAACTCGAACTTCCTGAACAAGAAGCCGAGCACGACTCGATCGGTCCCGTCTGGGCTCGCCAACGAATTCGACAAATTTGGAACCGTGACGTCGGTGCCGAAACACCAGCGGGCCGCGCTGAAATCACCGAACTGGGACTGAAGCATCAACTGATGACTCAGTACACGTCGTTCATCGCCGTTGAGAAAGAACTTTCCGAAGCACCTCAAGGACAATTGATCACCGAATCGGTTCCAGTCATGACACCGGAAGGCATGAACCAAGAAGCAGCCGGCCGATCGGTCGCCGCGGCGAAACCTGCACCTCAACACCAGGCATCCACGAACTCCACACCCGCTTTGCCGGCCGCCTCTGCCCCGGCAACAGTCTCAACACCGGCGCCCGCCTCCACACCCTCGCCGGCTCCTCGATCGAGCGGCGGCAACTACGGGGGCGGCGGTGGAGGAGGCGGCGGACCGATTGGTCCGATCACCGGGATCGTTTCGCTCGGCGGTGCGGCCGCGGCAATGATGCGTCGACGCAAGACGCGAAGCAACAAACAGGATGTGGTCCGATGAGTGCCAGCGAATCACTGCTCGCAGCGCTTCCCAAGACCAACGGCACATCGATCCAATCGATGTGCCGCCTGGGAAGCGGCTGGCTCCGGCAGATCCCAGTGACGCTGCTGGTGTCAGCCATCGCCCTCGCGGCGTTCGTCTTCCCCAGCCTGACCGCTGGTTTGCAATTGGACTTTGCCTCCGTCGAATCCGGACAATGGTGGCGTCTTCTGTCCGGTCACCTCACCCACTTTGGCGGCGGTCATTTGTTTTGGGACTTGCTGATGTTCGCGGTCTTGAGTGCTGCTTGCGAACGACAGAATCCGCGTTTCTATCCCATCGCGCTGATTGCGATGTCAGTTGGTATCTCCGCGACCATCCTGTTCTTGTGCCAGGACGTCACCACCTACCGAGGCCTGAGCGGCATCGACACGGGATTGTTTGTTTGGTTCCTCGCCAACCAAATCCGACAATCTGTCGCCGACCGAGACCGCACGTTCACGTGTTTCTGGACTGCCGCCGGAATCTTGCTCCTCGCCAAGCTTGGCTACGAATTCACCACCGGCGAGATCCTCTTCGTCAACGCCGAAGGTTTTCAACCGCTGGTCGAATCCCACCTCTCCGGCGCCGCCCTCGGAGCGGTCGCTGCCAGCGCCGCAATGTTCTTCCCCCGCGAGCCAGAGCTCCAGTAGCTGACCGAGGCCCCTCGGTCAGCAACCATGTTCAACCGACTGAGAGGCCTCAGTCGGTTACGTTTCAAAACGATGCTGCACTCGTTCCATGCCGGCACATGCTGACAAATTCCCACCGAACGAATCCAAGCCCCCACCACATGTAGCCGACTGAGGCCTCTCAGTCGGCCCGCACTGAAAAACAAAAGCGAAGAGGTGGGTGTGTCTCCGACTGAGAGGCCTCAGTCGGTTACGTTTCGGGACGATACTGCACGCGTTCCACGCCGGCACATGCTGACAAATTCCCACCGAACGAATCCAAGTCCCCACCCCATGTAGCCGACTGAGGCCTCTCAGTCGGCCGAGCACTGAAATTCAGCACCGAAGACAGGGATGGGTCTCCGACTGAGAAGCCTCAGTCGGTTACATGTTGGGGATCGAGCCCTGCTCCGGACGTCCTCCCTTCCTCCACGTGATGAATTCCCATGGGACGAAGCCAAGCATCCTCACACCTAGCCGACTGAGGCCTCTCAGTCGGCCGAGCACTGAAATTCAGCACCGAAGATGCGCATGGGTCTCCGACTGAGAGGCCTCAGTCGGTTACGGGAAGCGTTCTCGATTGCGTTCCATCCCGCCGAGCTGATCCGTCATATCGGAGGATAAACGGACGAAAACGAGCGGTAGATTCGCGAAACGCTCCCCTACCTCGGATTCTTTGCCGTCGCTTGAAGACGGTTCGCTGAGGTGACTAAGCTGATGCGGTCTCGCCTCGATCTCACCTGGGTTTTCACAACCATGAAACGCCTCTGCTCGCCAGTCCTTGCACTCCTGTTTCTCGCGACCTCACCTGTCCAAGGGGGCGATCTTCAGATCCCCGTCATCAAAGATGGCGAGGCACAAATCATCAAGGAACTGGAAGACTCGGACTACTGGATCCGCCATGACCTGTGGGTGGAAACGGAGTTCGACTTGGACGGCGATGGGAAGCTCGACCGGATGCACGTCAGCGTCACGCGTCCAACGCAAACCGATACCCAGTCGCTGAAGCTTCCGGTCATCTACAACTCAAGTCCTTACTTCGCGGGGACCACCGGTGCCGATGAATCCTACTTCTGGGACGCCCGGCAAGAACTCGGTGCCGAACCACCCAAACGATCCGCTGCTCCCGCGATTGAACGCGAAGGCACACGCCCGATCATCTCCAAACGTCACGTCAAAGACTGGCTGCCTCGTGGGTTCGTCGTCGTTCATTCCAGTGCCCCAGGCACCGGCCTTTCGCAGGGTTGCCCAACGGTCGGTGACGATCCCGAAGCCTTGGCTCCCAAAGCCGTGATCGATTGGTTGTGCGGACGCGGCAAGGGATTCACGGAACCCTTCGGTGGCGAACCCGTGGAAGCCTATTGGTCGTCAGGCAAAGTCGGCATGACGGGGACCAGCTACAACGGCACGATTCCGTTGGCCGCCGCAACGACTGGAGTCGAAGGACTGGAAGTCATCATCCCCGTCGCACCCAACACGTCTTACTACCACTACTACCGATCCAATGGATTGGTACGCCATCCCGGTGGTTACCTCGGGGAAGACATCGACATCCTGTACGACTTCATTCACAGCGGTGGCGATGAAGAGATTCGAGCGTACTGCGATTGCCATGTCCGTGACGAACAGATGATGGCCAACCAAGACCGAGCGACCGGTGACTACAACGACTTCTGGTACTCACGCGATTACTTGAACCGCGTCGATGGAGTGAAAGCGGCGGTGCTCATGGCGCATGCCTTCAATGATTGGAACGTCGTTCCCGAACACAGCATCCGGATTTACGAAGCGTTGAAAAAGAACGGTGTCGAAACCCAACTGTTCATGCACCAAGGCGGGCACGGCGGACCTCCACCGATCAGCATGATGAATCGCTGGTTCACTCACTATCTCTATGGCGAAGACAACGGGGTCGAAAAGGGTTCGAAGTCTTGGATTGTTCGCGAAAAAGATGAGCGGACCAAACCAACCGAGTACCCGGAATACCCGCACCCGGAAGCAAAAGACGTGATGGTCTATCCGGTTCCTGGTGCTCCCCAACGCGGGCGTTTGCGGACGTCCCCCCTCACCGAACCAATCACGGAAACGTTGATCGACAACTTTTCGTTCCCAGGCGAAGCGTTGGCACAAGCCGAATACACCGAACATCGCTTGATCTACGCCACGCCCGGATTGAGCGAACCAGTTCATCTTTCAGGAACACCGCGAATCAAACTGCGACTTGCGTGCGATCGTCCCGCCGCCAACCTGAGCGTCTGGTTGGTCTCGCTGCCTTGGAACACAAAGAAGAACTCCAAGATCACCGACAACATCATCACTCGCGGATGGGCCGATCCTCAAAACATCGAATCCATGCGTGAAAGCAAACCGCTCGTCCCGGGCCAGTTCTATGACATCGAGTTCGACCTGCAACCCGATGACCAAGTCATCGCCAAAGGACAACAGATCGGACTGATGGTCTTTTCCAGCGATCGCGATTACACGCTGCATCCCACGCCGGGCACCAAGCTCACGATCGATCTTCAGAACACTCAACTGAGTTTGCCTGTTGTCGGCGGAACGCTTCCGCTCGAATCGCAGGACTGATCAGCGAGCTCGCCAACTGAAGACGACTTGCTCGCGGAAGTCGTCTTGGTCGCTCAAAGCGACAACCGAAGATCAAACACCATCCGGGTGTCGAACCAGTCGTCATCGGCGGCGGTGATGCCGGTCGCGAATCCGAATTCCCACAACCCCATGTCGTTCTCGGGTCCCAGTACAAAACGGGCACCCGGATAGAATTCGATCGCGGTTTCACCGTCGACGGCCTGCAGCGTGCCCGCTGAATCGTGATAGCCGCCATACAGAAACGATAGTGTTCGAACCTCGAAGGTCGGCAAGAATGCGAACACATCGCTTTCCGCTGCGATCGTGCTGACGCCCCAGCCCGTGGTCAACACATCTCCGGCGACGCCAGCGGTTCCTTTGATGGGAGTCCAATATTTGACTTCGCCGAAGACGTAGGTTTCCGGACGAAGACAGCGTCGACCCAGCAATCCAAATTCCAGCGACGTGTGACCGGTTCCCAGGCCTCGGTCGGCGGGACCACTCGCCAAATAAGTTCGAAAGATTGTCGCAACCTTCGTGCGTTTGCCATCAACCAACAGAGCTTGAGCACCCAGGACGATGTCACCGAAACCGGTCGTGTTCCCGTTCACTTCCGGGTCCACCGACCGCATCGTGTACTGCGTCAACGCCATCAATCGCTCCGTCCCCGCAGCAAGTCGAAAGATCAGATCTTGCGAGTTCACGCCCGACTCATTGTCTGGCGGGTCGCCCCAGTAATACTCCGCTCGATCCGGCGTTCGCAGCCCGTGGTCGACTTGGTAGCGGATGCCCACGTGAGCTGGAACGATCGCGGTGTCCAAAACGTTGGGAGCAAACATCACTCGTTCGTAACCGATGCCACGATCACGCGAACGATTTTGACGAAAGTGGGCTCCGGGGCTGAGACGTTCGAACGCTTCGTGAATGTTTGGGAACGAGAAATCCTGCCAAGGAGTCCACTGGCTGGAAACCAGTTCGCGGCATTGATTGCAGCCGCAGCCCACATCGCACCCCGACTCGCAATTGCAAGTTGACTGACAACCACAACTCGAACCGACCGGGGTGTCACCGCCAATCGCCAACCAATCCGCGGATTCGCCGACGATGGGCTCGGGGTAGATGCTCGGTGAGCCGATCGAAATCGACTCGATTTCGCCACGCGGGACGGGAAGCGGTTCAAAAAGAGGTGCTTCGATCAAACCTTCCGCGTGCAGCGGTGCGTCCGAGAGCGAGTCATGGCGCAGCAGCGGGGCACCGAGGTCGTTCCACACCACCGGATCTTGAGCCGAAAGCGGAAACGCCAACACGGCGTGCGAAAGCAGCAGAGCGATGAGGACGGGTTTGATCACACTTCGTCGCGGGGCCTGGATGTTGCGGCAGTTCACTTCGCGAGTCAAAGTGAAGTCACGACAACCGTGAAAGCATGTCGTGAAACTAAGAGTGGCTGTCTGTATCGGTAATATCGTCTGGAAGTATGCACGCAAATTAGCTAATCTCCGACCGCATACCAAGATTGGGGCTTGCTAGAGTCAAATGGATTTGACGGCACCCAGCCAACGTTCGGAAAGGAATCCGATGCAGAATCTTGCGGTCCATTGGCACGAGGGACTGTTCCTCCGACCACACCATCTTCAAGCATGGGATCGCCATTGGCAGGAAAGCCAAGCGGCGTCTTCACGCTGGCAGAACCCCTACAGCTATGGACTGGCGAGCATCTCGATCAATGCGGATGCGCTCGCGCTGGGATTTTTCCAACTCGACGGCGTCCGAGCCAAAATGCCGGAGGGCACGTTGGTGGAATTGGCCGTGGGAGAATCAACCGAACGAGTTGACCTGCGAGCGGGATTTGCCGTTTCCGGTGCCACTCCCTCAACTTCCGAAACACCGGACGCTGCTCACGAAACCATTCCGGTTGGCGGCGGCGACAGCGTCGACGTGTTCCTTGCGGTTCCTCGGTTGCAGCTTGGTGTTTCCAACGTGGCCGAAGGCGATCAGGCCGACGGAGCCCGTTTTCGACAACTTCAAATTCATGTTCCGGACGAAACCGATGGAGCCAGCGTCGAGCCCGTCCTGTTTCGCCGCGTCAACGCCGTCCTCAAACTTTCGACCGAAGACCTGACCGGTTACGACGTGTTGCGGATCGCTCGTGTGAAACGAGGCACGGTTGGCGGAGCGATCGCGGAACTGGATGAACGGTACGTTCCACCGTTGATGGATTGTGCCGCATGGTCCCAAATGAGACAGCGGTTTCTGCGGCCGATCCACGACATGATGATGCTCAAGATCGAACTGTTGTCGCAGCTCGTCAATGATCGCAGCGTTCGAATGGACGCCGAGCAACCCGGTGACCTCCAACGCATCTTGATGCTTCAAACGCTCAATCAAGCAGCCGCGGTTCTCGGTGTTCTAAATCAATCCAGCGGCGTCCATCCGTGGAACGCCTACGTAGAACTCAGCCGTGTCGCCGGGGGTTTGGATCTGTTTGGTGAAACACGATCTTTGCAGGCGATCGCCGCTTACGATCACGATGCAATCGGCCCGCTGTTTCAAGAGTTGCGACGAAGAATTGAATCGCGAATCGCATCGGTCGGCCAGAACGCCTACCAACAACGCTTCTTCATCGGAGCAGGTTTGGGCATGCAGGTCAGCCTGGACCCGCAATGGTTGACAAGCGATTGGCAGTGCGTTTTGGGCGTGCGTCGTGGCAAACTCTCCGCCGCGGGACTCGACAAGCTGCTCTCGCCTGGTTTCCTCGATTGGAAAATGGGCAGTGCCCGACAAGTCGAAACGCTGTACAGCAAACGCGCGATGGGATTGGAACTGAAACCATTGCGAGAAGTCCCGCGAGTCTTGCCGTCTCAATCGGACTGGAGCTTCTTCGAGATCAGCGGTCGCGGCCCGGCCTGGACCGACGTCTTGGACACCGGCACGATCGCACTTCGCATTCGTGAACAATTGATTGACGATCCGCAAAAGTTGGCGGGCAATCAAACCCTGAAGGTTCGCATGGACGCTCACACCACTTCCTTGCAATTCGCGATCTTCGCGACCAAGCGATCGGATTCAGTGTGATGAATGAATCACTCGAACAATTTGCGGACGACTACACCGAATGCGTGCTGGCGTTGATCGACCGGTTGCATGCCGACGAGCCCTTGGACCCCGTCGCCATTCACGAAACTTTGTCGCAACGTTTGACCGAAGCGCGGCAAAGTCACCATCACGATGATCGCTGGGAAGAAGCGATGTACGCATTGGTTTCTCTGACCGACGAGTTGTTGCTGGAGATGCCATGGTCCGGTCGATCTTGGTGGAACGATCACGTGTTGGAAGCCAGTCTGTTTGGTTCACGTGATTGCAGCGAACGCTTCTATCAGATGGCTGCCGTCGCCAGTCGTGAATCCTCCAACGGCGTGTTGCGAGTCTTTCACGATTGCGTCCTGTTGGGATTCCGTGGCGTGTACTCCATTCCAGGTCTGTCAGAAGCCACCACGAAAGAACTGGGCATTCCAGCAACGTTGGAACTTTGGCTGGAAAAGACACAGCACCAACTCAGCAGCGATGCTGCCGAGGTCGACCCTCCAGCACGTCTGCACCGATCTCTGAGTGGAGCGGCACCGAACACGACGCGACGAAGCATCGTTTGGTGGACGGTCGCGGCGGCAACGATGTTGATCGCCAACATCACGATGTACACGCTTTCGGCGGGAAAGTAATGCCAATCCCATACAACTCGACGAGAACGATCGATGTCCGATGATGCGACGCCCAGTCTGAAAGATCGCCTGAAATCGCGACTGAACGTGTCGTTGGCCGCTATGGTTGCCGCGTTGGTGGGAATTGGTCTGCTGGTCTTGGCCGCAGCCGCTTGGTTGGCCTACTCAATCGACCCGACGCGAATCGCTTGGGGCGACTACATGACGCTTCAGCGTGGTGTTTGGTTGCTGGTTCTTTGGGCACTTTCCTGCGTGGTCACCTATGTGACGGTACGCATTTGGATGGCGGACATTCCGCTCGGCGACGCTCGCGTTCGCGCCGGTTGGAAAACGGGCATGCAATTGCTGTCGCAGCATAGCGTGGGACTCAACCAAATCCCTTGCTTCTTGGTGTTGGGCTGTGAAACACGACATCAACAAGAAGCGTGGCTCGGATCCGAAGGGGCTCCCGTCGCTCAATCCACGTCGGAAGGCTCTCCCGCAATCGATTGGCATCTTTCCAAAGATCGCTTGCTGATCTTCTGCCGAGACATTGGTGTGTATGGGACACTCCTGCGAAGCGGAACATCGGACGAACACGCCGAGCAGCCAAAATCAGTTCCAGAACATGTCGCCGAGGCATCAGATTCACCGTCCGCGTCACCGTCGGATGCAAACGCCAGCGAAGAGCCCGTAGCGGACAGCGACGAATCATCCATGGGTGATTCAACCGACGACGCGCCAGCAACGGAACCTCACGCCGAACCACTTGCCGCCGGTGCAAACCCATCCGCCGTTGCCGTGGCTCAGCCTCAAACTCAGGCAGCAAAGACACAGTCCACCTCCGTCGCTCACGCCATGCAATCGCTCGAACGAGCCGATCGCTTGGTCCAAGACGCTCAATCGATCCGACCGATGACTCAGCCCACTCGGGCGATCCCTGATTCGCTGTCCTCGGTTCGCACCACACAATCACAGCAAGAGCTGTCCGATTTGTGTGCACGATTGCGAGCCGAACGATTTCCACACGCACCCATCAACGGCACGCTTGTGATGGTGGATTCGCGAATGATCGCCGAAGGAGGCTCCTCGCCCGGTGAGTCGGGCCGAAAAATCGGGCGAGCGATCCGTCGCGACCTCGATCAGATGCAATCCGAATTGGGAATCGCCAGCCCAGTCACCATGATGATCGCCGAAAATGATCATCCCGACGACTACAAAGAACTGCAACGACGCTTGCGGATGGTGGAACAACAATCGTCAGTGGCATTGGGCAAACCATTTGTTTCGGAAGAGATTCCCACCGGCGAAGCAATGAACCAATTGGCAAATGACACGATTCGAGAGATCGAAAATCGTGTCAAACAGGTTTTCCAAGTGCCGCGTTCGCTCACCCAACCTCAAAACCATCGCTTGGTTCGCGTTCTGATCCAGTGTCGTCGCTGGCGTTCCTCCCTGCGAAGCCTGATGGTCGAAAGCTGTGCAGCGAATCCGGTGGACATGTCGTCTTCGCATTCCGGAAGCATGTCGGAAGTCAACGCACCAATCGTCAGCGGTCTGTTTGTCGCATCGCCAGGCCAACGCTCGGCTAAGAGCAACGGAACGAAGGGACACTTCTTTGAGTCCGTCGTCGCACACATGATCGACCAACAAAATCATTTGGCTTGGACGTCGGAAGAACGAAAGGCCTGGCGACGTCACCAGCGTTTCGCGGCGTCGCTGATGGTGGTCACAGGAATCTTGATCGCACTGTTTCTCATTCAACTTTGGATCTTGTTGCGACCCATCATTTTCACTTGATGCCTTTCAGCGCTTTTGGATCATTCCACGCATTTTTCAGAAAAGAAATCAAAGTGACTCAGGGTTCAGAAACGAAAAGTCGATTCAATCGCTACAGGCAAATATCCAGACAGTGATGAGTGTCCGCCAAACCAAGACCCGACATCGTTCATGACAATTGCCGACCTCTCAACGCTGACCGCTCCCGTCTCTCCGGACTCGCCTTCTGGCGTGAGTCTTGAGTACGACGCTCGGTTTGTTGAGATGACCCGGTTGGCAGAAGGCACTCGGGAACAGCAATACGGCAAGACTGTCATTGCGGCTCAACCACCGGACTGGCGAACCATTCACCAGCTTGCTGTCGAAATGGCGAGCGAAACTCGCGATCTTCGATTGGCCGTTCTCCTAGTCGAAAGCCAGACGCACCTGAAGGGACTCGACGGCCTGACCGAATCGATGACGCTTCTTCGCGATTGGGTCCGTGACCATTGGGGCGATGTTCATCCGCAACTGGATCCCGAAGACAACAACGATCCGTTCATTCGAATCAACGCCCTTGGTCGTCTTTGCGAACCAGAGCGATTGCCATCGATGATCGGCCGGATGACCTTGGTCGAATCACTGCCTCATGTGGTGGTGACGCTCAACGACGTGCGTCGGTCGCGTGGCGAGCTGAATGCGAGCTCATCCGCGGATTCGCCCACGCCGATGGAAGTGGAAGCCGCCTTTTTAGCGTTGCCGGTTGCCGAGCTTCGACATCGCTATGAAGCCTGCCAACAAGCCGAAAATGCACTGCGTGAGACGGTGGAATTCCTGGACCAGCATCTCGGAACGGGGATTTGGGAAACCAAAGAGCTGTCGTCCTGCCTGTCCGCGTGCAGCCAATTATTCAAGACACACCTTCGACAACGTTTGTCCGTTTCGGATGCCGCGGTCAAAGATGTCAGCGGCGATGAATGCGAGCCAGCCGCTTCCCACGACACTTCCAATCAGTGGGACTCCGAGGATGTTGACGAATCAATCGTCAGCCTCAGCCGTATTCGGGTTCAGTCACGTGAAGAAGCCGCGCAAGTTCTCGACGCGGCGACGAAGTACTTCGAGTTGTACGAACCATCCAGCCCGGTGCCGTTGTTGCTGCGTCGGGCTCGCCGGATGATCAACCAAGACTTCGTCGACATCATTCGCGAACTCGCACCCGATGCGCTCTCGCAAGCAAGAAACCTGGCTGGCCAGTTTGACGACTGAATCCTAGCAGTCATCCAAACCCAACCATTCACAAATTCACCCTATCGCCGCTGTTCTGAAAAGGAAAGCTGATGTCCGAAAGCAGCCAAAAATTCATTGCTCGTAACCGTCCGCCTCGCGTTCAAATCGAATACGACGTGGAAACTTACGGTTCCGAGAAGAAGGTTCAGCTTCCTTTCGTGATGGGAGTGCTTGCTGACTTGTCGGGCAATCCGTCCGAGCCACTCGAAGACGTCGCCGATCGAAAGTTCCTGGAAACGGACATCGACAATTTCGACGACCGTTTGAAATCGATGAAGCCACGCGCTGCGTTTCAAGTGGACAACACGCTGACCGGCGAAGGCAGCCTGAACGTCGACTTGACCTTCGAGTCCATGGACGATTTCACTCCTGGCCAAATCGCCAAACGTGTGGAACCACTCAACAAGTTGCTCAACGCACGCACGCAATTGGCTCAGTTGGTGACCTACATGGACGGCAAAGCCGGCGCCGAAGAATTGGTGTCCCGATTGATCAACGATCCTGAACTGTTGAAAGAGCTCGCCGAAAAGCCGCTCGAAATTGATGAATCTGATTCGGCCGCAGAAGCCGCCTGATCGAATCGTCACACCAACACCCACCACCAATCTCGAAGGACTCAAGGATGAGCGAAACACCATCGGAAACCACGGAAGCCGCTCCCGACGTCAGCGACACCATCACACTGGACACGTTGTCTGAATTGTTGGAAGCCGAATTCAAGCCACGCACCGACGACGCCGGGCTGGCTGTCACACGAGCCGTCAACACGCTCGCCGCTCAACTTGTGACCAGCGAAATGGTTGCCGAGAGCGACGTGATCAAGACGATCGAAGCCTTGGTGGCTGAAATCGACAGCAAAATCTCAGAGCAAATGAATGAGATTTTGCACCACGATGACTTCCAACAACTCGAAGGTGCATGGCGCGGTTTCGCCCACTTGGTGAACAACACCGAGACCGACGAGATGCTGAAAATTCGCGTCTTGAACATCTCCAAGAAAGATCTTCACAAGACGCTGAAGAAGTTCAAAGGAACCGCTTGGGATCAAAGCCCGATCTTCAAGAAGCTGTATGAAGAAGAGTACGGCCAATTCGGTGGTGAACCCTACGGTGCACTGATCGGCGACTACTACTTCGATCACTCGCCAGTCGACGTCGAATTGCTCGGCGAGATCGCCAAGGTCTCCGCCGCCGCACACGCACCATTCATCACCGCCGCAGCACCTTCGCTGATGCACATGGATTCGTGGCAAGAACTCGGCAATCCTCGTGATTTGACGAAGATCTTCCAAACTGTCGAATACGCATCGTGGCGTTCGCTTCGCGACGACGAAGATTCGCGTTACATCGGTTTGACGATGCCACGTTTCCTGTCACGCCAGCCTTACGGTGCCGCGACAAATCCCGTCGAAGAATTCGCGTTCGAAGAAGAAACCGCGGGTCCTGACCACAGCCGATACGTTTGGTCCAACAGTGCCTACGCGTTCGCTGTGAACATCAACCGCTCGTTCAAAATGCACGGCTGGTGCTCACGCATTCGTGGTGTGGAATCGGGCGGAGCAGTTGAGAAGTTGCCCGTTCACGTGTTCCCAACGGACGATGGCGGCGTGGACATGAAGTGTCCAACCGAAATCTCGATCAGCGATCGACGGGAAGCGGAATTGGCGAAGAACGGAATGATGCCATTGGTGTTCCGCAAGAACAGCGATTTGGCCGCCTTCATCGGTGCTCAATCACTGAACAACCCAAGCTTGTTCGAAGACGACGACGCAACCGCCAACGCTCGCTTGTCGGGTCGTTTGCCGTATCTGTTTGCCGTCTGCCGGTTTGCACACTACTTGAAGTGCATCGTTCGCGACAAAGTGGGTTCGTTCAAAGAACGTGCCGACATGCAAGTCTGGCTCAACAACTGGATCAGCCAGTACGTCGACACCAACCCAGCAACCGCATCGGAACTGGACAAAGCTCGTCGTCCGTTGGCAGGTGCAGAAGTGGTCGTCGAAGAGATCCCAGGTAACCCGGGATACTACACCGCCAAGTTCTTCTTGCGTCCTCACTTCCAACTGGAAGGTTTGACCGTGTCATTGCGACTCGTTAGCAAGCTGCCGTCTGCCAAGGCCGCTTGATCATTCGTCTTTGACACCATTCCAAACAACATTCATTCCAGGAAACTGAAACCATGATTTTTTTGAAGTTCACCACCGAGATCAAAGGCGACGCAAGCGTCTCTGGTTACGAAGATCAGATCAAGTTGACCTCGGTCTCTTTCGGTGCCAATCGTACCGTCGCAAGTGTTGCCGGCAGCTCAGCTCGTGAGACCGGTTCGCCCGCGTTCACCGAATTGCAATGTTCCAAGGACTTCGACATCGCGTCGACCGAATTGTTCATGCAAAGTGTCTCGGGTGCTTCGCTGCAAGGCGCAACCCTGACCTACTTGCAAACGGACAACGAAGGCAACCCACAGGTTTACTTGACCGTGACGTTGGTTGACCCGATCGTCACCAGCTACTCACAGTCGAGCATGGGCGACAGCAAGCCTTGCGAAAACTTCACGCTCAACTTCACCGAGATCAAAATGGCGTACACTAAGTACGACGGCGACTCGGCGAAGAAAGCAACCGAGAAGGGCTGGAACCTGTCGGAACAGAAAGCCGCCTAGGCTGAGCTGTCATGGCATCCAACGAACCGATCGAACAACCGTCATCCTCGCTACTGGATCGATTGATCCGTGGCGAGAACGGTGGCGGTGGCGACGTTCGTGTGGTGCCAAATCCCGGATCACGCGGCGGTGTTTCACGCCGTCAACGTCGCCAACAGATGGCGATATTGAGTTCGCAAATCGAACGCGATCTGTTGGCGTTGTTTGGAACACGCCGAATGTCCGAGGACACCGATCTGTCGGACTGGCCGTTGGTTCAAAAGAGCGTTTTGAACTATGGCGTTCCCGATCTGACGGGCAGGACCAGCAGCGGATTGGACCTGCGACTTCTTCAACGAGAATTCACCGAAGCGATTCGGTGTTTCGAACCTCGATTGCGAGCGGACACTCTGAATGTCACGTGTCGGTTGAACGAATACGTGCGTGGCGACGTGATCGTGCAAATCCAGGCCCTCTTTGGCCCCTCCGATGCGTTGGAGTCCTTTGCGATGGGCATCTCGATCTGCCTGGGCAATGGCCAATGCCAAAAAGTGGTGACAGGAAACGGTCAACGCCGAGCGGCGTAGTTGGATTTTGGTCAGCGAATTACCTCTTGGGACGCAAGGCCCAATTGTGCTATTCAGCAAGAACCGTGATGAGTGTCACGGTCAAAAAGACCACAGCCCACGAGTTTGTGCTGGAAAGATGGCTTGGCCAATCATCCGCGCCCACTCGACTCCTTCGTTCACCTCGGTTGGATTTGACGCATGGAAGCTCAGTTCCTCGATCATTACAACCGAGAACTCGGCTACCTGAGAGAACTGGGGGCGGAGTTCGCACAAGAATACCCCGCGGTCGCCGGCCGCTTGGGCATGGACGAATTCGCCTGCGCCGACCCTTTCGTCGAACGTCTGCTGGAAGGATTCGCGTTTTTGGCGGCGCGAGTGCATCGCCGTTTGGATTCCGAGTTTCCACAACTCACTCGCGGGTTGCTGCAATCGATCTACCCGCACTACACGCGGCCGATCCCATCCGCGGCGATCGTTCAAATTCATCCGGATCCCGACGAGGGATCGCTGGCCGGCGGCTACCGTTTGCCCCGCGGCTCTCGTTTGCAGGGACCGTCCAGCCAAACCTGCCCGACGCCTTGCCGATTCGAAACAACCGCTCCGGTTGATTTGTGGCCGATTCAATTGGTGGACGTTGAATGGGTGGAACGTGGCACTGCGACCCGTCGCCCGGTGCCTTCCATCATGAAGGGCATGCCCTGTCGTGCGGCACTGCGAATCACGCTTCAAACCACGGCTGGTTTGCCGATGTCGGCACTCGACCTGGACAGCCTGCCGATTCATCTTCGCGGTGGCGAAACCGCGCACCAGTTGCTTGAGCTACTCATCGCCCATCAGAACGGCATCGTTGTCGGCGACGCCGCTTCGGATCAATGGCAACGACTGGATTCGGCATCGCTGGTCGCTGGTGGTTTCGATGATGCAGAAGCATTGTTACCCGGCGAGCCTCGTTCGTTCAGTGGATACCGATTGCTGCAAGAGTATTTCTTGTTGCCCGAAAAGTTCCTGTTCGTAACCCTAAATGGGTTGTCCCAAGCGGTTTCGATGGCGAAGGGAAACCAGCTCGAAATCATCATCGGAGTTGACCAATCGCAGAAGGATTTGGTGGGACGTCTCAACCGTGAACACTTGGCTTTGCACTGTGTCCCAGCAGTCAACTTGTTCAAGCAACGCGCGGATCGGGTCCCGATTTCGGAAACCAAATCCGAACACCAACTGTTGGTCGACCGCAGCCGACCGATGGACTTTGAAATTTGGTCGGTCGAACAACTGCTTGGTCACGGAACATCGGCTCAGCAAGAAGTTGAGTTCCTGCCGCTCTACGCGCCACCAACCAACATGGCCGCTCGTCAGCAACACGCGGCCTACTACACGCTCGATCGTCGTCCTCGGCAACCTTCGACGAACCAACGTGAATACGGTCATCGCTCACCGTACTTAGGAACAGAAGTCTTTGTGACGCTGACGGATTCGAGTCAGAGACCATCGCGGCATCCGATTCGCCAACTGTCGTCCACGGTCTACTGCAGCAACCGCGACCTCGCCCTGCTGAAACCGGAAGCGGGTTGGCGGGACGCGTTCACCCTGGATGGCCCCGGACCGGTTGCCTCCATCAGTTGTCTGTCAGGCCCAACCACTCCGCGAGCACCGCTGACCACCGAAGATGGCGAGACGTGTTGGCGACTGGTCAATCACTTGACGTCAAACTTCCTCTCGCTGTGCGATCGCGAAAAGTCGACGGATCCCAACTCGAATCATGCGGCGGCGTTGCTGCGGCAAACGCTGTATCTGTATTGCCTGGAAGACTTGCCCGCGACACGTCGCCAAGTGGACGGGATTCTATCGGTGACCAATCAAGCGGTCACACGGCAGATTCCCATGCCTGGCCCCATTGTTCACGGTCGAGGCGTGCACCTGGAATTGGAGTTGGACGAGTCAGCGTTCGAAGGCGGAGGTGCGTTCCTACTGGCGGGAGTGCTGGATCGTTTCATGGCACGCTTTGTGTCTTTGAACAGCTTCACGCAAACGTCGCTCCGCACGCCCACACGTGGCCCGGTGCATCGATGGCCAGTTCGCACCGGGAAAACCGCCCTGATCTAGCCACCGCATCAACCTCGCCATTGGCCGGGTTCCAACCCTCACGCCGAGACATTGATTCGCCGTTCTCGTTTTGCCAGACAAGTCCATGACCACTTCAGACTCCACCGCCACCTGGGAACAGCGTCTCACGGAAGAACTCGGGAAACCGGTTCAGTCGCTCGATTTCTTTCAGGCGATGCGACGAATCGAAGCCGAGTCACCGACGCTGCCTCGAGTTGGTCACGCCAGACAAACGAGCCAAGAGGCCGTTCGGATCCGGCAAACATCGGCACTGGACTTTGCCCCGGCAACGATCGATCGAATCGATTCGGGACACGATGAACGCGCCCACATCAGCCAACGATTCTTTGGTCTGTTGGGGCCCGGAGGTCCATTGCCTCTGCATATGACCGAGACCGTTCGGCATGAAACCAGGCACAACGCTGACCCCACGTTGGAATCGTTTCTGAACCTGTTCCATCACCGCATGGCAACGCTGTTCTACCGAGCGTGGAGCAGCAGTCGCGGTGCGGTCCAGCGTGATCGACCAGAGACGGACCGGTTCGCCGCGTACGTGGGTTCCATCTCTGGCACGCTGAATCCCGGAACAGAATCCAACGCGGCCCCAACCTCAACGGACAACTCAGGGCTGTACTTCAGCGGCCGATTTGGGTCCACACATCGCAACGCGGAAGGTCTCGCGGCGGTGGTTTCCGCGACCGTGCATGCGGATGCGAATGTCAAGACATTTCGATTGCGGCAACTCCGTTTGGAACCAGAAGACCGAACGCTGCTCTCTCGATCGGAACGGCCATCTGGTCGCGGAGAAACCGCGGGCCGGGGTGGTCGCTTGGGACAAAGCGTGGTGCTCGGACGCAGTGTCCCGGATCGTTGCTCGATGATCGACTTGGACGTGGGACCGATCGTGTTTGATTTGTTTCAGGAACTACTTCCTGGCGGCGAGTCGCACGGAACGCTTCGTGAATTGATTCGCGGTTACGTCGATCCCGGATTGGATTGCCGCGTTCGTTTGATCTTGGATCGCCACACGATCCCACGTTTGTCACTCGGCCGCATCGGTGCTCTCGGTCGAAGTGCTTGGGTTCACGGGAAAGCTCCCCGCGCCGATGTCGGCGACTGTCAATTCATTCTCTAGCGTTGCACACGATTTCACCATCATGACTCTGACCCAAGCCAACCGTCCGATCGCCGTCAGCACACCGCTGGATGACGATGCGCTCGTGTTGACCGGTGTGACTTGGACAGAACAACTCGGACGCCCCTTTGGTGGGACGTTGGACTTGGTCAGCTCTGAAGGCGACATCGATCCGCTCGACCTGCTCAAAGAACCAGTCTCGATTCGCATCGGCGATCCAGACGACTCGCCCCAATACCTGCACGGCTATGTCACACGGTTCGGTCAGGTTGGCACCAGCGCGGGCTTGTACCAATACCACGCCACGCTTGCTCCCTGGATGGGATTGCTGCGACATGTCGGCGGATCGCAAGTCTTTCAACAGCAGACGGTCGTCGAAATCGCCAAAGCCGTGATCGAATCGCGAGGCTTCACCGGCGAACTGGAAGACCGACTCACGCAAACGTATCGCCAACGAGCCTACTGCGTGCAATACGGCGAATCGGACTTCCAATTCCTCAGTCGACTGTTTGAAGAAGAAGGCATCTACTACTTCTTCGAATACACCGAAGACCAACACACCCTAGTGCTTTGCGACGACGTCAGCGCCCACCAAGCGTCGGCGTCGTTTGGTTCGCTGCCCTATCACGCGGTGGAACAACCGGGCACCGAAACGTGTCTTTCGCAATGGACCTATGAGCGTGACTTCAACACGGCGTCGTATGTGTTGCGAGACTACGATTTCCAAAAACCTCGCGCCGAAATGACCGTTCGTCAAAACGCGTCGGACACGGCAAGCGACTGGGAATGGTACGAATTCCCGGGTCAGTTCTTTGAGACCGACGACGGCCAACACTACGCTCGCGTTCTGACCGAAGCCGCCACGTCAGACCAACACGCCGCCGCCGTGGACGTGTCAACTCCTTCGGTGATCGCCGGCAATCTTTTGACGATGACGTCGCATCCCGTCGATGATCTCAATCAAGAGTACCTGATTGTGGGCCGGCATCTGATGATAACAACCGGCGATGTTTCGGCCGGCAGTGGAGGTGCACACTCCTTTCACCTGAACAATCGACTGCGGTTGCTTCCTTCGTCAATTCCCTTCCGCAGTCGACAAACGACCGAACGGCCGATCATGGCAGGCCCTCAAATTGCAACGGTCGTGGGTCCCGATGGCGAAGAAATCTGGACCGACGCGTATGGCCGCATCAAAGTCCAATTCGCTTGGGATTTGATTGGCACCGGTGACGACAGCAGCTCCTGCTGGATTCGCGTGACGCAGCCTTGGACTGGCAAAGGATGGGGTGCGGTCTCGATTCCGCGAGTCGGTGAAGAAGTGATCGTCGCGTTCTTGGACGGCAACGTGGATCGACCGATCGTGACCGGTCGGGTCTTCAATGCCGATCGCATGCCTCCGGAAGATCTGGCCGACGGGCAAGCCAAAACGGTCTTTCGCACACGCAGCACCAAAGAAGGGGACGTGAACTGTTTCCATGAGTTGACGTTTGATGACACGAAAGATGCCGAGCAGATCTACCTGCACAGCGAACGCGATTTTGTTCGTGAGGTTGAAAACAATGATTCATTGAAGGTCGGTTTCGACAAATCAGACAGCGGCGACCAAACGATCGAGATCTACAACGACCAGAACGTCCAAGTCGGAGTCGGCAGCGGATCGGGAAGCCAGACCACCGAGATCGGACAAGACCGCACGACCACCATCGACGCGGGTGACGACAACCTGACGGTCAAACAAGGCGATCAAAATGTATCGGTCGAAAGCGGCGCGATCACGATCGAAGCGGCCAAGTCGATCACGATCAAGTGTGGTCAATCTTCCATTGAGCTGACGCCGTCGGGCATCAACATCCAAGCAAGCGAGATCGCCATCAAAGGTGATACCAAGATCAGCATGGCGGCTCCCGAAGTCGACGCCGCCGCTGATGCATCCATGACACTGAAAGGTAACGCATCAGCGGAACTGAGCTCCGGCGGATCGCTCACAGTCAAAGGAGCCATCGTCCAAATCAACTAGTTCGCCCCGAAAAGGGGTCATCGTCCCAAAAAGGGGTCGGACCCCTTTTCGGACAGAATTGGCTCACGCGTCCCTCCACTTCATTCCAATCCTTCGCTTCATCATGCCACTCTTACTCACTGCTCATCCCGCTGACGACACCGACGTGCGATTGATCTTGCGCGTCGGTCAGGAAGCACGCGTGGGCAGTAGCGAGTGGGTGGAAATGAGCCTTCCCGATGACGCCGCGTTGTCACCGGAACACTTTGTCGTTCGCTGCGGAACGGACGCGGTGATCGAGGTCCTCGAGGGACAGAATGCACTGATCGTTGCAGGAGACTCATGCGATCGGCTCACGCTGTCAGAAACGGGCCAATGCGAAACCGAATTCGTCGCCGGCCAAACCGTTTTTTCGGTTCGTTGGTCACCCGACGTGACGACCGCGACACCCAAAACGAATCCGCAACAACTGGCGACTTCCGACGAAACCATCGACGATCACGCGACCATCGCCTCGCTTGCAAAAGTGATGTCGATGTCGGACGCATCCACCGCATTGATCCAGTCACCCGATCAAACGATGGACTACCTCCAACGTTTGATCGATGCCTCCTTGAACGACGATGCGATCCGGTTTCTCGCTGGTGCGTTGCCGGTCCGAACCGCCATCGGATGGGCGATCGATGCATCCGGCTTTGCCAATCGCGCGAGCAGCACGCTCGACCAAAGCATTCTGGCTTGGCAGACCTCGGGCGACGAAACCGACCGACGCAAAGTCCGCGATCAACTGGCCATCAGTTCTCCTGACAACGTCACTCGCTGGATCGCTCAGGCAATCATTTTCAGCGGCGGCAGTCTGGGACCGGATGATCAACCGCCCATTCCACCGCCATCGCACTTGAGCGGCGTCGCAATCATGACCTCGCATCGATGGTCCGTCGCGGTTGAGCCAGATCGAGACACCGCGATGCAGCAATGGTTGCAATCCGGCAGCGCGTTGTTGCAACGCGAACAAGACACCAAGCAAGGAAATCAGTGATGCCGCCTGCTGCTCGAATCATGGACGAACACAGTTGCCCGATGGTCACAGGCGTCGTCCCGCATGTCGGAGGCCCCATCATCGGTCCAGGAGAACCCACGGTGCTGATCGGGGGAATGCCGGCCGCGGTTTTGGGCGATGAGGCCGAGTGCACAGGCCCGCCCGACACTCTTTCCAAAGGCTCCGCCACCGTCATGATCGGCGGCAAACCCGCGGTTCGAATGGGTGATCCGACAGCACACGGTGGATCGATCGCATCAGGTGAACCCACCGTTCAGGTTGGTGGCTAGAACATGAGCAAGACCAACAACAGTCCCAACGTGACCGAATCGCGACTGCGAGATTGGCGAAACCAGCCAACCGCATCGGGATCGCGACTGCGCATCAAGGTTGCGCTGACAATCGTCCTCGCGTCCTTGCTCGGGATCTTTGTGGTCTCGGTTTGGCGTCCGCTTGAATCACCTCGCTTGTTGATTCAATCGATCGGGCCAGTGCCACCTAAAAAGACACAACCTGCCCCGGTGATTCCGGCGCAGGCCGTTGCTCTTGCATCGCTGCATGCCTTCTCCTCATTCGGTCAGGCAATGCCGACGGCCAGCGTGAATCCAACGCTCTCGCTCTCCGCCGCCAATCAAATCGCACAAACCGATATCACGAACGGTACCCGACTCATTCACCTTGCCGGCACAGCGTTGGTGGTCGACGGCCATGCGATCTTGTTGTCGTTGAATTCTGAGTCGACGTTGCAAACATCGCCGCTGGACGTCTCCGAACTCCTTCGACATCTCAGCAAAACTCAAACGCCCGTGATCGTGTTGATCGACGCGATTGAAAGCGTCGGCGATTCAATCGGACGGCTGCCCGAGATGAACGCCTGGCAGTTCGCTCAGTGTCTCGATCGAGAAGTCTCCGCGTTGAGCCATTCGAATGTGTTGGTCGTCACACACCACAGCCAAATCAATCATGAGCTGATCGATCCAGCCCAACATGTCACGCCGCTGACACAAGCCGCGATGAACGGCTTCGAAGAATCCGCGGACATCAACGCTGACGGTGTGGTCTCCGTCGCCGAATGGTTGAATGTGGTCAGCCCCGAGCGTCCCGATGGCGATGACCAAGCAATTCCCCATTCCTTTTCCAGCATCCCGCGAGGACATTGGAAACGCTATTTGTTGGCGCCGGTGCAGACTGCTCTCGATCGCAAAGACGACGCAGCACCCGCGGCGAAAGCCGAAGCGATTGCGACGACATCGACAACGGCCGACCTACCCAGTGCCACTCGGTCCGTTGCCGCACCGCCGAATGCAGCCCCAGAACAAGCCAAACATCACACGGTCGATGTGACCGCACCAACGCTGGCTGTTGCAATTCAGATGCACGCGGATGGCATTCGCACCAATCGCAGTGACCAGTGCAGCGAATTGTTCGAGGGACTGCAAACGCTGCTCAACGCGGATGCCACCGAAGCCACCGCGAAAACTTGGATTGACTCGCCGATTCCAGCCAACGCAACGTGGGACGAAGTGGTCTGGGCCAGATCCGTGTTGCAGCAAAACGCACCTTGGTCACTCAAGCAATCACTGATCAAGTGCCGTGTGCTCGCCAACCAAGCCGCGATGAACTCGACAGTCCGCACATGGTTCGAACCCGAACTAGCAGAAACGCAATGGGTGCGACTGGACGCTGAACGGAGCCTGGTCAGCCCCGTGCGTTCGGACTATCTGGCTCATGTGCAAGCACAAACCGAAAAAGCGATTCGCGCGTTCACAAGACTGCAAAAGGATGCGTTGGCGATCGATCAAGCCGGTGAACTGCGAGATGAAATCATCGATCACTTGAATGCATTTGTGGCGATGCCCATTCGCTCCAAATCGCTGATGGATGATTCCGTTTGCCAGTTGCTGCTTGAAACGATCGCATTGCAACGATGGCTGGACTCTGCCAACAGCGATTCGATGCACCAAGGCGACGCGATGATCCAGTCCGTCAAACATCGTTTGTCGGGTTTACTGGCTGAACTTCAATCGCAACAGGACCAATCATCGTCGACCATTCAAACGGTCGCGGTTTCGCGGTCCAGCGAAGGGTTCGTTGAAAGCACACGGACGCGAATCCAGCGTTCGACGTTGGCGGCCCAACTCGAACTAGCTGGGACGTCGAGCAAACCTGGGACCCTGGATCGATTGCAGAAAGCCGCCCAGACCGCGAGCCAAACGCTTCTGAACGCGTCAACATCGGAAGACGAAATGGTCAACGCCGTCGACCAATACAAACAACTCGTGCGTGCCCTGAAATCGGATATCCAAACACCAGCCAAGCAAGCCACTGCGGCAAAAGAGCTGGACGCGGCAACGCAGCGTTGGTCGCACATTCTGCCAACGCTCGTCGCCGACACGCGTGCATGTGCCGTCGATGCAACCAAAGACGAACGAGAACGTTACGCGATCTCGAACAGTCGCTACCAACGACTCGCTGCTTGGATTGGATTGCCCGCACTGCCCCGAATCGAATCCAACACCAACGTTGACGTGACCGTCCAAGGCTCGCTGGCAATGTCAGATCGCGTGATGTTGAACATCGCGGTCCAATCGACTTCGCAATCGATGCATTCGGGGATCTTGGAAATCGAAACCGATGGTGGTTGGTTGCAAATCAACACACTGGCTGATTCGACCATCACACCCGTGCAACGCGTCTCAGGTGAAACGGATTATCGCTCGATCGTTTCGCAAAGAGCCACATCGACCGCAACGGCGTCAGAAAAGCTGGGCCTGTTTTCGAAGCAAAAGACCGCTTCGATCGAGATCCGTCGAGCGTCGCAGGCTGGAAACGCGAAGACGCCGGAAACATCCGCGATCAACCTTCGTTGGATCACTCAGAACAATATCTTTCGCACCAGTGTGCCTTTGGAATTGCCGCTGTCCGAATTTGCGGCCGCTCGATCCAGTGCCGGCGACTCGTGGGTCATGCACGCCAACCGAGACCTCTTTGCACCATTGTGGATCCAGCCACTGGATTCGTCGTCGCAGTCCTTGCAGGTGCGTCTGCTGGGTTGGTCCGAACCGGGACGAACTTGCCCGCCGACGATGAAATCGGAACAAGCCAAGCGGTGGCTCGCCACCCAAACGCCTCCGACCGAGTTGGCGATCCAGCCCAAACTGGCGACGGCGTTGGGACAATGGACGAAGGTCATGTTCCCCGCTGCCAAACTGGAACCCGACGCGCCGCCAATCACAGTCGCATCGCTTTGGTGCGAAGTCACCGACGCTGAAAACGATCGCGTGCAATGGATTGACTTGAGTCCTCGGGTGTATCGCCCGGACTCGCTGATTCAGCCGGTCGTGGCTTACGACCACAACGCTCGCAAAGTCGATGTGTCGATCAGCGCTCTCGCTGGCGTCGATGGACCGACACATGTTCGCATCGAACTGGTCGACTTGCTGACTCATCTGACCGTTGCCCATGGCGAACAAATGATCGCCCCGGATTCTCGCGTCACCAAATCGTTCTCGTCCGCCGCTTGCGATGGGCACCCCATCGGCGTTCGAGTGTTGAGCGACCAGTGGCCGAGTGCCTTTGTGTTTCACTTGGCGGGCAATCGCAGCGAGCAATTGCTCACACCATCCGACGACCACGCCGCCATCGTCATCGGGGCTCCTTTGTTGCCTGATGCACCGGCCTCCCAGGACCTTCCGCCGGTGATCGTATCCAAAGACGCTGAAACAGTTTCCGCCGATGTATGGGTTGACCTCAGCGACAAACTGTTCCACTACGGCAGCGATGTTGTGACATTGGGATTGGATCTGAATGGTGATCGCTACTTGCAGAACGAACCAACCGTTTCGGTCACCACGCCTGCCGCGATCGAATTCACTTGGGCCGGTGTGGATCCACTTGGCCAACCGGGATTGAAAAGTCGTGTGCGTCCACATCGACTCAGCGTGCCGGTGGGTGTGGTCCGAAACCAGCGTGCTCCGCTGATCGCCAGCCTTCAACGAGGCGAGCAACTCGTTTGGAGCAACCCGATCACGGCTGTGTTTGACACGTTGCCACCCAAGCTGAAGGACATCCAAATCCGATCGCCGCTGCCAGCGATCTTGGGCGGGCCGGTGGAAGTTCGTGTCACTGTCGATGACGCGGGACTCAGCGAAGCGGCCTCCATCCAAGCGGCTTGGGCAACCGCCGGCCAACAAGAGTTCACGCCCGACGTGAAACCCGTTCCTGGCCAACGACTCGGTGACGGAAGCTGGGTCGTCATTCTGCCGACGGACAAACTGGCATCGGGAACCCACACGTTGCTGATGCAAGCAACCGACGCAGCCAATAACCCGGGCCTGATCAAAACGCTTGCGATCGAGTTGCTGACCGAAGCCGAGTTGCAAGCTCGCCGCGAAGCCGAAGTCACCGTTCTGCAAGGCAAAATTGCCTATGTGACTCTGCCAGTCGCAGGCATGAAGGTCGCGCTCAAAGAGTTGCCAAAAGAAAAGCCTGAAAATTCGGACGAAAAAAGCGTGGACCAACCCTCCCAAGCGTCGAATTTACCCCAAGAGGCACTGACCGATGCGAGCGGTCATTTCGTGTTTCCCGCCGTGAAGGCTGGCCAATACGAATTGACATTGGAAGGCCTCTATCGCGGGGATCGCTATCGCAAGAGTGTGGACGTTGCCGTGAAACCGCCTCAGCCAACTGACCTCCCCACCATCCGCATCGATTGAAGACGAACGCCCAAACATGAACGCGAGACGGTCAACAACGAACGGCATGACGGGAGCCACCCATGCGTGGCCGTTGCTGCTCGCGTGTGGCTGTCTGGTTCTCGCATCCGGCTGCACGTCGTTGAACGTCTTGGAGCGTCAGGCCACCACGCCGGTCTTGATCGGCCCGGATGGAGTCGCCACTCCGCCGGCCCCGGTTCCTATGACGCTGCCGCGTTTCTTGGGAATCGATACCATCGGTCGTCGCTGCATTCGCAAGACGGTGCTGCTCGGCCAAATCACCTATGAAAAAGCAGCGACCGCGGTTCCCGCGTTGCAGCCGCCACCGATGAGTCTGCCGTCATCGCACCCTGCCAATGCGGCCTCGCCTTCGCCTGCCGTCGCGGGTGCACTGAAAGTGAAAGAAGCGAAGGTCGCCACCGCCGCCAAGGTAAAAGCCCTCGGTGTTTTGGCCGGCGAAGACTGCTCCGTCAATCCACATGTGGAAGAAGCCATTCTTGCGGGACTGGACGATGTTTCGGCAGAGGTCCGCATCGCGGCCATCGAAGCGGTCATTGCCTCGCGTCGAGGATGCGATCCCGGTTGCGGAGGATGTTGCAGCATCCCGATCCGTCAAAAACTCACTCGAATGGTGTTTGAAAAGACCGGACCTTGTTGTTGGTTTGAACCCAGCTCCAAAGCCCGACGTTTGGCCCGCTTGGCACTCGATGCCTGCGGAGGCCCGGTCGAACCCGACGCCTGTGGCTGCGAAATTCAAACGGACTATCCGATTGAAGGACCACCGCCCGAACTGATCCAACAGATCCTGTCGGAATAAAATCAGCCGCCTCGCTGTGACTTCGCAAACGCCGACTTCACAAACATCTCGAACCACGCTGATTCCACAGCGTCCTTCTTCAAGGTTGTGCAGTTTCTAGTGCCGCGTTTTGGCGGGTGTCTGCTCTAAGAACCTCTCCCGAAACGAAGTTTGGGGAGAG
>NZ_DDGH01000084.1:0-48771 GCF_002337565.1 Rhodopirellula sp. UBA1907 | reverse complement strand
GGGGGCCGAGCATGGGAAGCGGCACGCACTGCTCTCCCGCGAAACCAAACGCAAGCGAACAACGTCGAACGGCAATCGTTCACCGTCGACTCGTCGCTCCCAACGTCGCAACACTTGGGAACATCGAACCGTCAACTGGCTGGATCGTGCGAACCGATTGACGCTTCATTTCCGCGATCGATTGCATTTCGACCTGCACCTCTGCGGTCGGGTCGGTTTGCCGGAAAACATGAAAGCTTCGCCGGCCGCTGTCGTCATACCAATGGTCTTGCGAACCAGCACCTTCGACTTGGACGATCAACATCGAATCGTGATCAGGGGTCTGCGAAGTGGGATACTCCAACCCAACCGAAACCTCGTCCCCTTGGCGACTCAGATGAACCTTCACGCCAGGAAAGTTCGCCAGCGTCTTGGTCTGTTTCGGTTGTGACCCCGCAGCAATGGAAACGCTTTCGCTCGCCAATCGCTTGGCCGAACACCACGTGTTGATCTGATAACCCACCGCATCGCTTGGCCAACCCAAGCAATCGAATTCGGCGACCGGACACGGTTTGCCCGCCACCCACTCAAACGCGCCGTTTCGATAAGCCACTTCGGGCGATTGCTTCTCCCCAGAGTTCCCCTGCCGCACCGGATGAACCTCCACCCACATCGAAAGTGGACGGTCAGCAACCTGTGCATTGGTTCGTTGCATCGACAACTGAAAGCGACATCGATTCCCTTGGACCGAAGGCGTGTGCACTCCCATCCGAACCGAAGTGGCATGCCCCTCGGGCGTTGCCAACACGCTGAATTGGGGAGCCCCATTGAGATACGGCAGCGTCGCCAGTGGGTGCTCCATCTGGTTGGCGATCAAATCCAACTGGTCGCCCGGCGATACGGCGAGGACCGTCGATTTGTCGCCAACGGTCGCGGTCACGGCCGTGTTGACGGACTGAATTTCAGGCAGCGTGATCGTGTCGCCAAACGTGCCAACATGTTTCGTTCCATCCGCCAATTGCAACTCGAACGATTCGGACGATGACAACTCCTCCAATCGTTTGAGCAACTCCGTCGCTTCTTTGATATCCGTGATCGATTGACCGCCGGTGCCGCTCGCGAGAGCTTCGAACTCAACCGCTGCGGCCGCGGCCTCGTGGCTGGCCAGCCCATACCCAATGACATGCACTTGGACGCCCAGTGTCTTCGCCCGAGTCACCAACTGACCAATCGAGAAGATCGCTTCGGGGGTAGGATTGAATTGGTAGTTGCGACCGTCAGAGATCACCACCACGTCTTTGCGAACACCGTCACCCGTTCGGCTGATGTCCTCCATCGCCTTCCAAATCGACAGATAAAGCGGCGTCTGTCCCCAAGGAACGGCCGCATCAAAATGCTGACGAGCGAGTTCCAATTCCGCGGTGTCAAAGCGTCCGGTCGGCAGCGCCACCTCGACATCTTCGAATGGTTGGATTGTCGGTGGGAAAGGAAAACGCTTGTGATAGCGTTTCTGCAACAGAGTTGTCTGACCACCTCCATCGCCCGAATCCTTTGCTGGATCGCCCGCACGAATTGCCATTCGATGACCATACAAAACCAAGCCAACCTGTGACGGTCCAGGCTGCAGCCGACGCATCATTTCGTAAACGGCTGAACGCGCGGCTTCGAACTTGCTCGCGCGTTGTGCCCCCAATGCGGAACGCCCCATCTCTTCGCCGAGAGGATCGTTCATGGACGCCGAACAATCCATCACAAACGTGATCGCACGCCCTGAATCCATCGCATCACGAATCGTGACCTTGGCTCCCTTTTGGACCGTTTGACCTCGACTGGTCACGCCAAACGCCGTGCCCGACGACATGACGGAGGATTGATAACGGTTGCCGCGAAAGTTCACCTCCGCCAACGAAGCCCGCTTTTGATCGACCGCCAACGTCAGTTCCACGTTGGTCGGTGCATCGGTCGCTTGGATCGACACCGCTTGCTGAGCATCAGACGTTTTGATGCCGTCGCGATGAATCGACATCACCGCGATTCCCTCGGGAAGATCCCCCTGGCCGTCCGCCGTATCAAGCTTCACCGAAACCGATTGGGTCTGTTGATCCAAGAAGGATGGCTGCGAAGTGGCACGGACGATCAAGCCCTTGATCGACGCCGTCCGGCGGGCCTCCATCTTGGCCGTCACGGAACGCTCGATCGATTTCCAATCCGGGGTCTCATTGTCTTCGGGTTTGGCCAACTTCAACAACGTTTGAGCGGTTGCATCGAAGTAGGCCGTGCCGTTGCTTGTCGGTGCGTACCAGAAATCGCCCAGCACCTCGTCGATTCGACAAGCCAATCGCCACTGCCGAGACGTTCGTTGATGATCCGCAATCACCTGCGAAAAAGCTTCGTCCACCACGATCGAAACCACATGTCGCCAGGCGTGATCGTGATCAACCGACGTCAACGAACGCAAACGTCGCCGCACGTCGGATGGGCTGGTCTCATCCGGATCCAATCCCAACAGAACCGCCAAGAAATCGTTGCTGATGTGTTTGTTCGATTCGGATTCGTGCTCATGCTCGTGATCATGTTCCAATGACTGAGACAATGGCTCGAAGGGCTCCATCGCCAGCTTTTCGTCCGTCTCACGAAGCTGTTTCTCCACCCGCATCGCCTGATAGGGATCGGAAGTCAACAACATCGACGCCGTTGCTGCTTGAAAAGAACCGCCGATGTGTTCCAGGAACTGACCTGCCCGTTTGGATGCGATCACGATCTGGTCGTGAGTCTTCGTCGACCAAACCTGTTTGCCATCGATGAACTCATTCAGCAGCGTGTCCAGCGCGATGACGTCGTTCAGGTTCGCCTCGTGAGCGTCATGTTCTTCATGCGTTCCGAAGGTCGTTGCCTCTTCATCGATCGATCGGAACAGATACGGCAGTTCCGAAAACGCTCGATCTCGCGTTTGCCATGCATCGACCAAACCCGCCAAAATGTCTCGGCGTTCCTTGACGACACGCTCGAAATCCGACAACGCTGACACAACGGAATCGTGTGCGTCTCCATCCTGTCCATGCTCGATCGAATTGACGTCCGACGATACCGTGGACGCCAAAATCGTATCCGCCAGACGTCGTCGACTTTGTTGCACGTCCAACGTGATCTGGTCGACGGCGGGAAAGATCGCATCGGGAAGACGACGCACCACGTGCAACCATTCTGTTTGCGCTTTTGCCGTGCGTTGGATCCAATCGGGATGTCTCCAAAAGCTCAATTCGGAAGCATTTGGATCCTTTCGTGAATGCTCGCCCGCTTGATAAATCGCGTACAACATCGGCACCGGCATCACTTTGTCGTCGTCCAAATCGGCCAGCAATTCAGCCGTGGTTTCGCGAGTCGGTTGCTTTGCGATCGTCGACCAAACTCGCTCCGCCTCACGATCCATTTCGACATCAACAAAGTGAGACGACTCACTCGCCCGATTCGCGATTTCCTGGCGAAGTCCCTGCAACTGTCGATCAAGCCGACTGTACCATCGAGCACTTGATGCCTTCGCGGCTTCTCCACCGTAGACCGATTGAGTGATCGCGTGCATCGTGCGTTGGATCTGCGACCAAGCGTGTGCGTCGACCGAACTTGGGTCGTGTTTCTCGAGAACGACGACTGAATCAATCGCCGCTTTCAATCGATCCGTTTCATCCTTGGACGGAGGAGGCGTTTTGACATAGGAGGCCCCGAAGCGTCCGCGACTGGCGCGTGCGACGGTGACCGGATTGGACGACGCGGTTCGATGCAGTGTTGGTGTTTGGGCCACGCCGCGATGCTGCTGCGACCACCCGCCAACCTGCTGGCGGACGAAACGATGCAGTTCCTCGGTGTCGACCAAACCATCCGCCCGGCTCGTTGTTCCATAGCCGTCCGCGGCACCCGCCAATCCTTCGGCAACGTACCGGGTGAAGACGTCTCCATCACCGCGCCGGGAATAGAAACTGCGCTGCCCACGTGCTGTCGACGACAGGATCGTGACGTTGGACTCGGGATAATTGCGAACGTGCTGAGCCAGTGTCTCGGTCAATCGATCATCGAACTCGTTGTCGGCAATTCCCGCGGGCCAGTGCGACCGCAGCCGACCGCATTCAAGCAGCAACAACATCGGCCGAACGTCGTCACGCGACTGAATCTGGGCGACTCGATCCAAAAAATCATTGATCGGAAACCAAGTGGAACCATCCACGACCGAACCGTTGGGTGGCACCCAGCACGCTTGCCCGTCGTCATTCACAACGCCGTGCAAATTGACATAGAAAATCAGTGGGCGATCACTCGGACATGAAGCGAGCGCCGCTCGAATGGAGTCGTCGGCCTGATCCCAAAACCCACCCGCCAACTCGCCAGCACCGGGCAAGGCCTGGACCGAGTACGTGCTTTGACCCAACGTCCGAATCCAATTCAAGTCTTCAGCTACCCAAGCGTTCACGTCCCACTCGGGACCATAAACACCCGTCAACGTGAAGATCGGTGTCCGGGCCGAGCGTGACAGGACCGACGTGACAAATCCCCCGCTGACCAAGACCATTGCGATCAAGCAAAGGCCTAGCAACAACGGTTTGCGACCTGCGGACCCCTTGGTGGCAAACATGGACGATTTGGCGGTGGCGTGGCCGGGATTACTCGTCATGCAACAACACTCATCAGCGATTCGAACTGGACGCCTCCCAATCAGCGGCAGTGCCAAAACGGACTACCACTCGTTCGAATCATCGGAATGCGAGCAGACGACATTTCGCTTGCAACGCGAAAAATCGGAATGACCCCAACCACCGCCCGCATAATCGGTACAACTCAACGAACCCGACCAACAGGCCTTTCCTTGATTCGCGAACGATGCCGTCGTTGCGAACGGTCACCGATCAAACGAGTTTCACGCGGTTCCGTGCTCTGCCCGATCCGAGCAAAGCGATTCCAATTGCTGCACCGGTCGATCAATTCAGTTCGTGAATCGTGTTGTGGATCACGCGATGAATCGGTTCTCCGTCCGCACCTCGTAATTCCATCTGAATCTCCATGCACCACGTCGGCTTCAACTCGGGAAGCTCCAGCACGATCTCACGTTGCTCAGCGTCCCAATGGGCCGACGCGACCTCGATGGCTTGCGTATCAAAGTGCTTGGAACCGTAGTTCTTCGATCGCTTGATGTTCCAACGGCTGATCGAAAAGCTTTCTGGCGAGACCGACTCAGGATCGACCTCGTCGCTCAATCCGATTCGCACGGTCGTCCCTCGACAGTTCAGACGCACCGGCACGTGGATCGGTTTGCCCGTGTAGCGAACCCGATAAAAACCACCGTCGGCTTGTTGGGTTCCCGCCCACGAGTACATGCCGGTCACGTACAAGTCACCATCGTCGGGATGGAATCGTCCACGCATGATCCCGGTCGGGAATTGAGGCAGCGGCAATTCGCACATCCCACCCTGCATCTGATCGCCAATGATTTCATGTGGGGCAACATACAGTTTGCCGTAGCCGTAGGACATGTTCAGCAGAGAACCTTTCAGCGGCCCCCACTTGTCACTGGTCACCCACAGCAACTCCGCCGGCGAACGGTCGAACGAATTGGTGATCCAGCACATCGGCGGCTCCATCGCGGAGTCGCTTGGATCGGTCACGTCGTGATACCCCAGCATGTTGCCATAGAACCGGCCCGGACGAACCCAGTTGATTCGATTCTTTGGATTCCAATGCCCTTCTTGGTCCGTGACGAAGAACGTCCCATCGTCATTGCGGCAAACGCCGTTGGCGGCACGAAAACCATTCGCGAGAATCTCGGTCGACGATCCGTCCGCAGAAACCTTCAACAACGTTCCATGATGAGGAACGATCGCGGGCAACGCGTGGCAAGCTGACTTGGCATAGTAAAAGTTGCCATCGTCATCGCATTGCAATCCCATCGCGAATTCATGGAAGTGGTCGGTGACGTAGTGATCGTGGTTGAAACTCTCGTAGTAGTCCGTTTCACCGTCGCCGTTGAAATCATGCAAGCGGCAAAGCTGGTCGCGACAAGTCACGAAGATCTCGCCGTCGCGAATTTTGATTCCGAGCGGTTGAAACAAACCCGATGCAATCCGCTGCCAGGTCACCTCCGGTTGATGCAATCCGGTGACTTTCCAGACGTTCCCGTCCCAGTCACTCAGGACGGCGGATTCACCATCGTCCAAGAAGTCGACACCGGTCAATCGCATCCGGCAGAACCATGGATTGTTCACCGGGTACTGAATCGTATCGACCGCGAACGGTCCGCCAGCGTCCGCGGTAGTGATTTTCGTGGTGACGATTTCGGGCCAGCGTTTCGCATTCTCGCTGGTGGACGTGGCCCATTCCTTTGCCGAGCGAGCAGCCGGATCGATTCCTTCGATGAGTTCGCCAATGGTTTGCTCTGCGTCTCCTTTGCTCTCGCTTCGAAAGGCATGAACGGTGAAGTCTCTTGCATTCACGTTTGGCATCAATGCCAGTCGAATTTGATCGTCGGCGAATTGCCATTCCAGTTGGCTGACATCTCCCGTGACCGCGAATACCAACGCCTCAGAACCATCCTCGGAGCTCGACCAGACCGCCTTTGTATGTTCCGCGTCCAGAAACACTTCGCCCTCTTCACGATCAGCCACCCGCATCGTCAACCGATGCTCATTGGCATCCACGGAAAGCGACCGTTGGAAAATGGCTTTCTCGCCCAGTTGTTCAAGCGTCGGCCGCTCGTGAACATCGATTCCGCCAACGCGGTAGTGCAGGATCGTTTCCATCCCGTTGACATAGGTTCCTTGGTAGTCGATCCAGTCACTCGGCAACGGGCCATAGAAGCGACCGTCTCGTCCTGGTTCGCGGACCTCGTCAAAGGAATCATTTTCAGGGTTCGCCCACCCAGGACCGTTTGCGTTTTCAAACACCACCTCGCCGACGATGCGCGGGTGTCTCCGATGGACACCGTTGAAGTTGATACCGTTGTAATCGATGAACTCATCGCCCAACCACGCAGCCGCCACTCGCATTGTGTCGTGCTCATAAACGACGCGATGCTCTCCTCGCGTGATCCCGCCCCGACCTTGGTCAAGACGAATGGCGTGCCCTTTGTAAGCAAAGTTTTTCGCGTCGTTGCCGATCTCAACCGTCGCCATCAAGTTGGGTCCGTAGTCCATTTCCCGCCAGGCCTCGATGAGCGATGGTTCCGGACCGCGCGTATCACCCTTGGGCAAACTCGCCAGGTAGTCTTCATCGACCCGAGCAAACTGAGTTGGGTTGTGCTCCTTCAAGTAGGCATGACGGATGTAGTGAATCACATCGTACTTCTGCTGCGGCACCAAGTTTCGTTGCGGCAGCATCAAACCAAACCCTTTGGTGATGGTTTGGTACATGCTGTGAGGATCAAATCCGTTCTTGAATTTACCGGACGCAAATCGCAACGACGTCGGCAATGAACCTGGGGCATCAACCGTGCCGTGACAATTCACGCACGTCCGGTTGTAGATCGCTTCGCCACGTTTCATCGCTTGCTGATCCAGCGACGCGAGAATGCCAGCGTGGTCGATGTGCGATTCGTATTCCGGCAATGGCTCGGCCGTTGGCATGACCTTCGGTTGCAACTCGCTTGCCCGCGCCGCACCACCATCGCGAATTTCAATCAGGTACCGCACCAAGTCCAAAAACGCTTGGCGGCTGCCGATTTGGCCCGCGACACCTTCGGGCATGACTGACAATTCGCTCGTCGCGACGTCTTCGATGTCATCCGCGCTGACTCCGACCGTTTTGCCTGTCGATGGATCGCGCAATTGGACCGACTCATCGGACTGAGCCACGAGAACACCAGTCAGCACTTTTCCATCGACGGTCAAAATTTGGACCGTCTCAAAACCCTTTGCGATACTCTTTGACGGATGCAGAATCGCATCGACGATGCCGGCATTCGACAGGTCTGGATTTGGCGAGGCGAGATTCGGCCCCACGTTGGCTTGCGACTTCTCCGCCGGATCATTGACTGCATGACAATTGGCACACGACATCGTGGGGGTGAAGAACACCACCGCGCCTCGCGCGGCATCTCCACTGGACACAGCCGCAGCAGCAAGCTTCTCCGGCGATTCGAACATCAAGGCCTGCAAAACCGCTCGGTCATCCTGTGCCCTCGCAGTGGACCCAATGCCGAACAACAGCAGCATTCCGAAAATGGTGATTCGATTCACAAATCGTTTTCCCTTGGAGGCCAGGCAAAGCATCGCTGCCCAAAAACAGTTGGCTACAGAATAGTCATCGCAGCGATTTCTATCTTCTGCTTTTTGGAGCAGACGCACCAGGAGAACGCCACCGGTGAGTGGGAATTCCCACCCGCCGCCAGGCCGCTAAGATATCGCGACCGCTCCTTCCAGCTTTTGAAGTAGCGATTTTATTTTTTGGTAAAACGAAGCATGAAGGCGTGTTGATTCACTCGAGTTCACAACCCGACGCGTGAGTTTTGTAGTTGCGCTTTTGCATTCGGTCTTGTTGGCCAACGGCCTTCGTCATCGTAGCCTGGGGCATCGCCCCAGGGATCGAGAATGAAGGGAAATTGGTTGGCCAACGGCCAACATCAACCCACACGTTTTGAATTGAACGAGGCCGTTGGCCATTAGAGGAAAAACGCAAATTCAAAACTCACGCGTCGGGTCACCAAGACAGTGCCGCATCAAAATATTCAGCTCGGGATCTCCCGCCCACTCTTTGAGACGATATGAAAGCCGCCACGATCAGCCAGTTGAAAAAAGAACTCGCCAAGCTGGATGAGGATGAGTTGCTCGACGTTTGTGTCCGAATGGCCAAGTTCAAAGTCGAGAGCAAAGAGCTGCTGACGTACTTGCTGATGAAAGCGGACGATGAACCAGCGTACGCGGATGAATTGTGCGACGAGATCGACGAGCACCTCTGCGTCTCCGGCAAAATCCACAAAAAGACGCTTCGCAAAATTGTCCGCTGGATGGACAAGTCACTGCGGTTCTCCGGCGACAAAGAAACCGAGCTGCAAGTCCGGATTCACTTCTGCCAGCGGATCAAGGAAAAACGAATCAGCTTCGGCGGTTGCCGCGTCAGCCAAAACATGTACGCGACGCAGCTCAAAAAAATCGACAAGGCGATCGAAAAAGTCCATCCCGACCTGCAATTCGATTTCAACCGGCAACTCTCGGGGCTGTGAACTTCTTCAGACTGAACCACGCTCCCGCCAGCAGAGCGACAACCCCGATTCCAATCAGAATCAGGAATGAACGACTACGGGATCGAGTGTACTGAAAGTCCAACGTGCCTTGTGCCAACGTGATGTCTGAAATGCTTTCCAGTAAATCCGCTCGTGTCACTTGGGCCGTTGTGAACTTGGGCTTCTCGGACAATGCATAAACAGTCACGTGATAGTGTTTCACACCCGGTCCCTTCGATTTCATCGGGTCGTATCCCGCGTGCCCTTTGTCGTTGATCCCCACCGTCCCAATTCCGCTCGCGTTTTGCGGCAGGCTAGTGACGTCCGCTGGAATGTCATAAACCACCCAGTACGACTTCACATCGTCAGGTCCAGGCGTATGCCGAAGATTGAGTGCATAACACTGAGTCCCTGCGGGCCCTTTCGACCAAGCAATCGGTGGTGACTCACCCGCGCCATCGCCGGTGAACTCGAGTAGCAATTCGTCGCCGGCAGCAAACGCCGGGCTGGTGACTTTCAATCGAGACGTTTGATCAGCGTCGGGACCGCCTTCTGTTCCTGAGCTATCGGCTTGGGGAAGAAACGGTTTGCCCATGCGGCTGCGATAGGTTTCGCTTCGCGTTTCACCCGATGGGTCCTGGAACGTGAGGTCGACCGTGCTATCGTCTTTGACGACATAGGTCACCGATCCCTGTTGGCCTTCCACGTCATACACCAACTCGAATCGATTGCCCGTCTTGCTGAATCCCGTGATCACGGCGCCACGCAGCGGTCGCAGATCAGGACGAATCGGTTCGGCACGCGGTTGCGGATCCACCTGACCGCCACGCTGGGTCACTTCCCCGTAAAAGCCACCATTCAAATACGGGTAGGTCTTTTGTGCGTGATAGTGGTAGTTGCCAGAGGCGTCCTTGTGCCCGCCGAGATCATCGAGCGGTGCAAAATCACTCGCCTTCGCATCTTGATAGCCAAAGATCGGGTAGCCGTCCAAGGCATAACCAATCGGTTGGCCTTTCCCTGTTGTCTCCTCCAGATGAACCGGAGCGATATGGTAGTGGTAATCATCCCCGCGACCGCAATGACCACCGTATTCATCCAGCTCGCCAAACAAGTAGGCATCATCACCACGATTGTTCAGCGGGTTGAAGATCGGCACGCCGTTGACGGCCAGAGCAATCGCACCACGCAGAAAATCGTTCTTGGTCGACATCGGATTCTTTGCGGGAACCGGATGCAACGGAATCTGCCACGCATTGTTTCCGAGGTACTTCTGCGGGATCGGAACCTGTTGCTGCCACGAACGAATGCCAATCATCATTGGATGTTCCGGCAACCCATTGGAACCGACATAGAGAAAGTCCTTGTCCCAGCGAAGCTGCAACAATTTCTCAAAGGGCTGGAAGTGCGCCCCGATCGCTGGCATCGTCTCGTTCGCCGCAGCATTCTCTGAGCTAGCTTGCACCGGTTGGTTCACCGCCACGAGCCGAATCGCGTGCTGTCGATTGAGAGTTTGAATCTCTTCCATTCGTTCCCGAATCCAGGCTTGGTCTGCAGCGACCAGACGTTCGATCGCGATGTCCGTGAGTGTTCCATCCTCACGGCGGATTTGAACCTTGCAATCCCTCGCTGAAACAAACGATCCGCGCAGGTGCGATCCATCCGATGCGATCGACCAAGTTCTCGATGGAGTCGACACGTGTGAATGCCCATGATGCCCGCCTTCGTGTGCGGCGACATGGGCGGTCGCTATCAAACAAAGCAGGCTCGCGATCGTCGGAATGAGAGAGCGTGAGTTGATAAACATGGCATTCATTTCAAGGATGGTTCGGAAAGGGTTCACCGAGGTCTTCGACGAGGCCCACTCGGAACGATGTCGTTCAAATTGGAAAAGTCAGGGCGAGTCTTTCCGTCTGGCGATGTAGTCACGACATGTCGAAAGATGACGGTGTTGTCGATCTCGACATCTTCCGTCCAAATGAAACGCGCGCCTTCGAAGTCGTGCTCGAAGAACGGTTCCTTCGGATCGATCTGCGCCTGCGTGTACTCCGTCGCTTGGCCCCACGATTCATCCTCAAAATCGACCGCATACCAGTCTTCCGGGATGGGAGTGTTTTCAACCCTCGGATTCTTAGTGTCTCGATCGATGGGACCTCGAGAAAATGCCTTGGCTTTCCAGTCGGCGTTGGTCACCGTGCCATCGCCAAATTTCAAGATGAACCCGCCGTCGCCAATGCTCGTGTTGGCATACTCCATTCCCGTTTTGGCGTCGGCATTGTCCTTGGCCATCACCGCAATCGTCATCGGGTAGTCCGGAAGGATATCAACGGAGATGACGTTGTGCGGCATGAACTGGATGGAGTCGACCGCGACAAGCTCGCCATTGATGTACATGATGAATCAGTTGTCGGCGTACATGTTCGCCTGCACCGTGTCACTGATTCGCGGCTTGCCAACCTTGCCGCGACTCTCTCCCTGGCTGTAGCCCGCCTGCATCCAAACGAAGCTGGTGACGGCGGTCACGCAAACGAGTGCGGCCAAACCCAAGGCGGGTTTTAAAATTCGTTTCCTGTTCATCTATTCAAACTCCACAATGCGTTTCGGGTCGTGATGGGATTCATGATCAAAATGGTCCGCAGCAAACGTCTGTTCCTCCATCAATGTCATCTTCAACGTGACGATGTTCCGTCCGTAGGGCATGTCGACAAATCGCATCTCACGAATCTGGCCACTGGATGCGGTGTAAAGAATTTCAACTCGTTCCGGCCCTAGGAAGCCTCGCTTCTTGATCGCCACCATCCGACGACTGGTCGCCGTGTTGGCTTCGACGTCCTGTTCGTGGACCTCGTTTGTTTGGCCTTCCACCGGCAACAATTTCAACTCATAGGCGGTGTGCAAAGCGTCCAAACCGTCTTCGATGTTGTTGATCGGTAGCGATCGTTCGTGCCCGGGCAAGTCTCGATTGAATCGCGTCAGGTCGTTGCTCAGACGAACCGGTCCGTCCGGCCGAACCGCCCAACTGGTCGTGCCGTTGCTGCCGGTGACGAAGAAGACACCAGGTTCCACTTCCCGTTTCAACACGAACTGATCCGAACCTCGAACATCCAAGATCGCGTTGTTCAAAGAAGGCTTCGGCGGGCGTCGATACTCCGGCGAATCGCGTCTTAGATCTTTTTGAGCCGCGCTCTCTTCTACCGAAATCAAGAACGTCCGATCCAATGACAGGCGGTTGGCCGCGATGATGCGGTTGAGTTCCATCACCGCTGCGAATGCCGAAGTGGTCCCCAAGCCATTCCAAAGCAGAGCGACGCTGATCAACACCAAGCACGCGGTCGTCGCCAACGCTATCGCGGATCGCCCCCAAACGTTTCTAGAGTGACTGGTCGGAGTGACCACGTTGGGCCGCTCGTCATCTTGGTCGGGCCCTGGATCATTGACCGTGGATTGCCCAGCCATGAACTCGTTCGTCGTGAAGGCATTGCGAAGCCGATCATGCAGCAACATCGCCGAGGCAAACCGCTGGGCGTGCAGCGAGTCGGACTTGATCCACTGATTCAGTTGCTGAAATTGTTCCTGCGACAGCGATTCGTCCAAGTAGCCGTCAATCAAATCTTCGATGGCAAGGCTCATGACATCGCCTCCAGACTCTTGCGTTCAACACATGCTCTCACGCGATCTCGAATTCGTTGGAGTGCCTTGGCGACGGAATTCGCTGACATGTCCACTCGCTCGGCAATGGCCGCGGGCTTCAAGTCTTTCTGATATCGCAACTCGAACAGGTGACGAGCACGGTTCTCCAAACCGCCCAGGCATTCCGTGACAAAATCCAGTTTCGCTGATTCTTGCTGAGCCACGGTTGGAATCGCGATCGCCAGACAAGCGATCGCATCGTCGTCGAACACCAACAGGTCTTTCCGTCGGTTTCGCATGTACAAACTCACCTGATTGCGAGCGACACCGATCGCCCAGGGCACGAACGGAAGCTCGGGATCATAGGAGTCATACGACTCGATCACAGCGACAGCGACTTCCTGCAGCACGTCATCGCGATCACGGAAATCACGAACCATCGATGTCACAAACGCCGACACAGCGGGCTGCGCCAGTGTCCATTGTCGAGTTGCCTGTCGTGCGGTTTCGTCCATTCCGTGCTCCGTCCAGAGAAGTGCTCACACCGTTACTTAACAAGACGGTCCAGTTCATGACCGAGAAAATTTCTGAAATGTCCGAAATCGCCCACGGCAGGACGCATCTCCGTTTGCCACCGCGAAGCAAAACCGCCTCGCCTCGACTATCTTGGTGGCCCCCTCCAACTCTCCCCAGAACATTCTCCCCCATCCACGAATTGATATGACATTCGCAATTCACCGCCGCGTCCAATCACGACGAGCCAGATCCTTCCTCCGATACCTCGCCGGGGCCAGATTCCTCGCTGGGGCCAGATTCCTCTCAGGAGCCAGTGCACGAATCTCGTTCATCTTGTTCCTGCTGCCCGCGATGGTAACGTTGGCCCAAGAGAGCTATCCAGTTCACCCCGACACCGTGGCAAAGGAAAGCGTTCCCCGAGGAGTGGTGACGGCCCATCGATTCACCGACAGCACGATCTATCCAGGCACCGAACGCGACTACTTCGTTTACGTGCCCGCCCAATACGACGAGTCCTCCCCGGCCGCGTTGATGGTCATGCAGGACGGTGCCAAGTACGTCCGCGAAAAGGGCGAGTATCGATTGCACCATGTCTTCGACAACCTGATCCATCGCGGCGAAATGCCGGTCACGATTGCCGTCTGCGTGAACCCCGGTGTCGTTCCCGGTGGCGAGGGGGCTCAGGATCGTTTCAATCGCAGCTTTGAATACGACACCGTGAGCGATCACTACGCTTCGTTCCTGATCGATGAGTTGATCCCCGAAGTCCGCAAATCCTATGCGATCACCGACGATCCCAACCTGCGAGCCATCGGTGGCAGCAGCAGCGGCGCGATCGCCGCGTTTGGCGTGGCCTGGCACCGTAGCGATCAGTTCCGCCGAGTCTTCAGCACCGTTGGCACCTACGTCGGGCTGCGAGGCGGAAACGAATACCCAACCCTGGTTCGCAAACACGAACCCAAACCGCTGCGAGTATTTTTGCAAGATGGCAGCAATGACTTGAACATCTACGGCGGCAGTTGGTGGCATGCCAACGAAACGATGTTGGCCTCACTGCAGTGGGCCGGCTATCAAGTCAAAAACGTCTGGGGCGAGGGCGGCCACAACGGCAAACACGGCGCAGCGATCTTTCCCGATGCAATGAAATGGCTGTGGAAAGACTTCGATCGTCCCATCAAAACCAACGTTTCAGAACACCCTGAAATCAAAGACCGCTTGATCGAAGGCGAATCGTGGAAACTGGTCAGTGAAGGCCACAAGTACACCGAAGGCCCCGCCGTCGCACCCAACGGCGACGTGTCCTTCATCGATGGGCCACGAGGCGAAATCTGGAAGATCGCCGCCGGCACGAACAAGGCGACCAAGTTTGTTGACGACCTGCCGGGCGTTAGCGCGTTGATGTACGACGCGGCCGGCCGTCTCTACTGCGCACGAAACAAAGCCCTGACCGTGACACGGATCGATCCCGATGGCCGACGCACTGATCTGTGCTCGGGCGTTTCCTGCAACGACTTGGTTGTGCTGGAACATGGCATCTACTTCACCGGTCCCACCGAACAAGCCGTCTGGTACCTGCCGATCGACGCCGATGGCAACCCCCGAGGAGATGGCAAGCCAATTCAAGCCGGCAAAGGACCCAAGAAACCAAACGGATTGATCGTCACGCCTGACCGACGATTCCTGATGGTCGTCGATGCAGAAGGCCGTTACGTATGGTCCTACAAAATCGACGCCGCGACGGGAAAACTGTTGCACGGCCAGCCCTACAGTTACGTCCACACGCCGCAAGACGACATGATCGGCGGGGCCGACGGAGTCACCATGACCAAGGATGGGCCACTCTTGGTCGCCACCAAGTTGGGCATTCAAATCATCGACCCGCCCGGCCGAGTTCACCTGATCCTTTCGCGTCCCATTTTGTCGGGCAAGCTTTCCAACTGCGTTCTGGCCGGTGAGAACATGACCACGCTGTACGTCACCTGCGGCAGCAAAGTGTTTTCAAGAGAGACCAAGCTCGACGGCATCGCCCCCTGGCAACCCGCCGTCCAACCGCCCAAACCACGACTCTAATTTGGAAGATGTGTGACTCTTCTCGTTGGCCAACGGCGTTCTTCAACGTCACTATGGACACAGCCCAAGAATCCATTTCAAGTAACCCGACACATAACGACCAGTTAATTGAGTCGCCTTCCAATTCTCCTTGTGAGTCGTTTAGGCGTTAGCCCCGGTTCCTTCTGCTAAAACCGAGGCGGACGTCTACAAATCGGCAGCCCGGTAAAACAAGTGGAACAGGCTTCCAGCCTGTGATTGCGCGGAACACAGGCTGGAAGCCTATGCCACTTAATCTTCGTTGAACGACCAACCAAAACGACTGCAAAGACGCACCTTCAAAACTCACTGAGGAGCCAGAGTTGACGAAACGAGAGATGGATCAAAAAGCCGCGATCATGATCGTGATCGATCACCTGGGCAACATTCCGCCCGGCACCAAGTGTTCGGCGGTGCTCTTTGACCGCGAAAGAATTCGCCGGGAAAAGGAGTTCTACGCAAAGCTCTACAGCGAGAACGGTGTGCATGATGCGGAGATCCTGCAAGCAATGGTGTCCGCCAACGTGCCCGACGATCCCTACTGGTTGGTCTCATTGAAAACCAGCGACGGAGCGATGGGAGACATCACCCAACTGCACCGAGTCGATGACCGAACCGGAAAGATCATCCCTGATCCAGCCTAATCGTCGAACGAACAACCAACCGCAATTCATCGTGAACGGCCCTCTTAACTTCGCTTCGTGTTGAACTCTTGCTTGTAGGTGCAGAACACGTATTCAGGATTGTCGTTCGTTGTCGTCCCATCGAATTCGCTGACCCTGACAAGCGTATTGCCGTTTTCCCAACTCATCACCATCCCGTGGGAGTACCAGGCAACGTTGGCTTCCAAAACGACATGCATTTTGTCGTCCGATTTAGCGAAATAGAAATGCAGTGGAGTGACGTACTCCCAAACTTGCGTCGGCTCCTTCAGCTGCCCGCTCTGCTTCCCGAGCAAGTCATTGCCGCACTCATGCACCATGAACTGGTAGTAGGCAAAAGGATGACGAGAATCGGCAAATCGGTCCGCAGAGGTCAAACGGAGAAAGTTCTTCAGGGCCTCAATCGCCTCTTCCGTACTGACCGAATCGTTTTTCACTTTGATGGGGGACTCATCAAAGTAGCCGATCGAGATTTCGTCTCCCTTCGTGATTGCGTCGACCAATTCTGCGTCAGTCATCGGTACTCACTTGCATGATCTTGAGTGCTTGAATCCCAAATCGTAGTCTTGCTAGGGGATCGTCCCAACGTATGACTGCTTGTTTCGGAAATGCATGATGACTGTCCCCCCTCCACATCCGGATTCTGAAAATCTCGATGAGCGGGAAACTGTCGACGAAAACCAGCTGGTCGGCGGTGACTCGGATTTCTCAGTGGCCGACAACAATCCTTCACCGTTGTCTTCCGTCTCCGCCGAGCTTACCACACACCCACGCTACGAAGTGCTTCAGGCAATCGGACAAGGTGGAATGGGCAGCGTCTACAAAGCACGGCATCGCCTGATGGATCGCATGGTGGCAATCAAAGTCATCAAACCTGAATTGATTCGAAACGCAAAGGCGATCCAACGTTTCCAACGCGAAGTCAAAGCCGCTGCTCGATTGGCTCACCCCAATATCGTCGCCGCCTTCGACGCCGAACAAGTCGGAGAGCTACACCTGTTGGTGATGGAGCATGTTGATGGGATCGATCTGGCTGAACTGGTGAAGCATCGAGGACGTTTATCCGTTCCTGTTGCCTGCGAGTACGTCGTGCAGGTTGCTGCTGGTTTGCAGCACGCCTTTGAAAACGGCATGGTCCATCGCGACATCAAACCACCGAACCTGATGATGTCCACCGCGCATGAGGGCTCCAGTGATGATACCTCTGAATTGTCGGACGTCACGATCAAGATTCTCGATTTCGGCTTGGCTTCCTTTGCTGTGCCGGATGATTCGAATGAAAGCGTGCGGACCGCTGACCATAGCATCACCGCGATTGGAACGTACATCGGAACGCCAGCCTACGTGGCACCTGAACAGGCTCAAGATGCACGCCAAGCGGATATTCGTAGTGACATCTATTCGCTAGGAGCCACGCTACATTTTCTATTGTTCGGCAGGCCGCCAAGTGTGCAGGAAAAGACGGGCAGGCACGACATGGATCAAGCCGACGCAGCATCCTCCGAAGGCTTGCTCGATGAAGACGCAATTCCCGACAGCTTGCGAGACGCAATCGGTCGGATGATGTCTCCTGACCCGAAGAATCGATATCAAACACCCAACGATGTGATCCAAGCTTTGACGCCATTCATTGCTGCCGCACCGGACGCTTTGCCGACGAGTAGGCACAGCGATGCTACTGCGGCCTCGCAACGCACAGTGAATAGGTGGCGAATAGTAGGCGCTGTTTTGTTGACATGCTGCGTCATTGGATTTTTCCTTTTCGTCAACCCTTGGCGTTTCAATACAACGGAGACTGGATTGCCAGCAACCAATCCGATGCAACCCAGTGAGGCTCCTTTGCCAGCAGTGCCAGAACCCGATCAGAAGCAGCGAAGTATCGACGCGATCAACGAATTAGACGTGATCCGGGACAGCATCATCGGTCAGTGGCGAATAGAGGCGGGTCAATTGTTGACGCCAGATTTCCAGCGCGGACTGCGCGCCGTACTTCAACTACCTGTTGAGGTGCCCGTTCAATACGACTTGAGCCTCGTGGTTGCGCGTCGCAGTGACGCCAACAAACTCTATGGTGGGTTGAACATCGCTTTTCCATTTGGTGATTCAAGCGGCATGCTCGCGGTAGGTACACACCGTGACGTTGGTGGTTGCTTTATCGAACGCATTGACGGAATCGCTCGGCATGAATCGCTACCGACTTGGACGGAAGGATTCTTTTTTGAGCAAGATGAACATCGCACCGTTGATCTGAATGTCCGCGAAAATGAGATCGTGGTTTTCATTGATGGCATCGAAGCAATTCGATGGAGCGGAGATCCGACTCAAATTGAGTTGCCACCGGGATGGGAGATCCCCGACACAAAGTCGATCTCCCTTGGTGCGACTGGCGAATTCGTCATCGACGAAATTCAATTTACGCCGATATCCGATTAGCCGTGCATTCAGTCTCCTTGTCTCAAACGAGCCTGCATGTTGACGACGTAATTTGCCGCTGCTCTATCTCACGGTGAAATGATCCGTCGGTCAGATTTCATACGTTGCCCAAGGCAATCTGATAGAGACGGTCAGTACACTGACCAAGCGACTTGAAGAGTTCCCGTTGATGAATGGCTTGCTCGTCAGCCGTGCCCAACGATTCAGCCCAGGTTCTGGACCTCGCAACGCCCATACATCTGGTACAGAACAGCATCGACGTATTTTTCAGTCACCGGAAGCCCGGTATCGACACTGTCGGTGTTCGCGTTGAGCTTGTCGCCAAAGAACATGTGATTGGGCTCTTGTCGACAAATGGCGTGCCGTGGCGTCGTACTTGTCGACGACCTGCTTCAGAAACTCGACGTTGTCACGTGTCTCATTCGCATTGGAAAGATCCGTGTGGAGTCGCCAATAATGTGCGTTGACCAAAGCATCGAAGGACTCAAATTCAGCGCTGTAAGGTTTAACGGAAACAACATCGATGTAGGGCAGAGCCTCCTGGATAATCTGCCATGTCGGATTCCAGCCCGCATATCGTTCTCCGAAAACAAGTGCTCCGGGCGCCAACTCTCGTGTCAGTGGTCCCAAGTAAGAATAGATTTCCCGAGCAATGATTGCTAAGAAATTTAGCTTGGCATCATGAAGCGGTCAGTTACCACCAACTTCGGGTGCCGCCGGTGAGGGCTTTGACTCGAGCCCCATCGTGTTCACGGCAACCACGGAGTAGTCATGATCGACACCAGGCTCAGCTGTCCGATCGACGAACTCCATCTTTGCGAGCGGTTGAACGGGAGTGTCGCTGTATTGCAGGTTCTGAAACAACGGGCGTCCGAAGCGATTCTTGCCGCGACCGCCAACTTCCGTTAGGAATCCTCCATCGCGAAGAATGATGAATTTCTGAATTCCGCTTTCGACATCTGCTTCCGCAATCCAATCCAACCGGTTTCCATCACGCTGGACTTTTGCTGGTGCGGGCGGCGGTGTCGTATCGACCACGTTTGTGTCTTTTCGAAATTTCATCCACGCTTTGGCAATGGTCTCATCGGGTAGCCACCCTGCCTTGACCGGGTCGCCCTCGAATCGGTTGGCGGGTATGGCGGTCGCACCGGTAGGCTCTGCCAACCACGCTCCTTCGAGCGAAATCTTGTGCAACGCCTGCCCTGACTCCAAAGGCAGTCGCAGCGAGAGACATTTATCCAGCCAAGGAATCGCCAGGTATCTGGAGTTTCCGCATTCGTGTGCGGTCAGAGGATCGATGGCAACCCCGAGCAGGCCACCACGACCGCGAACGTTGTTGAAGAACGCGAGGTTCGCTGGCCAAACATTGGCGAAGCGCCCGTCTTTCACTGTCACGCCTTCTTTGGTGCCGGGATTGCACATCATCGGAACGCTGAGTGCCGTTTCGGGCAAGGCATGCGGCTTGATTGCTGGTCGATCGGGATTGACTTCCAACAGAGGCACACCGGAGCGAAGCCATGCGGCGGCGATACGTTCGGGCTGGGTCATCACCATCCCGCCGCACCAGTGTCCACCTCCGCTGTGCCCCCAAAGGGCAAGTGGCACGGAAGCGAGTTCCGGGTGCCCCGACATTTTGCCAAAATCAACGAGCGAGCGATCGAACGCTGCAGCGGAACCGTTGCGTGGATCGCACCACATCTGACAATCCGCCTTCTGTGGCTGCTCATAAGCCGGAGACAGCAACGCACAATCGTGTTTCTTGGCCAGAGCTTGCCAGTGCAGATCGTACGCACCGGTAAGGCCGGAGCTGCACGATCCTTCTCCGCAACCATGTTGATGCACGACAATGCCGCGAAGTGTTGCGACACCGTTCGGAATCCAAATGGTGTACCTCACCGGATAGGTCAGCTGACCAGGTTCTTTGGACGCCTCATAACGAACCGAGTAGTAGGGCGGCTCGGCTTCAGGGAACACGTCGTAGGGAGATTCCTGCGCGGATGAATCGACGATGAAGGCCAGCGAACATAGAACGACGAGGGCAAGGTAGAAACTGGTAGAAGATCGCATCGGTGAAGATTGGCTCTGACGGGCGGAGGGGACACTGCCCAAATGGTACCTCAAGCAGACCGGCAGGACTGGTTTCTACCGGCCAAAATGCGATCCCATGCCACCAACGAAAGTGGTTGGTCGTTCGGGCGTGGTGCTAAATTGGTCGCAAGCCCAAACGAGCACGGCCGGTAGAATGTTTTGTTCGGGGACATGGGTAACACACTCCCGGGGACGGAGGTAGCCTCCCGATCCTCGCTTTCAAGCTGCCGACGCACTCAAGATTCACCAAATCGCCGATCGAAATCAAATGCACAACGTAGCCATTGTTCTCGCAGCTTTGCTCTCGCTGGCTTTCTTCAGTGCCGATCACGCGGCTGGTGAAGAAGCGGCAACTGGTCGCGATTATCAAACCGTTGTCGCTGCCAGTAGCAAACCGCTGATCGCAGAATCCAGTTATCGACTTTGGGTCCCCGATGACACGCCAGTCATCCGCTCGCTTTTCGTCATCAACATGCGTGGTGCCGGCAGGCGTCTCTTCGTTGATCCAGAGTGGCGAGCGATGGCTGATCGGAACTCTGCTGCGATGTTGTACTGCGAGTTCGAGGCCAAGAGCGTTCGTGACAACGGGTACGGTCTGTCGATCCTGAAGGCTTGCGAGCAATTTGCTGAAACCCTGAATCGGCCGGAGCTTCGGCATGCCCCTTTTGTTTTGTGGGGCCATTCGATGGGCGGCCGAGTCGCACAGGACTTTGTGCGATTCAAACCCGCACGCGTGATCGCGTTTCACATTGCCCTGCGAGCGAACCCCACGTCCAAAGAATTGATGGAAGAGGAAGCGGCTGCGGTGAAGGTTCCGGGGCTCTACCTGATGGGCGCGAACGACGGGAAGCCGGCCGACATACGTGAACATTTTCGTGAAGCTCGCCGGAACGGATCTCCACGCGCGTGGGTTTGGTTGCCAGGTCAGTCGCACTGGCCCAAAGGAATGCACTTCGAGAAAGACGAAACATCTGTCATCGATTGGCGAGCGTGGGCTGCCCACGACATCGTCATCCAATGGACCGAAGCCATGATCAAACTTCGACTGCCAATGAATGTTGATCCTCGCAAAGGATCGGTCGATCTGTTGCCGGTTGACCTCACAAAGGGTTGGGTGGCTGATGTCGCTTCGAAGGAGCACGGTCCCGTCTCGAAACTCGATGCAATCGACTCAGCAAAATCTTGGCTCCCGAATGAGAAGGTCACTCAAGCCTGGGCAAGCGACTCCATTTCAGAGTCAGACTGAGAACAACCAATCCGCTGAACGCGGTGCTGGACTGCCGGGACGTTGCTTCACTTGGTCCCGCCTACGGTTCATCTCCTCCTGCGTGCTTCGGAGTGACTTGGCTGAATAACTCGTAAGATGTGTGTACCTTGATGCACGATAAACTCACTTGGCATCGCGCGAGCAAACAGTGGGATAGGCTTCCAGCCTGTCAGGAATGCATTGACAGGCTGGAAGCCTATCCCACACACCAGATGATTGATCATGCGAGGCTTGGCACGACAACCAAAATCCTGGAACCGAAGCGACAGCGATGACTTTTTACAAAACGCTCATCCGGCCGCTGCTCTTTTCACTCGATGCGGAAACAGCTCATCACTTCGCAGTGGAAGGGTGCCGATGGATGGGTGTGTTGCCCGGGGTTACCAATGTCGCGCGACGGTGCCTGGAGTCTCATGATCCAATCTTGAAGACCGAAGTGGCTGGGCTCCGATTCGACAATCCAATCGGGCTCGCGGCTGGGTGGGACAAGAACGGACGTGCCTTGCGAATGCTGGACGCGTTGGGATCCGGGTTGATTGAGATCGGTTCCGTCTCGGCGAGAAGGTCCAGCGGCAACCCAAAGCCACGCCTGTTTCGGCTACCTCAAGACAGCGCCGTCGTCGTGAACTATGGACTGCCCAACGATGGCGCTGAGATCGTTGCTATACGATTGGGATCTCACCGCGGTCGCGTCCCGCTTGGTGTCAACATCGTCAAGACCAACGATAGAACAAACGCACCCACGTGCAGCGACGAGCAGATCCTGAGCGACTACGAATTCAGCACGCGCCGACTTCATTCTCATGCGGACTACCTGATGTTCAATCTCAGTTGTCCCAACGCCCAAGGCGGCAAGAGCTTCTTTGCCAAACCTGGCAATGTCGAACGTTTGCTCGAACGTTTGGCTCCGCTGCAAATCCAATCCCCGGTCTTTCTCAAGATAGCCCCCAACAATGATCCCGGTCATCTGGATCGCTTGCTCACTCAGTGCGAACGCTTCGCCTTTGTGCGTGGCTTCTGTTTCAACCTGCCCTCTCAAAAGCCACCGCTTTCGGTCGCACCGGAACATCTGATCGACAAGCCTGGTGCTGTGGCGGGCCGTCCCATCGCTGCATTGATCAACGATTGCATTTCAGAATTGTACCGCCGGATGGATCGCGATCGATACATTGTCATCGGTGCCGGAGGTGTCTTCACCCCGCAAGACGCGTACGACAAAATCCGTCTCGGTGCTTCGCTGGTTCAGGTTTACACCTCCATGATCTACGAAGGCCCCAGTGTCGTGAAACGCATTTGCACCGGTTTGGCGGAGCTACTCAAACGGGATGGCTTCAATCATGTGAACGAGGCCGTCGGGAGTGCACACTGGTGAACATCGCCATGCTCGATCACTTAACATCAAAGAACTTGCAGCGTCGAAACAGATCACATCACTTGGAGCAACCTTCGAAATGACGAACCAAACCAACCGTCCGGCAAGCGAATCAACACATGCGTCCCGTCGCGGATTCATCAAGACGACATCCGGACTCGTCGCCGCTGGTGCGGCGGTATCGCCAGCTCATGGATGGTCCGATGAGTTGGCCGATGGTTCCACGCGAGTCCTGATCGTCGTCGGCCCCAGCAGCCATCCGCCGGGCACTCACGAGGTCGCTGCCGGTGGTCGGCTGATGAAACACGCCCTCGAACAGATCGAGAATCTGTCGGGAATCCAGGCGGACGTGGTCGAAGGCTGGCCCGAAAAATCTCTTCGCGACGCCGCATCAACGGTGGTTTTCATCGGGGATCTGTTCCCGCCCAACCGTCTCCCCAACCCGCAGCAGAACCTTGCCGACCTGGATGAAATGATGCAGCGAGGCGTGGGCATCGCATGCATTCATTATGCGACGGGCTTGCTGGGCGATGACGTCACGCCCGATGGCGACCACCCGCTGTTGAAATGGATGGGTGGTTACTTCGCCAACCGTTCTTGCCCGCACCACGAATCGTTCGCCAGAGTCTTCCCCAAAGCAACCATCACTCCCGTGGAGACCGATCATCCGGTCACGCGAGGCTGGAAAGAATTCACCCTTCGTGACGAGCCCTACTTCAACAACTACTTCGGTGCGGATGGAAATCAAGTTGCCCCGAAAGCAACCGTTCTGGCGACATCGATGTTGCCACCGGAAGCTCCCAAGCGAGAAACAGTCGCATGGTGCATCGAAAGAGAGGACACCGGCCGCGGATTCGGCGTCGTGATGCCGCACTACTACAAGAACTGGCGTGACGAAGACCTGCGCCGCCTGATCCTCAACGGAATCGTCTGGAGTGCCAAAATCGATGTTCCGGCGGGAGGCGTGAAAACCGATTCGCCAAACCTAGCCGACTTCGATCCAAAGTCGGTTTAAGGATTGAGCGGAAAATGAATGCCATAGCCTTCCAGCCTGTGATTGCGAGGAACACAGTTTGGAAGCCGATGTCACCATTTCAATCCGGCACTTATTCTTCGCTCGTTGCTATACAGGGGTGACTCAGCAAGTGATTTCATGGAAGACAGCAATCACTCCCAAGACCAATTCCGTTGGCTGTTGTCTGACGAACCTTTTTGGGCATTCCAAATGTGCCCGCAGATGCCAATTCGAGGTGCATGATCGTATCGGCGCAGGTGTCCTTCGGGTTGGTTCAAATCCCGTCTAAGTCGAGCTCCGACAGCTGGTCCCATTGCTGTTGAACATACTCACCAGCTTCTTTGGGGACCTTCAAATCAAAGTTTGGATCTCGGTCATCGTTCGCAGGCTCGTACTCGCTTCGCATCATGTTGGGGCGAAACAACAAATCCTCGCCAGCAACGATCCGAAATCCGAGACTCGCCAGTTCACGATCTGTCATACCAGTCGTTTCTCTCCACATCATCGTCGATGTTTCACCCGAGAACATCCTGGACACGGAGTCGACGATCATTCCTTGCCAATCACGCATCGACGAGTGGAAGACAGCACGATGAATGAAGACCAAACCAAGCACCGGATGATCGATTCCAATTTCCTTCCGATACTCAGCGTACTTCGCGGTTGGCTCAAGCATCGCTGAGCAGACGCTGAGCCATCCCTGCGAATCCGCATCGCAGACTTCCCACACATTCACACCCTCCTCCTCGATCCGTGCGACGTCGAGGTAGTCGAACGCCAACCGAGCCGCGACCACTTCGCCATCCTCGTCTTCGCTTGACGCACAGTACACAGAAAGCTCGTGCGGACGAAGGTATCCGTTCGGATCAACTGGCTTCGGGTAGAAGATTGAACGCAACTCGATTCTCATGGGGATCCCTTTCCTGCAGATAACACCTGACGCCCCATCATCCACTATCCGCCAACTGAATTGAAGCCACCCGCCTTCACTTCACTCGCCAGCCCGATAGCGATTCGGCTGAATCTCCGGCCCTGGCCGCAGACCGCCCGGATTCGGGTCACAGGAGTCCGCTTGATTGGTTGGCCCTGAAATGCTTCGCCGAGCCAATCAAGTGGCTTGAAATCAACACATCGTGCTCTTCACCATGAGCTTGAGCAAAACGCCACTTATCGATCTCAGCGAGCATGCCCAAGAACAGGGCGACGCGACAGACGCTGGCATGACCAAGACGTTGCGTTCAAGCAGCGTCCGTAAACCACCTGAAGAAAGTCAGGTTTTCAACTCAACCGACTGGACCGCCTCCCGTGGCGTCGAGACATACATGACGGCTTCCTGCCCTGCCAAACCAGACTGCTGCAGCAATTCAAAGTGATCATACCGTTCGATTTGGAACCGATGACCGCCAATGCAAAAATATCGATGCAGCAATTTGTCATACCGCATCGTGAACAACAGGATCTTGCCTTTCACGGGGAAAGCCTTTCCATCCCGAAGAGTTCGCTTCATCTGGTACCGGTGAAAAAGAATGAAGCCCCACAGAATCAGACCGAAGAACACCGTCACACCAACGTACGCCGACAACGATCGAATCCCGAAGGCGCCGGTGCGAACCATCTCCGCGCAGAAGCCAAGGAAAGCCACCCCAAACACGATCGAGAAGGCCACCCATGCGAAACGTGAGTTCGCAAAGTGGGCTTTTGAGATCCGTTCCTTCTGGGCTGCCGACAATTCACCGGACCGATTGGCTGCAAGATCAGCCTGAGAAAAGCCAAAGACCGTTTCCAGAACCGCTTGCCGTTTGGACAGGTCATCATCCACCGTGTGCATCCTTTCGATTCACCTCTCAATCGCATCTTCGACTGACAGAACGTTCTCTTACCTCGATGGAACACCGTCTTTGACCAACGATTTGTTGATCATCGTGGCAGCCATCGCACCATCCGTCACGGCTGTCGCAACCTGGGGTGCTCCAACGGAGGCATCCCCGACCACGTAGACACCAGGCACGGAAGTGGCACCGAATTGGTCCGTCTCGGCGGTGTCGCTATACACGCCAGTCATCGACACGAGCTTGCATCCGAGCTGCTTGGCGAGCGACGATCGGGGAACCACAGGAGCCCGAATGAAGAAAGCTTCCACGTCCAACGATTCGGTTTGCACACGGAATCCAGGATTCGATCTTTGGGCACTTGTGACGCGGCCATCGTGAAAGCTGACGTCGTAAGGTTTCAACTGTTCGCGTCCGATCTTCAGCAGCTCCGCCGGACGAATCCCGTCTCTCGAAAAGAAACTGTGAACGGCGGGCGAAGTTCGATTGCGAGGCTGGCCCGCATCACAAACCAACACCTTTCGGCAGCTCCGCCCCAACACCAAAGCGGCGCTCAATCCAGATGGTCCACCGCTGACCACGATGGCATCGTAGTCCATCTTGGATGCCTCTTCGTTTGTATCAGCCGCGGCGGAAGCCTCGGTCGACAACACCGCTCCGATCGCAGTCGCGGCAAAAGCGCTCGTTGCATCTCGTCGATTCATGGTGATTCTCGTTTTGCTATGCATAGGAAACCCACCTCGCCCCGAAGCGATCGACGCCAGCTACAACAACGGCACACTCACCGTGAAAGCGACCGAATATGGCGAGCCCCTGACGCTGGTGTCTCGCATGAAAAGTGACCGAGGGGCATTCTATTGCTTGAGTCGCTTGGCCCAGTCGCTGTAACTCGCTTTGTATTTCTGGAAGAGTTTGTATTCCTCTTCACTGAGGTTCCCGTCCTGGTTGCGGTCGATCTTGGCGAAGAGCCACTCAAAGCCCGGCTTGCCAGTGTCCCATTCCGATTTCGAGACGGCCTTGTCACCGTCACGATCCGCTTCGGCCAGGAGTCGGGAATACGTTCGGCGGTCGCGATTCCGAGTGGGAGCGACATCCTTTTCCGGATCCCACTCCAACTTTTGACCGGCAGCCACCAAAGCAGCCTGATACTTCTTCGCATCGATGTCCTGAACGCTCGCGTCTTCCTCGATCGCCCGGCAAGCGGCAATTCCGGCAGACTCTCCACAGATCATGAAGACAGGTTCCATGCGTGCCGACGCATAGCCGAGATGGCTGGCCGAGAAGCAGACAGGCACCAGCAGATTCGTGCAGTCGCCTTTACGAGGTGTAATCGCACGATACGAAATTGGGTAAGGAACATTGGTCGGACCTTTGTCGCCGCCAACAAACATCTTTCCTTCGATACCGACCCACGTGCGACCCTCGGCGCCTCGACCCCAAATCCGACGTGCGGGATAAGTGTCGATTCCGTACTGGGCAAGTCCGATCGGATCGTCGACCTGGCGGCGGTTATAGACGTCGTGCGAGGTGATCGTGTACTGTCCGTTCAGACGGCGAGACACTCGAATGTAAAGCTGAGCCGGCCAGCCACCTGTATCGGGATGCGCACGACGATCGAGTCCAAGCTTTGCCACTTCCTGGCGATAACTTTCGGGCACGCGACGATCCGTGCTCATGAAATGATGGATACCGCGCAGGTAGTCCTGGTGCTGCTTCCACACGCGTGCTTTGGCGGCATAATCGCCACCGGCGTAAAGGTGGCTGATGCCCAGAGGAGACATGGAGAACAGAGAGCTGCGTTGGTAATTCCATTCGCCGTCATTCTTCCAACCAGGAAAGATAGCGACCAGACTTCGATGAAGTCGTTCAGGATCGTCGATCGTCTGGGCAAGGTGTTTGACATACCGCCCCACCAACTCGAATTCGGCCGGGTCGTAATCCTGCGCGGGAGTCAGCGGCACACGATGCTCGGGATCGCTCGTCGTATAGTAGCGGTAGTTATAAGCTTGAGTGTATTCGTCAGCAGAACCGATCCTTTTGCCGTGGTCATTCTCCACCCAATTCAAAAGACCACTGTCGGGATTTCCAGGCTCGACGAAAGGATCCAGCGACGCGATTTCCATCGGTTCACGCACCCCCGCGAGTGCTTCGTCGAACTCTGATTCAGCCTCGCGCCCCACACGAAAGGGAACGCCAGAGGGCGCCATCAGGTCGCCTTCGTAGCTGGCGTCGATAAACACCTTTGCCGTGACGCGCAAGTGACTTCGTTCCTTTGGCCTGGCAATGGGGCAACCAAGTTCGTCGAAGGGTGCGAGGTCAAAAATGGCCGTCTTGATCGCTCCACGTTGCAGCTCACAGCTCGCGATTCGATGGTCGTAGATAACCTTGATGTCGTGCTCTTGGAGCAGTGCAAGGAAGTCTTCGCGAATCGCTTTCGGGTTCAGGCTCCCCAGGCTCGATTCAACCAGCGTTGGAGCACTGGCGCCCAGGTTCGGGAGGATTTTGTGAGTCATGCCACCGGTGGCAGCAAAGTTAGGGCAGTCCTGGAGAGGTTTCAGCCCGGCACCCAGCATCCCGCCAACCCAACGACCAGGTTCGACAATGACGACGGACCGCTTCTCACGTTTCACAGCGATGGCAGCCAGGATTCCCGAAGGAGTCGCCCCGTAGACGCAAACATCCACTTCAGCCGAATTAGGAAAAGCCGCCGCATGAATCGGCTTACAAGGGATGGCAGCAAGCGCGATCAACACAAGCATCCCTGGGATTGTTCGATGCGGCGATGCCAGACTCGGCAAGAATACCATGTTCAATAACGCCTGTTCATTCGGCATACGGATGGAAATCCCAGTGAGTATAACTCGCCTCACTTGAGAAGAACATTTGACAAAGGCAAATCAGCGCGCGGACTCAAGGAACGAGAAACGGTGTCCGTTAGCTTACAACCTCGTCCGGTAGAAAAGGCTTCAAAACGCATCGCTAGCCAACCGGATGCCACGGACATTGAGTTTCACCGCAACGCTTCAGTCGCTCGGCGTGACTTGGCTACTGGGAGGTGTCAAATGCACGAGTGAACTTGTGCAACAAGGGATGCTGATATCATTAAGTCAAACCGTTGGCAATCGTCTTGGTCGAGTTGAACCACGAGCGAACAAGCGAAGGCCTAAAGTCATTGCGTTGCTAACGAAACCAAGAAGCGTTGCGAAAGCAGAATTAAATGTCGCGGTATAAAGCACGGAAAACCAACGGCAGTGCCATTCGTTCCTGACACCTTTTTAGGTCTCCAAATTTTCTAGTGGTGAATCAGCTTTTGCATTCTTGCTACCGCTCGGCGGTTTGCGGTTCCAATTCAAAACTGGAAGCCTGCGTATCGGCATTGGGAAGCGGCACGACCTGAATATTCGATTTGGGCATATCCATGCCCGGTCCTAAATAAAACCCGGTGTGAGGCGGTTGATTATAGCCTACATTCTGCCAGGCAATCGCGAGCCGATAATGGGGATCATGCATTAACGTGGTCATCCGATGCTCCGTCGGAATCGGCGTGACATATAATCGCAGTTCGTTTTTATCTTTGGTCCGCCAAATGACTTCCTCTCGCCAATCGCCAAGAAGATCCGCGCTCAAGGTCGGCGTTGCCTTTGTCCCATTGCTGGAAGTGCAATTTTCAGCCGTCAACAAACGCTCCAATTTGGACTCATTCCAGTCCCATTTGCCAATCCAGTTTTTGTCGAGAACTTCGCGTAGCAGATCGCCATCCCACCAAGCGGCGAAGTTACAGGATGGAGGACTCCTGTCGCTGATTCTCTTGCCATCACTGTTGTACAGGCCACGGATGCCACCCCCAAAGACCCAGGATTCCACGCCCTTGTGCCTTGGGTCGATATCAATGGATAAGCCGCGGCCTGGCCCCTCGCCCCTCCTGCTTGTGGAAGGCAACTTCCAATACATCTTTCCCGTTGCGGCTTCATAATAGTGCGCGCCAGCGCTTCCTCTGGGCTCCTGAATGCGGAAGACTTCAAGACCGGGACGCGTTGGGTCAAGGTCTCCCACGTGGAGCGCGTCGCCATGGCCTAGCCTGGTGCTGTAAAGGCCCGTTCCATCGTCGTCGATAGTGCACCCGCCGTAAACGATTTCATCCTTACCATCGTTATCGACATCGTTAATGCTTAAACCGTGGTTACCTTGCCCCGAAAACGCTCGGTACTTCGGATCCGAGCTGCTGTCGAAAGTCCAGACATTCTCAAGCTTGCCTTCACGCCAGTTCCAGGCTGCGAGGACTGATCGCGTGTAGTAACCGCGGCACATGATCAAGGAAGGTTTTTCGCCGTCGAGATATGCGACGCCAGCCAGAAAACGGTCAACCCGGTTTCCATAGCCATCTCCCCAGATTCGATCCAACTGCTTGCCAGTTGGCGTTTCGGTGTCGGGGTGTCGAGCCGGAATGTAATCCACGGTTTTCATGGCCGCGCCAGTCTGACCATTGAAAATCGTCAAGAACTCGGGGCCCGCCAGTATTCGACCACCCTCGTTCACCCAGTTCGCGTTGGGATCGCCAATCACTGCGCCAACGCCGTCTACGGTCCCATCGGCAGTCTTGCAGGCAACCTCCGCAATTCCGTCGCCATCCAAGTCATAAACCATAAACTGAGTGTAGTGCGCCCCTTCGCGAATATTCTTTCCCAGATTAATCTCCCACAGCTTCGTCCCATCAAACTCGTAGGCTTGAAGAATTGGAGGATCGGTCATGCCTCCTTGACTGCTGTCGCGCCCTTTCCCGGTTTGATGGAGGACGATCTCATATTGTCCGTCGCCATCCAGGTCGCCTACCGACGCATCGTTCGGCGTATATCGCTCTGGTGTCTGCAGTGGAATGGAAAGGTAGTCAAATGGCGCATCGGTGGCGACCGTGAAGCTTCCGTCCGCCGCTCGCTCCTCGCCGTTAATAAGCGGCTTGACCAGATAAGTGGTTTCCGTTCCATGCCGAAATGCTTCATCGACAAGGAAAGTCGCGCCACTGACTGGCTTAAAGTTGACCCGTTCAGGAATCTCGCCCTCCACGACGCGATATACATTGAAGGAAACTCCGGCGGCGTCGGTTCCCAGCACACGCCAGGATACCGTGCATGAGCCGTCTTTTCGCGGGATTGCGACGACACCGCGATCTAACTGCTCCATCCATCGCTGTGCGCTTACGCTGGTGGTAAGCGTGATTAAGCCAACCAGGGCGAGACAAATTCGAGACATTGTTTTCATTGATTTTTAGATTGAGGGTGACTGCGGAGGCCACAACTCGGATATCAGTTAGCGGCTCAAACGGCTACTGCCCCTCGGGTCTCTGCCCATCGCTTTTGTAGCGAAAGTAGTCGAAATCCACATGACCTGCCGCCGAAGCTTGGCTGAGATGGTAGGTAAATAGGCCGAATTTGATTCCCTCGAACCAGTCGCGTCCGACCGAATAGTCGTCCCCAAGCCGCTGGAATGTTGAACCATCGATGCTGAAATAGAAACGAGGATTGGAGGGAGCGCTAATAGCAAGCTTCAGGTAGATCGTGTCGCCCTGAAAGTCGGGGCCATTGAAATACTTGCCTTTGATGTTGGCTCGAATCTTCAGCGTTCCATTCTCTTTCACCAATCCAATCCAGCCGTAGTTTTTTCCAAACAACGTTGCACCTGCTCGCTGGCCCTCAGACATTTGGCTTGCATCCATCTTGATGGTGGCCGAGCACTCCTTTCCCATCGCCAGCTGCACGAGTGTGTTGTAGGCGAAGTGAATGCTGTCTTCGACAAATGGGATTTTTAGATGGCGAACCCCGGCGATCCCGGATTTAGAGGAAATCGGTTTGGCTTTAAGCCGGAGCCAACCGGGCCGCTCTATCAATGACCAGAAAGCGTCGTCCGGATTGTGATTCCAGAGCCATTGCAGGCCGAGCGAATCACTTTCAAATTCATCCGAGCTTTGTGGAAGCGAAACGGGGAAAGCTTTTCCGACATTCGGCTTTGGGGAATGCGACACCGGTTCGCCGATCCCGTTCCCGTCGTGATCCTTTCCCATCCACGGCCACCCATCTTTATCCCAACCCGCCGGTTGCAAATGCCCGATGCGTCCCCAAGCCATGTGTTGTTGAAAGTGATAGAACCAGGACTCTCCGCTTTCCAGGTCGATCCATGATCCCTGATGCGGACCATTGATGTTCGTCGAGCCCTGTTCAAGCGTTTTTCGTTTCTCGTAAGGTCCCCAAATATTGCGAGAACGGAGCACGACCTGGTAGCCTTTGTCGATGCCGCCTTCCGGCGCAAAAATGTAATACTCGCCGTTCCGCTTATGAAACTTGGGACCTTCGAGCACTGGGCCTTTTGCGACAATCTTTCCTTCACCCGCAACCGTCGTCCCATCCCAGCTCATCTTGTGAATGATCAGCGGCCCTGCTCCCAGGCGACTTCGGATCAGATAGGCCTGCCTTCCATCCGGGCCATCACCTCCCGCGTCCTTCACATCATCCCATAAGGGACAGGGATCTTCCCAGTTTTTCTCATTCCGCACGAGCGTCCAGGGACTCCATGGGCCGGCCGGATTCGTCGCGGTCGAAAGCAGTAAGCCTTCTTGAGGTGTGCAAACGTAAACAAAGAATTTGCCCGCATGAAACCGAATGGCGGGTGCCCATGTTCCATGTTGGTAGGCCTGTCCGGGCGTGTCGTATCGTTCATGGATTTTTAACTCGCGGCTGATCCGAGCGATCAACGTCCAGTTGACCATGTCCTTGGAATGCAGCACCGGCATGCCCATGAAATGGTGCGATGCCGAAATCATGTAGAAGTCCTGATCGACTCGAATGACATCCAAGTTGTTGTAGTCGGCCAACAAGAACGGGTTCTTAAAGGTGCCATTTCCGAGGTCGCCCCAAGCAGCCTTCTGCGGCGTAGCCGACTCTTCTCGTTGCGTTTCTTGCGAAAGAGTTTGAGCCTGACTCAAATTGCAGAAGACCAGAGCGATCAGCGCAAGTGACACGGAGTGTTTAAAATGTTTCATTGATGTGGAACAGGAAAAAATGCGTCATTCAAATTGGAACAGGGCGACTCGTCGGAGAGTCTTCTCCGTCAAGACGTTGGTCGTACATTACGAATAGGCTTTTTAGTGACCGTTGGCCGGCGACGATTCTCTAGGTCAGCAATGCGGTTTATATGCTGCAATGAATCCAATCGGTAGCCTCTTGCGTGCTTCTCAGAATCATGATTCATGAACTTTGTCAAATCAGACCGCAATTCGATTTGAGCTTCAAATTCTTCGCGGTACCCCTGAAATGCCTTCGGCCGAAAATCGAATATTTTTCAGATGGCTCGAAGGATTCGTCCTCCCCTCGCGAATGCACTTGAAACGCAATTCTACATTGGAGCCCCGAAGTATGCTGAAAGCCAAGACTCGAATCTTCATAGCTTGCCTGCTGATCACGCAGTTCGAAGTAGCGAACGCGCAGGAGTCGCAGCAGACTTCAAACACTCCCAAGCCTGTTGTCTTCGACACCCAGCAAGACCGCCAGCACATGCTGGATCAGCTGGGAATCACGAAGCTGCGGCCGGGAAAGAGTGGCAATGCAGACGATCCAAACGCAGCGAACACGGATGAATCAGAGGCCAATCCGTGCCCGAACCCACGGACGACTCCACCAGCGTCGAACGCCCAACCACTCCCGGCAGTGCGGAAGTCCCAGACGAAGTGCGAATCAAGCGTCCAACGGCAGTAGAAGTTGCTCGCGCGAAAGCAGCGCTCGCGAAATTCGTCGACACGACCGACGCGGAAACAAGGGCGGTGCTCAAGGAGTTCCCAACGCTGGTCGAAGTTCGTGTGCCGCGTCCGAACTCGGCAATTGTTCCAGGCCTTGCTCCCTTCTTCCGACAGAAACATCAGCAGAACCTGGCAGTCGCCAAGCAGGGCAAAGCAGAGATCCTGTTCATGGGCGATTCGATTACCGACTTTTGGCGAAACGACAACGGTCCGTTTGCCGGGAAGAAGGTCTTCGAAGAGAGCTTTGGCAAATGGAACGTCGCCAATTTCGGGATTGCGGGAGACACCACGCAGGGTGTCCTCTACCGCCTTCAAAACGGCGAAGGTGAAGGGATCAATCCGAAAGCCATCATGTTAATGATCGGCACAAACAATACGGGGCGAAACACGGCTCCTGAAATCGCCGAAGGCATCGGAGCCATCGTGCTCGACATGCAAAAACGGTTCATTGATTCCAAAATATTGCTACATGCCGTCTTTCCACGTGGAAAGGCCGACGATCCTGTCCGCGGTAAGATCGCAGAGATCAACAAAGCCATCTCGCGGCTGCACGACGGCGACCGCATTCACTATCTCGACATCGGCGAGAAGTTCCTCGATGAAGATGGCAACATCCCACCGGACGTCATGGTTGACAGTTTGCATCCTTCGCAAAAAGGCTACGAAATTTGGGCCAAAGCAGTGAAGCAGCCCTTAGAAAACCTGATGCGCGACCGATAGCCGAGAAGAGCGATTTGCAGGTCCGAATGATCACTAGGAAGAAGGCGCGATCGTTGAGACTGGCCTCAGCTGCGAACGGGACCGCGGTCCCATTGGCGGTCCCATTCCTGCTCGTACTCAGGAATCTGCAGCCAATGAGGCACAAAAAAATCTGGAAGATTTTGCTCAGTACGACGCAAAATGCCCAGGCAATGTTGCTTCAGCTCCCTCGACAGGATACGAATGCATGTGGGTATTGCTCGGAAAAACGGCACTCTTTGACGAACTGAAAGCGAAGGCGGCGGGCGAATCGCGAGATTGAACTGCTCTCGTTAGTATTGAAGTCAACGCTGTCCAGAAAAGGAAAACCTATGTCAATTAAAATCCCTCTCGATTCCATGTCTGTCGCTGACAAGATGGAAGCAATGGAAACGATCTGGTCGAGCCTCTGCCAAAAGTCTGGTGATGTTCAGTCGCCCGAGTGGCATGGGGAAGTGCTTGCGGAACGCGCGCGCCGATTAGCCAGCGGCGAAGCAACCATATCGACTTGGAGCGATGCCAAGGCCCGATTGCTGAAACTGGGCCAATGATCGTCAACATCAGCAGTGACGCGTAAGCGGACATTGCCGATGGATTTTGGTTCTACGAGGGACAAAACATAGGACTTGGCGACTACTTTCGGTCGTCAATCATCGCCGACATTGATTCACTTGCGATCGACGGCGGCATTCACGAGCAAGTCTGCGGCTACCACCGTTCGCTCTCGCGGCGGTTTCCCTTCACGCTCTACTACCGAGTCGATCAAGACGTCGTGTTAGTCGTCGCAGTTCTCGATGCACGGCGAAGCCCATCATGGACACGCAAGCGGCTCGGGCACTAAACGCGGCGTAGCCGTCAAGGCCAATGCTCGTTAACGTAGTCCTCCGCGTCGGCGGCATCGACGATGAACGACTGCCACGGGCGAAGCGACGGATGAAAGCACGCTTGGTATAGGAAGCCAAACCCAGAAACGCTGGCCTGGACGCTGAAGTCTTGGCGAATTTCTGGTCCGGGCTTTTCGAGGTCCAACGTTACGGCGACCAGCCCTACCGATTGTTCGAGCACTACCTCGGCGGGAAACGCTTTGATTCACCAAGTGAAATTGCAATGATCGGCTCCGCCGCCGACCGGATCAACTCCACCAACTCGTCGTCCATGAACCGGTAGTCGTCCGGAATGTCAAGCACATGCATCGGCTTGAACTTTGCTTCGCCAGGAAAGTCGGCCAAGATCCGTTGTCGATGTTTGTCTTCCATCACCAAAATCACGTCCGCCCAAGCGATATCACTCGCCCGAATCGTCTGCACCGCCGCCTTCGCCGTGCCACGCGATCGAACGGACACCCGATCGTCACGTCGATAGATCGCCTCGGCCGTCGGACTTCGCCATTGATTCTTGCTGCACACGAACAGCACGTTGATCGTCTTCACAACGCAATTCTTCGCGATTTGGAAAGAAGCCGGCATAAGACGTCCGCGATGTTCCATGCATCGTCATCACCTCGGTGATGCGTCCCCTCCATCGTCATCCCCAGTCTGTCGTAGGCACCGTCCAAGCCGACCTCGTGATTCAACCCAAGCGAAACCGCGAACAGGGTCTTCACGTTCAGATGCGTCAGCCCGAACGGATAGCCAACGCCGGCCGACTGGCACACCCGTTCAAATTGTCGCCGGTCGTAATCGCCCCAACTGGCCCATAACCGATCTTTCGATGCGAACTCTTTCTTAAGACGCTTGATCGCGTCTGCCAAAGTACCAGCACCCGCGAACATCTCCGGCGTCAGCGTTGTCAGTTCAGTGCAGAACTCGCTGATCGTCGACCGCTCTGGCTTCACCAAAATGCTGTGCTTGCCGATTCGCTTCAGAGAGGCAACATCGACCAGGCACAAACCAATCTCGATGATCTCGCTCTCCTCGCCTTCGGGCGGTCCACCGTCCCAACACGTCGACTCGACATCAACAACGAGAATCTGATCCAATTTGCGTGCCATCGCGGCGGTCCATTCAGTCTCGAAAAACAACAAACGTCATGACTTGGTTGACAAAGCTTACCGGAATCGAGGAAGAATCGCCTGAACAGGTTCGCCGAGAATTATCGATCGAAAGCGATCAGATCGTTTGCCCCGACGGAAAACGATTTGCGTTCGGTCGTTTGGAAACACCGAAGTTATCGGAACTTCGTCAAACCGTTTCGCAACTCGACGCTCGAACGCATCCATCGACGATTCGCGAACACGTTGGCGACGTTCGCCAGCTGCACGCGGACTCGGCCAACGCGGGCGTTCTGTTCCAAGTCGCGTCACAATTCAATCTATTGGAAATGACCGGCCCATCGGTCACTCCGGAACGCGGCGTCGGCATCTATGAGAACGACCCAACGCAAGGCCCGGCGTGCGCGATCGCCTGTGGAGCGAGCACGATCTATCGCAACTACTTTGCACCGGTCGGCGACCGCATCGGCCAATCCGCCGACCATCAAATCGACTGCTCCGCCGATCTGGGAAGCAAACTCGGCAATCAAGACGGCCAGCTTTGGCAAATGCAAAACGGCTATCTTTTCCCGTCCGACGATGGCCTTCGGCGCATCACCAATCGTCTGCAATCGGCAAGCGAATCGGACTTGGACGAACTTCGCGGCGAGTTGCGAATCGGCCTGCAATGGCAAGCCGACGTGACGCTTCCCGGTATTGAACATCGCGTCAGCCAAGCGTATTGCTCCGCACTGCCGGTTGCCTACGGTGGCCAGCGTGCCAAGTTGTGGACGGACTTCGCCAAGCTGATCCTCGACGCCGCCTATGAAGCAACACTACTGGCCGCCGCTATCAACGCGTCACGCACCGGCGTCAATGTCGTCTACCTCACGCTGCTCGGCGGAGGCGTGTTTCGCAATGACGACGCCTGGATCATCAGCGCGATCGAAAGAGCGTTCTTGAAAACGAAGTCGCACGGTCTCGATGTAAGAATCGTCTCGTATCGGCAATCCAAACCTGCGGTCTCGCAGTTCTGCAATCGCATCGAATGACAACCTCAAGTCATTGGCGTTTCGCACCGTGACGCCAACCAAGCTTTCACGTCAACCGGTTTTACGAACAGCCGATGGCAGCATTCAGCGATTGAAGTAGGCCGGACCAAGGCACAGCACTCTGCTTGGTCCGACGCACGCCTCGCGGGATCACTGGGACCTGAGAGCGACGACACAAAAAAACCCGTGCAACGCTGGATTGCACGGGGCCAGAATGCCTGGAGACTGATCTCTCAGGTCCCCCGGCAGGAGAAGCACAACCTCACAAAACACTAGTGAAACCGGAGGTTTGCCTATGTCGTGGTGCGATTTTCGGTGCAGTAGGCTCATTGGCAATGGAAGATTCCGCTCTACGCACACTCGTGCAGTCCTGGTCCACGCTAGACCAAACCACCAAGGAGATCATCCAAACCATCGTCGAAAGTCGGTCTTCGACTGGATGACGCTGGCTTGATATACTGGGACCGGCGTCATCGTTCACTCAAGGGTCCACTCATGTCCGAATCCACCCATCAACTCATCACATCTGCGTTGCAACTTGCTCCCGCAGATCGAGTCGTCGTTGCGAACGCCATTCTTGCCAGCTTGGAAAGCGAAACTGACGATCACGAATCGCAAGAGATTCGCGAGTCTTGGTCTGACGAGATTAGCAATCGCATCGCCGATATTGACAGCGGTCGGGTAAAGACAGTTCCTTCGTCGGAAGTATGGAAACGAATCGGCGGGAAACCCAGTGGTCGAACTTGAGTACCACCCTGACGCGTCCGATGAAGTCGCCGAGGCGTTTTCCTGGTATGCCAGGATCGCCCAGGAGATAGGCGAGCAGTTCAAGCTTGAGTTTGAACATGCCGAAGAGCTTGTGCAGCGATCACCCGATTCTTGGGCGGCGTATCTATTGGAAACGCGAGGCTTCCGATTCCAGAAGTTTCCATTTGTTCTCGCTTACATCATTCGCGACGAAAGAGTTCTCATCGTCGCGTTGGCTCACACAAAGCGAAAACCAGGCTACTGGCGTGAGCGTTTGGAACAGTGAGTTTTGTTCGTTGCACGCGATAGTCGAGCCCGCCAAAACCATCCGTTGTTCGCCAATTAGCCGGTAACCAGGCTTGAGCAGAACTATCGCGAGTCCTTCGGGTCAATGTGCGGAGATACTCAAGACGGTGGGGAAACGGATGGTGCCAGCCACCTAACCCGCTCGCGCCTGGCGGAGCGAAGCGACCGCCTGAGCCTCCCCGGCGAGCGATAGCGAGAAGGCGAGGCGATCGCGTCGATGTAGCGGATGTTTGCCCATTGGACCCAGCACGGCGAATCGTAGTCATAGTCGACGAGCCACAACCAGTGAGCGGGAATGTAGCGGAGACGCGTGTAGCGGATGAAAGCACCGGAGATCAAACGAATCGCGAAAGCGATGTACAACCCCGCGAGAAGCAGGATCGCGTAGATGTGCGAAAGCACGTTGAGAACAAAGTCCCGAATGGGGCGACGACGTCGGACGAAGACGGGGATGTCGGAATCGAGAATGTCCATAGCGAAGTGAGGGATAGAAGGTCGGGAGCGAAAGGTCGAACATCGGCCCCTCGCACTTGTGCGTTGGAGGGGCCGATGTTTGACCCGAGCGGACGACCGGAACGAACGATCGGAGCGGTGGCCTGCCGATCGACTTTGACCCTCGAAAGAAGTGGCTAACCGCTTGCGGACAGCCTGAACCGGGCTCAGAAGCCCGGCGGAACGGAAGACGCTCTAAAGCATCGTCACGCTAGAATGCGGAGCCGTCGCGTGACGTATCCGCAGTGAGGAACGAACGGAGGCCACGTTTCGCGGCGGCGGAGCATGACCGAAGCGAATGAGCGCAGGCACACGGACAAGCAACGGTGCTAGCGAGGAACGAGCGGGCCGGTGATTGTCCGTGTGACAAGCGAAGTCTCCATCGTCCGAGCTATGCTCCAACACCACTGCACGCTCGGTCTCCAACCCAAACGACATTGACGTGCCAGATAGGCATCAGATTGCCTCGGGGCCGCTATGATCGCCGCGAGTCTACTTGCGAGTCGAGACCGTTGTGTGGATGGCAGCGGCTGCAACTCCGGTGTACCCATGTGTAACAGCACCATCTGGCCACGTAATTCGGAAGACCGCATCTAACCTATATCCCTGCTGAACGTTTGAAATCGTTCTAATGCGAATTTGATTGAATGGCTCCAGGTCAAAACTCACCTGCCCGACGACGCCACCATGGTCAGCGCAACGCAAAACACCTTCGTAATGGATGGACTCGCTAGCCTGAGGCGCTTCCAGCGAGATTAAAAGAGGTCCTTCTTCTCGGCCGAATAGGCTAATGTCATCCAAGGTTTCACACACAAGAACCAGCTGACCATCGTCAGACGCCCACGTTTTCCCTAAAAACTCTGGCGTATGTTGGCTCCAAAAATATGCCAGAACAAGAGCTCCGCATAATGTAACAAGTCCAAGCGCCATCTGTGCTAAAGTTTTCGCGGCTGCATCCTGCCAAACTTTGATCAATCGACGACGGCTAAAGATTCCACGAACCAACTCGCCAACAGATTGTCTATTTTCTGAAGACATTGCGTTTTCCTCTGGGATAATGATGAAATAAAAGTCCACCAGAGAAAATGGGCAAGAATCATGGAGTAGTTCGCATGTACTTTGGCGACCGAATGGTCAGTTAACATGCGAACGGCGGCCAAGCAGTCTCCAGATCCCTGTCATCCCACCAACGCGACAGTAGCTCTCTGGATACTACTGCTCGCTGGACCCAAATAAGTGAGAGAAGGGTGGCGATATATGAGTGTGAACATGCGAGCAAATTTGCTTTAGAAAGCAAACCTACATTCCAGAGATATCCCAGTCGCCTTGGCGTTGGTGAAGAGGATAGAAGTCGCATCTCTACTCGATCAGATGAACAAAATTGAAGGGTTCAATCCTGAATCAAAATTCTTGTTGCCGACCTGCATGAAGGCACTCGAATTCGACTCAACCACCCTCCTCTCGTAATACGGGGGAGGGAAATTCTGTTCCAGAGAATGCGGAAGGGAATGGCGGTCCCGAAAGCATCGCCTGATTATTGTGTTTCCCACATCACAGTCAAGGATTTTTTTCAATTTTCTTTGAAATCGCTCTGAACGATCCCATCAAAGCACTTTCTAAACAACACTGCGTTTACCGATGGCTACGGCGTGTAGATTTTCGCGGCGAACGCCTTGAGCTTGAGCCCGATCGCCTATTCAATCGGCGGCCTGCAATTTTCGACTTCGATGATCGCCAGACGCGGGCGAGCCACATCAGCCACGGCAGGACGACCGCAACGCCTCCGGCTCCGAAGCCTAGCCACTTTCCAAACAACCACCACGCGAACTTGCTCTTCGCGTTGTCGATGCGGTCTCGAACGAGGCCTCGGTTCCAGCGGCGGTTGTTTGTCCATGGGTTGAAGTCGTCATCGGCTGGTTCGACTTCTTCGGAGTGTGGCTCCCTGTTGCCGAAACCCCAACGGTCCAGGAACGTAATCAGGCGATCGCCGCGAAGCAGGCCGCTCGATGCTTGTTTTCGACGAAGACTATCAGCGTTGGCGTCACACGGATGTTGTAGCCCTTGGCGTTTGCCTTCGCGATGCCGAGCGTTTCGTAGCGAACGTCGGCGGGCATGGATTGCTTTTGCAGTTCGCAGGGTTGGCATCCGTTTGACGTGACGAGAACCAAATGCACTCGCGATTGCCAAAAGGGTATCGCGTCGTCGGGTAGTTCGCTTTCGACTTCGACGTGAACGAATGAGCGAACGGCGCCGGCGTTCATCGCGAGTCCGTGACCGTCGCCGGTTCTCCATGCGACCAAGCCAACGACGTTGGTTCCTTCGTCGTTGAATAGCGGTGAACCGGAGCGACCCGGCAACGCTTCGGGCTTGTAGTAGATCAAGCTTCGCGTTTGCCTGACGACGTGACCGTGTTGCAGGCTGACGGCGGCCCCTCCTTGGGCACCTACCGTCAGCACGGTTTCGCCATCGGCCAATCCTTTGGCCAACTTCCCATCTGACAGGGCGGAAACCTCTGCAAGCGGCACAACGGGCATCGGTCCTGGGAAAACTGATCGCGGAAGTTCGACAATCGCAAAATCAATCGAAGAGTTGCGGGCGATGTGCGAACGAACAGAACCCCGGTGTGGCCGTGCCACCGCGACCAGCGATCGGGCGAGACCGATAACCCGAGTGTTCAAATTCGAGCTTCACGCGACTGCCGGTTCTGCCGACGACGTGTGCGTTTGCCAGAACGCGGTAGCTGTCCTCGTCGGCATCGAAGATGCGGCAGGTTGCTTGCAAGACGCGGTCCGTGGTCGTGGCATCTGGACTGTCGGCGATTGCAGCGGCGGCGGCAAACGCGACAACAAAAACAGCGGCAAGATTGCGGCACATTCAAAAACCTCTGTGTGAGAAACGATCCTTTCGTTGAAGGATGCGTTCGCCCTCGCGGAGTTCAAGTGCCGACTTTGGCTCGGTCAAACGAACCCAATGCGCCGAATGGAGCAAAGCAGAGTCGAGTGGTTGAGAGCGGACGAAAATATCCGAATCAATTTTCCAGAATGATTCCGACGGTCTTGTCGGGATACTTCTTTCGCAGCGCGTCCATGCTCTCGCAATGATAGAAGCTAACGAAGTAGTCTGTATCTTCAGAGTCTTCGGACTCCGCATCACCTTGCATCGCGTACACTTCCAGATACGCCACTCCGTCAAACGAAATCATCATATTGATCTTGCCGGGTTCGGAGCCATAGTCCGTGTAGTCCTTTACCTCCACGTCATCAGATCGCTTCGACAAGTAGAACTTTCTCAGTCGCTCTAAATTTCCATCGCAGACAAAGACGATCGCATTTTCGCAGTCCCAGTTGTACGACAACGGCTTGGCCTCATTGCTAAAGTCTGGCAGGTAGCTTTTGAGTGGATTGCGGATCGAATATTGAAGAGGCAGTTCCCATTGACTCGTTGACCAAACAATGGCTCCTTCGCGATTTACGTAGCCCTGCCCTGAGTCGTCACGGAACTCCGCTAGCTCTCCGTTGAATTTGGACAGATCGTCAAACCTGCATTCAACGATGACGGTTCCATCTGGTTTCACAAAACCATTCTTCTCGTTCTTCCGAACCCAGATCAACTCATCGCGGTAGCGAATAGGCTCGGCACCAAAATCCGGCAGCACGGTTGCGTCCGCGTTCAGGCTTATGGAGTAGAACCTTCCCTGCTTCTCGCCGATGAAAACAGTTCCCGGGTCAGGTTCCGTGATTTGCTCATACTCTCCGGGCCTGATGACAACCTTTCCATTGCGGTCAACTAAGCCTACTTTGCCATCTCCGTAGACTCGGCAAAGCCCACCGCGAACTCCTGAGATAGCCGTGTACGTCCCTGGGGCCACAATTTGATTTCCGTTGAGGTCAATCAACGTTACGTAGTCGTCCGACTCGTCGCGGATCGTGATGCTGGCTCGGTCCTCGTAAAACGCGTCTCCGTAGAGAAAGTGTTTTGGACGCAGGACGACTTTTCCCGTGTAGTCCATGTATCCACGCTCGGAACTACCGTCCCCATTTCCAATCTGAAAACTGGTCAATCCTTGACTGAATGACCATCCAAACGAGCTGAACTTCATCGGAGCGACCAACTTTCCAGTTCGGTCGATCAGTCCTTTCAAACCGCTTGAACTCGATGCGTCTCGAACGACCGCGACGCCATCCTCGAAACTCGAGTATCCGTAGGAATCGTAGGCTTCACGTTTGTTGTAGAAATCTGGCAATCTCGCTGGAATGACGAACTCTCCGTTCTTGTCAATAAATCCATCGTAGGTTCGGTCGAAAACGCGATCTGTTTCGCTGGTTCCAAAGACAGATACCACTGCAAGGCCCTCACTGAACTGATCCGCCTTCGCGTATTGCGGCTTAATCACGACTTTGCCAGTTGAGTTGATGTAGCCCCATTTCCCCTCAACTGAGATGGGCCAGAGCTCTGGCTCGGCGGAATTCGTCTGACTCATCACCCCAATTACCAAGGTGAGAAACGCGAGAAACTGTGCGGTATTTTTGTGCATGGCCTCGACTACTGCTGGAACTTTTTGCACCAAATTTTAGCAGTTATTGGGCATGGTGGACCAAACGTTTCACGGCGACCGTGAACACTGCGAAGCACGCCACCGGTCTGTCCGTAGTGAACGTGGCGACGGTTCCTTTCAGCGCTGACTTGTCGCGTCGTCCGTTAACGATCGGCAACCGAAACGAGACAATCAGCCAAGTGCATGAACGTGAACGAACAGCGATGAGAAAAACCGAAAACAATTTTCGGATGCCAGAAGAAGCACGGCGATGCACGAAGATGACTGGAGTGGCAAGCGGAACGACAACGGTTCAATCAACCGGCTTTGCAAAGCTGGACGAGAACGATTCTGTCGGTAGCATCCTGAATGTCGCGACCGCACGACGATGGCATTCGCGGCGATCAAAGTCGGATCGGAAGTGAACAGCGAACGATTGCACTTCGTTTCCCGCGAAGTGCCGCCCCAGACGTTCAGTGGAGAGCGATCATCGCACTGGCACGCTACGGCGGACTACGCACGCCGAGCGAAACGCTGCTGCTTCGTTGGAGCGACATCAACTGGGAACGTGGCCGCATGTTGGTCCGGTCGATCAAGACCGAACATCAAGAAGGCAAAGCCAGCCGCATCACGCCGTTGTTTCCCGGGGAAACGGATGGTGCCAGCCATCTAACCCGATCTGCTTTGGATTGCCGGAACAGCGCTCCGCTTGGTCCGGCCCACGCCTCGCGGGATCACTGGGACCTGAGAGCGACGACACAAAAAAACCCCGTACAACGCTGGGTTGTACGGGGTCAGAATGCTTGGAGACTGATCTCTCAGCTCCCCCGACAGGACTTCTCCGACGGCGGAAATCACGGTGTTTTCTTAACTGAAATTAAAAACACCACCGAATCCACCACCTCTGCTGTGATCGTCGGCGAGTGCATCCGCAATCACTTGGATGATCCAGAGTTGGCTGAGCTGCTGCGTCTTCTTCATGCGTTGAGTAGCCCACGCAATTCGGCGGATTTCAATCGACCGGGAAACTGAATGGGTCAACCAATCCATTTCGCACCCAATCACGAGGGTGGCGGCAGAGTTCTTCCCGGTTCTCGGGACGGATTGTGTTAACACGTGCCGCCGCCCTCAACTTTGGAGTTGTTTCGATGAACAAATCAGGCACCATTGAGAACAGCAACCATTACAAGCAACATTACCGACGCCTCCGATGGATGCCGTCTCCTCCTTGCCCTCGCGGGCATCACGCCGCCGGGACTAGACTCCTCAAATTTGGAAGAGACGGACGAACAACTTCGCCGGCTACAGGATGCTCGCGTTGCATCCAAAGTCAGAGGAGCGACGCCCGGCGACGTTCGCTCGGCGATTATCAAGGGCAACTGGCAACGTTGCGGATTTGAGTAAAATTGAACCCATCGGTGGATGCCAACCGACTGAACTGTCCAGCGATGTCGCCTGAAGGCAATCAGGAGAATGAACGAAGCACAGGGGCTAAAAAAGCCGCCAACGCACAGGAGTGAATCCTGGGGTTGGCGGCCGATTGTTAGCTTGGCGACAATTGGCCTTTCAGCCTTTCAATTAAGTCGCTGGCCTGTTGCAACTTCAAAGCTTGCGACGACGCGACGCCGACCTCCAAGAACAAGACTTCGACTCGCTAGCCTTGCTCGCGTCACTGCTATGTGGCGACGGCGACGACTTTGTGCGAACCGCGGGTCCGCGGTCAAACTGTCGCCACGTACTGGGAAGATCGCATCGATGCGTATCGCCGATCACGTTTTCGATGCTTCAACGAAGGCGACACATTCGTGGCTAATCAGGCGAGTCGCAGTTGACTGCTTGTGCGTCTAGTCAGCGAGCAAGTTATCGGCACACGATGTCGCCAGACACACTCAACCGAAAACGCTCACGTGCGAATGTTGGCTCCGCTGCCGAATCGGCCGTCACGCGGTAGCACGCAGATTTCGATGCAGGTTAATTCGTACGAGTGGTCGGCTTCAATTGCCGCATCGAGCGAGATACCTGAGTAGGCAGCGTCCAACTCGAGCAACAATTCACGCACCTGGGGCGGCGTTGGCGGTGATCGAGACCACCACAACCTGCAATGCGACAGTATCGCTTCAATCACGTCGGCTCCTGGCGGTTCGATGAACGACACCACCTTCATCTGGTCGTCACACTCGGGACTTCACAAGGGGGCGACTTCGTAGACTCGCTTGATCAACGTCGCCCACCCCGTTGCACATCCGCCTGACCAACGCCTCGTGTACTTACGATGCATACAGACAGGACGAGACATGTGTCATCTGTACTCCATCAGCGAACTGACCATTCGGCGTCACACGCATTTTTCGATGAGTCCTCGCAGAATGCACGATCATTTGTCATCGCTAAGAATCGCAACAAACTGCCCGCGTATTTGCATGGATGATCAGTATCTGACAGCTCGGCACATTATCACCTGTACCGGGATGAAGAGATTGCCTTAGCCGGCAACGGCCCGCAAAATTGGACATCGTCTCGCATTAGCCATGCTTGCTTCTGTCACCGTGATCAAACCAATCCAAGTTGGGCGGCGGCCAAGTTCTTCCGGATACTCCGGGGATCGCGGTGACACGGGCCGCCGCCCACTTCCATATGGATCGACGATGTCAAAAACAACCAAGTCTACGTATGCATTCCCAGCAGTTGAGACGGCCCTCCAGACCCACAAAAGAATTCGTGGCGTGCACGATGTTTGCAACTCCGTTGAGCCGATGTCAGCAGAGGAATTCGACCGGCTCGTTCATTCGATCGAACAGTCGGGTCTGCTCACACCCGTACTCGTCGACCCTGAAGGCTATCTTCTGGACGGCAGAAGTCGGCTGTGTGCACTACACGTGTTGGGCATCCCGATCTCCGACCAAATGTTCGAGACCACCGTTCTTCCTCCACGTTTGTTCGAACAGCTAAATCGAGCCGGACGGCATTTGACGAAGGGGCAACTGATCATGGTTGCAAACGAGCTATTGAAAGCAGAACGCCGAGAAGGAACGAAACTGCCTGCGGGTGCCAAATTGCCCAAACAGTTTCAAATGAATCCAGTTGCAACGTCACCCGTTGCACCCGGGCGGAATGCAACCGCCCTTGATACGGTGCCGAAGTCAGATGGCCAGCCTCGCGAGAGGCTGCAGCATGCGGAATCGCTTCGCAAGAATGATACTGAGCTCGCCAAACAGGTTGACAACAGAGAGCGGGATTGGGACGCCGATATCGAAAACCACGGTCTGAGCAAGCCCGAATCAAACGCAAAGAAGAGCTCAATCACATCGGAGTGCGAGCATGATCTCGGTAAACCATCCGAGCCTCCAGTTGACAGCGGACTGTCACCAAATGAACTCATGGCACTACGCCACCTTTCTGACCAACTCTTAAAACAGGCCGCACTAGGTGACGTGACCCGGATCATCCGCGACTACTTGAGGGAGTGTTGCGACGAGGATCGCCCTGACCATCACCCAAGTCTGAGACAACTGGCCCTGTACTGTCAGTGTGATGTTGAGCGACTTCGTCACGTCGCTTGGGCAGACTACTTCTGGCTAGAGCTAGAAGCAGTAGGTGTGATTCTGGCGCTCGCTGGCGTCTATCCAGCCTGTACTTCATTGGGCCTCACCGAGACGCGAATCATCCGTTCCCAAATTGCCGCGGAGTGGCTCGCAAATGAACACGACAATGGTCTGCCGCTTTCAACGTACTTGACACAGGAAATCGTCACGTCTCATGAGCGGGCAGCGAACTGCGGTGCAGACAACCTCAGAACGGCAACTGGTATGTGACGCTTTTGGGGAAGTTTAGGTGCTGGGGCTTCAGAGTGAGGGGTGGAATTTCCTTGATTCCACCCCTCACCGAGATGTCCACATTCATCGGCCCCCTTGTGAATTACGCCTTTCGATGCAAGTCAACGTCAACGTCGAATCGTCCATTGCAAAACCATCACGTCTTTTGCAGTCTCAAACCAACACGAAACCTATCATCCCGCGGCAAACTCCGCGGTTTCATGCAAAAACCACTCGACTTTCACTGGAATCCAATGTCGACTCTCACGCAACCGGCTCAAACCAACAGCCAACAAATCAGCAGCTACCTTCAACGGTGTAACAAGCGAGGCAACTCGCTAAGGTCGAACCAAAAGTGCTTTCCCAACTACAGGCAACTGGGGAAATTCTGTTTCCTTGATCCCTCGACGATTGGAAGGATCGCCAGTGGAAAGCAGAAGAGCGTGCAGACGGTTACGTCTGACATCCTTCTCGCACTGTCCGGGATCGCACCACCAACCAGCCATGACATGAACCAGCCAGACATGCAGGAGCAATGGAGCCGAGTATGCGATGCACAGCAGGCGCTTGATGACTTCGCACAGTCAGCCGATGACGTACTCGATTACATTATGCAAGGCATCGAGGAACGACTGCAGGCCAACTGATCTCAGCCGAAGCTCTGGGAGCTAAAAAACAGCCGCTCTGCCCGCCGCCAAAGGACGACGGGCAGAGCGGCTTTCATTTTCGTTTGACGCCATGCACGCTAGTGAACCAGTTGCTCCTTGAGTTTGCCGATCAGTTCGCTGGCTTGCTTCAGTGTCAGTCGTTGCGGTGTCGAGACGCCGTAGACCTCGTCCAAGTGAGAAGCCAGTCGCGTGTTGGTCTTCGACGCGATCGCATGGATCGCTCGCACCTGTGCTTCCGTTGCCGGACGCGGATCCGGCCCCGAACGTGCGTGACTCTTGGCGTGCCTGTTTTCGACAAGGTCACCCGGTCCGCTTGCAAGCTCCCGGTCAACTTGCCGGCGACATACCGTGAAGGCTTGCTGCAGGCGATCCGAGAGCCGGCCGGCGTCCGCGTTCACTTCATCATCGATGTCGATTTCCATTTGGCAGGTTGCAGCGGTTTCGCCACCACCAGCCTGCCCGTCGTGGCGAGTCAAGCTCACCGTCAATCGTGTCGTCATGTCCGTGTCCTTGTTGGTGTCAGAGAGTTTGGTTTCGGGGAGGTGAATCACTGCCGGGCAAAAGCCAGTGACAATGGAGCCATTCGATCTCGGCC
>NZ_DDGH01000002.1:177663-201520 GCF_002337565.1 Rhodopirellula sp. UBA1907 | reverse complement strand
GCGTTCTCTAACGAAGAGGCGGGTTGGTTCTGAAGCAGGTGAATTCCTGATCGGCCGTTTGCCCTGGGCCAGTTCCGCTGGCAACGAGTTGGATGGAAGCGGATTGAGGCTCATTGCCCGATGAGTTTTGAGCTTGAGATTGCCGTCGCGACATATCGCCCCCATTCGCCCTCCTGAAGACGTTCGGATTCGTTCGGTCGTTTCACTTCCCTGGTTCATGCGTTACCCACTGCCTTCCATTTTCGAAGCGATGAGGGTCGTCGATGCAGGCGACCAGGATCTCAGCGGTACGCGGCCCGACCCCGGGGATGGTCATGAGGCGTTTGATTCGCGAATCCGTTTTCCCGATTGCCTCGAGCTTTTTGATGACAGTGCTGAGTTGCTCCGTTAGCGAGTCTAGGATTGTCAACTCAATATCGAGTTCGCCTTTCCAAAGTTCGTTGTTTCCGCATTCAGCCAGCGGCTTCCGAAAGGAGTTGATGTGGTCACGTCCCGTGTGCCAGGCTTTGTCTCCCGCATCGATCGTGATTCCTTGGTCGACGAACCAGGCTCGGATCGTATTTTTCGTTTTGTTGATGCGTTGATCGAGTGTCTTGCGATACTTGACCAGTGATTGGAACTCGCGATGTTCGAGTGATGGCATGTGAACTGGCTTGAGTTCTTCCATCCCGAACATGCGAGCGAGTTTGACTGCGTCGTCTTTGTCCGTTTTGCGTTTGACGTTGGCCCATCGCCAGGCTTCTTCATTGGTAGAACAGACAAACGTTTTGAGCCCACAGGACTGAGCCAGATCGTTGATCCAGCCCGATGGGCCGCAGGCTTCCATGATGACCAGTTCGGCTTTGCTTTCACGAAGGATTCTGGTGAGATGCTCCGGCGTGGTGGGCGTTGTGAGAAACTTCGCTCGCCGAGTTTTGTCGTTGAAGAAGCAACAAACGGAGTTGAACTTGCCGAGGTCCAGTGCGAGAATATTCACGTGAAGACTGTCGTTGTGTTTGGTGGGTGGAGTGAATGTGACAGGCAGCCGCACGCTGCCCGGATCACGGGTCCGAGTCGCCAGTCATTTTTGACAAATGACTCCCACCCATCAAACCTCGGACTTACATGGATTCTTTCGCCGATGAAGGAAGCACGGATGCCGCTACATCACTGCCTACAAGTGGCCACCGTGTTACTTGTCACCACACAACCCGCGTGCTGCGTCGGCACCGCGAAACGAGCCACCTGGCGTCACGAAGACCCAACGGCCATGGAAACGTCCGTCGCTTCGCTCGTGCCAGCCGGGATGTCAATTGATGACGCAATCGCCCGTATGAAAGATGAGGGATTCGACTGCACCGTGACCCGAAATGGTACGTTTCGTGAGATGAGGCATTGGTCAGATGATGGACCCGCCCACGACAACTTGGACTTTATTCGGTGCCGCCGCACCAACAGTAATGCTGGACTCTTGATGTCACGGATTTGGAACGTTGCTATACTACTCGACGGAGACGTAACCGAGGGATCCGTGCTCGTATCGCACTTTGTGGACGGTCCGTAGCCGGCTTCAATGTCTCAGGGACGTCAACGGAGTTTTGCCCAACAATTACGGCGAACCAAGCAATGCACCCGAGTCGCGAAGTCGGGCGTTTTTGCAATTGAGAATCTCTCGTCGCGACCGGGTGATTGCAATCGTTCCCCGATGGACGTACGTAGCGCTGATCGATTTACTGCTCGCAACTGATGCCACACAATTGAAACGAATCCTAGTCGCACTCGTCTTTATCGCCATCGTGGGGTTCGTTGCCGTTTGCGCCTACCGGAACCGCGACATTCCATTCACGTCAGAACGATGGAAGTCAAATCCGTCGCAGCGACCTCGGATGGTTTCCGATCTGCTCGCAGACGGCAAGCTAGACGGTGCCACTCGTGCGGACGTCGATAGAATGCTGGGTGTGCCTTCTACCGGGCCCGATTCCATCATCGGCGATAAGTACGTCTATTGGGCTGGAACTGACGGCGTGATTGATGACATGTGGCTCGAAGTCACGTTTGCAGATGATCGTGTTGTCGATATAGGGCATGTTCCGGACTAAATATTTAACTGCCTATCAAGAATACGCGTACTTGTTTACCGAGCCAGAAACTGGTGTTGGTGAATTCCGCATGATTCGACCACAATTCCGGGATCATGGATGTTCCCAAAATCACGACCGATTGCCCGGGTTGCAAACAGCAGCAACGGATCATTGAGCAGCAGCAAGCAGTGATTGATGCCTTGGTCGAGCAAGTTGAAAAACTGACGAAACGGCTCGAGAAGGTCGAGCGAGAGGGTAAACGTCAGGCGGCCCCGTTTCGTAAGGGACGCAAAGCCGATCCGAAGAAACCTAGGCGAAAGAGCGGCGAGGATCACGGCAAGCACCATCGCCGGACTGTTCCTGAGCAAATCGATGAAACGTGTGATGTACCGCTTCCCGACTGTTGCCCAGACTGCGGATGCAATCAACTGACGAAGACCGAGACACGAATTCAATACCAGACCGAAATCCCTCGCACCGTCATTCAACGACAGTTCAATATTGCAGCTGGAACCTGCACCGCTTGCGGCACAGCGGTGCAGGGTCCGCACGAACTGCAAACATCCGATGCGACCGGGGCTGCTGCTGTGCAGCTCGGACCGAGCGTCCACGCTGCGATGGCACTTCTCAATAAAGAACTGTGACTCAGTCACGGCAAGGTGAAGCGTTTGCTGGAAATGCTTTTCGAAATCATTGTCGGACGCAGTACGAGTTGTCGAAGCATGCTTCGCACCGCAAAACGACTGAAATCGGCTCATGAGGAGGTTCGCAACGCCGTGCGTGGCTCGCCGCAAGTCGTCGGCGATGAAACAGGCTGGCGTGTCAATGGACGTCTGGCATGGTTGCATGTGTTTGTTGGCCTGACTGCGACGGCATACGAAATTGACCCGACGCGCAGTGTCGAACCGGCGGAGCGACTGCTTGGAAGAAATTGGTCGGGGATCTTCGGACATGACGGCTGGTCGGTCTACGACAAATTCACGGCAGTAACACACCAGCAATGCTTTGCTCACCTGCTTCGGCGATGTAAATCGCTGATTGAAAGCGGGATCGGTGGTGCGTTGGCGTTCCCACGTGCAGTGAAGAGCGTTCTGCTCAAAGGGTTTGAATATCGCAATCGGTTTCCCGCCGGCAAGATGACCGACCACGGGCTAAAGGTGATGGCGGGACGCTTGACGATGCGAATTCGTGACCTGGTTCGCCCGATCAACACACATGTGGCCAACGAGCGTTTCGCAAAGTTCTTGAAAAACCATTTAGATGATCTCTTCACCTTTCTCCGTCATCCGGGAGCGGATGCGACCAATTGGCGTGGCGAGCAGGCGATTCGACCGGCTGTCGTCAATCGAAAGGTGTGGGGTGGCAACCGAAGTGAAGCTGACGCGAACGCCCAGTCGATCATCATGAGTGTGATGCGAACTTGCATGCAACGAATGGCCGAGCCATTTGCGTTCTTGCAAAGTCAATTAACAAGCCCGACGGCATTGCCGCTGCCTCTGCCCATCACGGTGCGGTAAACAAGTACGAATACGCTATCATGTACGCTGCGAACCATCGATTTCAACGGAGGCCGCGAAATGATTTTTTTGAAGTGGTGATTCGTTCGTGGCGGCCACGTGATCGTTACCATTATCCGATTGAAGCTCCCATCTAAAATGCAGTCCATGTCGCGATCTCGGCTCATACTATCGACGACGATTGCGCTGGTCATTGCGTCAATGCTCGCGATCAATGCCTTCCCGGAAGCTCTTTCGTCGGGGCTTATTCCGCTGCTTATCGTCGGAGGCACGATCTCACTTGTGTTGTTACTTGGGTTCTTTTGGGCTTTTCGTCGTAGCCGTGCCGCCACACTTGCGTTGGCCTGTGTCTTCGTCACGATTTCAATGGCGTTGATCTACCGCCCGGTACAACGGTCGGTTGCCGCAACACGATTGGAAGAATCCGGAGTCATTATTCGTTTTAACAACGAAGGAACGCCGAACGGGCGATGGTTTACTTGGGGGCCTCTCCTCTTACCGGCAGTGTTGCAGGAGCACTTGGGTCCCGGTTTCTTTCGTGAAATAGAGTATCTCACTATTGATGGCTCCCAAATAGAACCTGAGCAGCTTGTTGGCATCACGTTTCCAAAACGAGTGTCCAAACGCATCACTTTCCGCGATTGCGATCTAACGTCACCTATATTCCTTCAGTTCGCAAACGAATGTGACACCCCAATGGTTGTTGTCTGGTCCAGCAACGTAGGCGACGCCGTTCTGGACGCACTTGCCGAAATGGATTCTATTCGCACAATAAGAATAGTGGACTCCAATCTATCGAAGTCTCAGGCACAGGCTTTTGCTGACCGCACCCTGACTGTTGACGTTGAGCATGGGACATCGTGGAAGGGGTGGGCGGGCGTCGTGCCAAGCGAGTAGTAGTTGGGGTAACTATGGCGTGCACAGGAGAACGCGAGGGGGCCTTTTTTCTTGGTCACCTGATCGGGACTGCGGGAGGCGAAATCAGAGAGCTACCTGACCGCTCGGACGTAGCTATCGTGCGGATGTAGCCATCGTGAGTTCGTTTCAACTTGCCGGTCCGATGCAAGTCTTCGAAGAGTCTCGGGCGAAGACTTTCCAGGACGTGGAATCCAGGTGCATCTCGCGAACCGTTTGAGCTAAACTTGGGCTTGCTGTATTCCTTTTCAGGAGGAGTCGCTGAGCTGTTCGCAGCAATCAGCTCCTCCTGAAAGAATGCTTCCAACAATCCGCAACGCCTCCGTTCCAACACCAATACGAAACCGCCACGCTAGCGGCTCACTTGAGCCGTGGGTTGCAACGGAGTGGCGGTGAACGCCTTTCTGTTTGCTTGCAAATCTTTCGCTGCCACCCGCTTATAGCACTGGGACGCTGTGATCTTTGTGCTGGTCCTTGCCTCAATACCAAAAACTGCGATTGGCGTCTGGCTCCTACGCAAACGCCCGATAGCAATGGTATGAATGCGGAGTCGCCGATCTCGCGTTTTCAAGTGGAGCATCAATCGCGGCGGCCCGGATATGAAAAGCGTCCCCCGACGGAATTGTTTCCATGTATCATAGACCTTCAATGATTCGTTCCGGCGAAGATCCGTTGACTTAAGTGATGCTTCTCGATCAGCTTAGCGAGGCACACACCAAGCGGCTTGCCGAAGACATGCTGCGAATCAACTGTCCCTGCCCGGCCTCGCCGCTTTCCAGGCATGCCAAGAATCGTATCTGGTAGGCTGTTTCTAGCGAATCAGACGTCCTGCTTTGCTTCCCCATCCAACCCAGTGCGGCGACAGAGTTCAACACACGATCTATGCATGCACCTCGTGTGCTTCCATAGATCACAATTCGTTCCCCTAAACAAAAGCATGACGACAAATAGGAATTCAACTGTTCCGCTCATCGTTTCGATGATCGCGACTTTAGTTACGATTTCATGGTTGTTGCTGAAGCGGAGCTACCGCATCGACCCAATGGAACTCGATCGAATTGAAAACGACATTCGCCGCACTGAATCGATGGTTGACTCCGCGAGAAACAAGGCGGGTGGACTGACATCGGCAGATATGCAAGTGGCTAAACAGCAAGCCGCCCAGCTCGGTGACCGACTTTTGAAAATCAAAGCCGTTGGCCCAGAGAGCCTCCCCGCCAGAGCCCTTGAATTGCTGGCCTTTGCGGGAATGTTTGTGTCTATAATCGGAAGCGGCCTCTTCATCTACCGGAAAGCAGTAGCTTGAGAAGGCAGGGAACCGAGCGTTGGATGCGGAGCGGCGGACGATGCGTTTTGACAATGGGCAGTTGATTACCCGCCGCCTGGTCAACGCCATTGTTACCCGATTGGATGTATGATGAGAGCGAATGAGACATGCTACGTTGAAGATGACGCCACTGTCATTGTGCGTGCAAACTCAGACGACGCATGGTTGTTCCTACCAGTTTGTTCGCTATTCGTTTCCGGGCTCGGCTACCTCACGCTGCTCGGTCCAGAGGGCATCGCAGCCAGATATCCGAACATGAGCTTCAACTACGGACTGATACCCATCGCGTTAGCGTTTGCAATCGTTTTACTGCTAGTCAAGCTATGCCAACTTGTTTGGCCTACTCGCTACGCAACCTATGTCACTGCGAAACAGATTGCCTTTTACCGGTCTTCGCTCGACAAAGCCGACTATCTTCTTCATCGCGATAACGTTCGAAGTGTTCGCGTCAGGAGACGACAGTGGTTCCACAACCCTGACATGTGTGAACCAATCGAGTTTGTTGATCGCTTTGGTAAGATTACGACGATTCCAGTATGCTATATTTGGATCGGCAATCGATCCGATTTCCTTGACTTGGTACGCGATTACTGGGGTCCGACGTTCGTCACGGCTCGCACTGACGGATAACCACGCGATAGACGCGGAGTCGAGCTTTCCTGCAATGGATGATCTAGCGCCGCGGCCTGGTCATCGCAACCGTTCCGCTCATCAAGCGAACCCAATGAAACGCCGCACCGCTATCATCGTCATCGCGAGTATGCTGCCTCTGCTTGGCTGCCCACTCGGTGAGAACGCCACGGTTGAACACGACAACGTGTGCATCGATCTGTCGCCTGACGGCAAATCGGTGGTGTTCTCTTCTGCTGATGGCGACTTGTACATCTTCGATCTTGCAAGAAACTCCGTTACCCGTCTCACCGAGACCGAGCAGACCGAAAGCTATCCGTCGTTCTCACCGGACGGAAAAACAATTGTTTTCTCTGCATCCGCGGGTGATTCTGCTCCGCATCACATTTTCCTGATGGATCGTTCGACTCTCCGTGTCGAACAGCTAACAGACGACCCTGAGACTTCCGACATTCTTCCGCGATTTAATCCTGATGGAACACGGATTGTCTTCGCACGTGCCTATCGGCATCGTCCATACAGCCTCGGCGGATGGACGTGGGATCAGTGGGACGCCTGCGAGATCGCATCCGGTGGTACAGAATTTTCACGGTTGACAAACGAACGCTATTCCCAAATGTATCGGATCATCCCGCGAACTGACGGCTCGGTACTCTATTCCGCTGATCTGATGGGGATGGACGATGCGCCAAACGCTGCTCTCTACTCGACCGATCCAACTGGCAAGCCCCAACGTGTGATTCCCAAAGAACCGGAATGCGATCCGGACGTCTGCGCTTGGGCATCCGACCCGATGCTCGCGCAGGATGGCGTGACCCTCGCTTTTTGCTCTGACCGTGAACGGTCGTTCTGGTACGACGTGTGTGTCTCGCGAGTCGATAATGAGACGAAATGCCTCGTCGGAAACAAATCGCGATACAACCGGTATCCTGATTTTTTTCCGGATGGCAAACGCATCGTGTTTCTCGCGGGTACGACGTTTAATGCTGGTAATCGCGCGATCTACAGCTTGTGGGAAGTTTCATCCGACGGGAAAACAAACGAACTTGCATCGTCCGCACTGTTCACGAATCCTGCAAACTGGAGGTCTGGACAAAGAGCAGAACCAGACGATGAATCGAAGTCGCGGTAGCCGAGCGATTTCGCAACTGTCAAACAACCCCCGCGACTCGGTTATCGTGGAATTTCGTCGATACAGTAACGTCTCTTGAAACAGTTCAGAATTGCTACGCTGCTTTCGATCGTAACCTTTTTCGCAATCTTGTTTGTGATCTATCCGGTCTGCTGGCACGTCAGTAAAATCGCTAGTTTTACAATCACGACGCTACTATTCGTTGCGGTTGGCATCGTGCATGCGAAAGGGCATAGCCACGACCACCTTCTTGGGGCAGCAGTAGTTGCGGGAATCATCGGTGCGAACTTCGCGATGATTCTGCACTTTTCCCTTTCGTTTACATCCGCAACGCCTTTCAACTCTCGCGGTTACTCGTTTCTGGATACAGTGTTGATGTTCGCTCCGGTGTCGACCCTCACCGGAGCAGCGGTCGGTGCTTCCGTTTTCTGGTTCAGCGTGAGGGCCCATCGTTGGGCACGAGACGTCAGTCGCCTACTGATCGCACCTGACGTCCCGGTTCGATATCCCGCGACCGTTCCAGATCGTTGATTGGAAGGCTCCATCTCATGCGGTGATTGCTACAATAAGGTTAGACCGTCACGCTTCAAGCTGGCGGCAGGCGGCATTGCGGGTCTAGTTGGTGGATTCGCAATGGCGAAATCGATACGATGATGCTGACGGCAGCGACGAAGACGAGAGCGGCGAACCATCGGTTGCAACGGAGCGATGGTCGTGGCCGTTTTGGCAATCGTTGAATCGCTTTCCGCCGCCCGCTGAACCCTACCGTTCGTCGACCTGAGTTATGGTGAATCCTTACGTACCGTCCTCGTCTATAGGCAACTCAGGCGAACGCAAGTCGTCAGCTCCGAAAAACTTCTGCCCCATTTGTGAGCAACGTTTCCCTCGGACGCGTCGTTACGTTGCTTCATTTCGTTGCACGAGGTGCGAAACAAGAATTGGATTCAAACCCCGACTCAAATACACCTTGCCGGCACTGATTGTCTGCTCCCTTCCCTGGATTGCTGTGTGGATCTGCGTGAAGAATGATCCATCGCAGCTTCTGGTGCTAGGCTTTTGGCTCATGGTGCCGCCAATTCCGGCGTTTTTCGGGCCGATGTTCGTATCTCAAGCATTCGGGAAGCCCACGGCATACAATGGTTTGTGGTGGGCGTCTGCTGACGTAGCAGACTCTTGGCGTTCGGCGTGGATCAATCACGACGAACCGAGGAATCCACGTGAGTCTTCGAGTCAAATTTAGTGGAGTAGTATGTCGCTCGCGGCCGCCACGTGATCCCAATCGTTCACCGACTGAAACGCTTCCGACCTCAATCGCAACAACCAGCTCAATTGTTGAATCCGTACGCATCGCCGAGCGCCGACGCTTCCCTGGCTTCACTCGATCTCCACCGTGTCTTCTCTTGTGCCGGTTTCTTCGCACTTGGGATGGCATTTCCATTAGCTGCTGTTGTGCTGCTGGCGTTCTCAACACACCCTCGCAGTCCATATGACTTGTCGGCTCTCCTCGATATCGCCGATGCCCTTCTGGTTCCGTTTTTACTATTCGCCGCGTGTGCCGTCGTCTTTGGTTTGTATGCACTCGGCCGAGTCGGCTGTAGGCGTATACTGGTTTCACGCGTGCCGTCCTTTTTTGCGGGGGTGCTGTTTCCTTTCGCTGCGTGGTTCGTGTTTCTACTCGACTTTGCGGTGACCGGACGCCAGGATATCGACCTTCTAAAATTCCCTGCTATGCTGGCCTCGGTTGCATGTTTTTCGGAAATTACAATCGTTCGCCGGTATTTCGGGTGCGGTATCCCAACTGGCAGGGAGCCATTGCGTGAACCGGAGAACGTGAGCGGAGCGATTTGACTGTTAGCGACATTTCCGCGTGTTCCCGCTGACGCTTGACGTTTCTGTTACTAAAGGTTGCTCAAAATGCCTCGTCTGATGCCTTCGCTGCTGCTCGCTCTTGTCGTGTCTTCGACGACACTGGGCGACGATCCGCGGCCGATCACGGGTGCTGATCACGTGTTCGCGATCTACACCGAAAACTGGGGCTTCGGCTCTTCCGAAAAGCCAAAACTCATATTTGCCGCTTGGGACGACGGTCATGTCGTTTGGTCGCACGACCGACTCAACGGTGGCGAACCGTTCCGTTCGTCGACGGTGAATCCAGAACGGTTCACATCGGCGATTGAACGACTACGCACTATCGGCGTGTTCGACACACCGCGATTCAATGACGCAAAGTTTGGCCCAGACTCTCAGTTCACAACTGTCTTGATCCACAACGGCAAACATAAACTCAAGATGAGATCATGGCACGAATTGTTTGAGTCCAATGGTAAGATAATTGCTGCTGATCATGGCGTAACCTCTCTATCAGGGCGATCACTGCTCTCCGCACTCAGCGATGAACCATCGGGCTACCTTGGGTACCGGATTGCCTGGCTGGAAATTCGACTTGCAGCGGCAAACTTGATTCCCGAGTCCGGCGCGGAGACCAAGGGTCGTTTACAGATGCGACGCGCGATAGCATCGTGGGTTACGCAAGAAGAAGCAGAACCATGACATGCATGGGAGAACGGCTTGCGCGATTTTTGAAGTGGAAAGTCTTTCGTCCGTTCCCCCGTGATGTCTAGCAATGTTGGAGAAATATGCACAATTCACTTTGCCTCGCCTTGGCACTTACACTGCTTGCAGCCAATGCAAGAGGAAGCGACCGCCTGAAGACGTTCCTGAATGTCTCAGCGCCACAGACGGCATTGAATGCTCCTGCTGTGTTCACGTTGAATGGCAAGACGGTGCTCGTAGGACTCTATTTTCGAGAAGCTGGTCGCGATGTGTCGGCGATGGTTCTCGATGAGAAGCAATGGCAGCCACTAGGTGAGAATGGTCTCGCGATCACGGGAGTGGGCGGAAACTTCCTCTCTGGCATTGCGACTGATAAAGACGGGAATCCTTGGGTCCTCACCTACTACACACACCCCTCGAATCCGGATCGTGCCGATCGCTTTTTTCTTTACACGCTCCGAGACAATCGTTGGGCGAGGGTTGGCCCGCCGAACGGGCTAAAGGCGGAATACAGCGGGGATGCGGCAATCCATTTGCGTGGCGGAACAAAGCCGGTCCTTACGTACCGGTCATACGACCGTACCTCGCAGTCATACCGACACCGCATATTTAAGCTGCAAAGCGATGCTTGGGAGGAAACTTTGATCGACTCCCCCATTCCACCTGGGTCGATGATTACCACGTGCGACCACCGCGGGTTCGTTGTTCGTGCAGAGGACGGGCAAATACTGATGACTGACGTCGCCGACTTGGAACGCAACAGCGGTGCAATGCCAAGGTACCAGATCGAGTTCCCCCTCAAGCACACACTAGACCAAGTTTACTTTGGTCCTGACGAAACGCTTGCAATAGTTGGACGCGACGCGAATTCCAGACGCATTCTGTTTCGATACTCTGAGCCGAAAGACGGCACTATATCCGACCGTATTCAATTGCCGGATGAAAGCGAATTTATTGGTGCCAACTGGGACGAAAGTGGCCGACTTTTTATCGCTACGAATGACTCTGAGACCGTCAAGGTGTATCGGTGGGGTGTCAGCACTTGGACGCTCACTTCGACTGCAAATGAACCGTCGGGCGGTGTGCTCTTTTCGCCTTCGTTTACAATGCTGGAAAACGGCATGCCCGTGGTGACCTGGGAAGCATTCTTTCCACGCTAGAACTACTGTTTCCGATAACCAATAGGGATTTGACTTCGCGTGGATGCGGCGGTTGAGTCACTTTATTTTCCAGGTTGCTTCGATCATCGCGAGTTGCAACGCGATCGTCTGGCAGCGTGTTGATTTTCGCCCGATGTCGGTAAGGTCAGCGAATCTTACTCGGAGGGCCTCGGTGGGACTTGCAAAGCGCAAACGCGAACACCAGCAAGTGTTTGGGGTGGCGGCTGTGAATTTCGCTTGTTGAGGTTCACTGTGGGGCGGTCCTGACTTGTAAGTTTGGTGTCAAGGCATCGGTCGTTGATCGCATTCCCGACCGTAAAGCGAAAGCCATACTCGAAATGGCCACTGCTGTTGAATTCGCCCGGTGTACTGCTGTGTGGAGTCATTGTCTGCGCGATCTTCGACGCGTTCGTTGAGAGCTGATAGACGCCCATGACGTTCTCCGGGTACCATACGAGCTGGATGTAGAGCAATTCGTGCAACCGAGCAGCGATGTAGGGCGTTTAAAAATGGATGATCAGCCATCGCCGCCGGCTGATCGGTAACTTACGGGAAATACAATGAGAATTATCCTGCTCTTCGCCGCCGCGATGCTCTCTGCGACGACGCCAGCCTACGCGACAGTTCAGGTCAATGACCAAGTCATTGTCGGCGGCAACACCTACGGAATCTTTCAGCTCCCGATGCTTGGTCTTTGGTACTATTCGGACGAAGAACCGGACGGGCGAGAGCCGATCCCCAATTTTGAAATGCGCTCGTCTGCAAACTCGAGGGGCTACAGGGCAATATTTAGCATTAGCCGCGATAAACTGTACCTACAATCCATCGAGGGGCAAATCGACGGTGAGGAGGTATCCGATCGCCAGATCATTCCGAAACGATTTCCGATCCATGCACACTGGTACACCGGCTCCATCTTTATCTCAGTCGGCGATTACGACCAGCTCACAAATGAACTGGAGTACGTGATTGAGTTTCTGATCAAGAGGGGAAGGGTCGTCTCCACCAAGTACCATGAATCAATTAAGTCTAAGAGGCTTCCGATGACGTGGAACGGCCTGAGTAACGACGATGAATCCATCGAACCATCGGATGCACGCTAGACCTCGTCAAAGTCGGTTCTCAAATCGGAATCGGCTGCTCGGTCCCCGGGATCCGTAGCGTTCTGTCGATGACTTGGGCGCCCCGATGCTTTCGAAAATCGACCATAACTGAAGCGAACGCATTTCAGAGTGTCGTGTTGCACATCCGAGTTGGGGATTTGACATTGCGAGAACGAGTTACATCGACGGGATACGAACATCTTAGAATCCAGCGAAATCGGATCTTGCGCGCCGTGAGTTGGATTCTATTGGTACTGATACCGGCTTGGATTTGGATGCTGATCTCGAATAGTCAAACCGTATCTCGCGCGGTAATTTTTGCGTCTCTTGCGTTGGCACTCGTGACAGCGTGGATCTTTCGCCCTTGTTGCCCATTCTGCAAGAAAACTCTGGCATTTTCATGGAAGGGCGTGCGAATCGGGAGGTACTGCATCGAATGTGGTGCATCATATTCCGACGAGGTAACACGGAAGGACTCGCAAAACGCAACGACAGAATAAAGGGATGAACGCGAGTCCTAATACGCGGTCTTGCCCGCTTCGCTCGGAACGTTTAATCGTGACCGCGTTATCCCAGGTGTTCTACTCATCAAGCATCAGCCATGAAAGAAAGCAGTTCATTGATCGCGATTGACGGCCGTATCTTTTTGCTCGGTTGACCGTCGTTGACCCCATGCTCGCACCATGCTGCTACAATTCAGATTCCGCCGCCGACCAATTTGCGTCGACTGCCGGTTCGGATGCGGAACACTTCAGTGTACTGGAGTAATGGCGTCAGTCTTCTTCTCCATTCCAACTCCTCCGAATTCCCTTACTCGGTGACCTTGGCGCTTCCCGACAGAACTGACTTCAAATCTTAAATGATCCGCAACTCGTTTAGCATGGTTCGCGTTCTAATTCCGCTCCTTGCGGGATGCTCACTTCTGGCTTCGTTGATCGCGACTGTTCTCACAGCTGACTTTCTCCGCGATGCAAAACGCACCACCGGTACCGTCGTCGAGTTGGACGCAACGACCAACGCTGAAGGTGACCTGCTATTCAAGCCCACATTCACCTTTGCTGCTAACGGACGTGATTACTCGGTTGAAGCATTCGGTCGCGTTTCGCCATCGCCTGGCGAGATTGGTGACCGTGTCGACGTGCTGTATGATCCGACCGCGCCGTCGAATGCTCGCATCGACACGTTCTCTTACACTTGGCTGATTCCATTCGTGACCTTCGTGCTTGGCTGCGTCTTCGGTGCGATTCATTTTGCGCTTGCTTGGTTTGCTCGGAATTTTCGCTGCATTAGCCAAGACGGCGGGGAACCATCGCGTGATCTGGAGCGCGCGAGCTAACATTTTTGAAGTTGAGGATCTCTCCTGCGTGGCCGGTTACGCGTCCCGTTCCGCAGTTGATCAAAACCTCACGCTCCGTCGTCCGTGGTGGTCGGTGCGCTCGATCCAGGTTGCGGATCCCGACGCTCGATCCATGCTGCAAGTCTCACGTTCCGTTCGTGCTCGGATGGACGCATTCGATCGCCAGCCCGAACGCGGAGTTCAATGCTGTTGATCGTCATCGATCCCATGCTTGGTACATGCTCGATCCATGCTGCTACAATGCAAACTTCGAGACAGGAGTTCGTTGCGCTGACTGCCGGTTCGAATGCGGAACAATCCGGTGCACCGGAGTGAGCGCGTCAGTCTTTTCCCTAATCTCAACTTCACCGAACGCCTTTACCTGGTACCTTGGACGTTCGTCAGGAGAATACGATGATCCGACACCTGATGTTTGCAGTTCTGACCGCTTGCCTGCTAACGCATGCCACGGCGGCTGAACCACCGCTGATTGAGATGAAGCATGTCGACTACAAATCGATTGCGAAAGCAAATGACTGGATTGGCATGCATTTTCCGGATGCCATACCGAGAGGTTCCGTTTCGCGGATAATCTTGACCCAGCTAAAGCCAGTTGGAATTCCCAGCACCGCTGACGACGAGTTAACTGATCAGCAAACCCGTGAAATAGCGTCCGGATTAGCTCGCACACTGTATTCCGAAACAGGAGCGATGCAAAAGTGGGGGAGATTAGCGGAAGAAGGGGAGATGGCAGAGCTCGTCATTGTCACAAAATCAAGTGATATCTTCTTCGTGGACGTGCTACGGAAAACGGGGGAAGAGAATGCAAACGCTTTCATTCTTCGTGGCTCTGGATTTTCCGTTAGGCTCCCAATTGTCGGTGACTCGGAAGACTGAGAATGACGAACCAAAGCGTGCACCCGAGCACGCGAATCAGGCGAATTTGTAATGGAAAGTTTCTCGCGCGTTCCGGGTGACGTTAGCCAGCAAGGCCATCGCCAACTGCTATGGACTCAAACATGGGCACCCTGATCGTTGGTGGCACCGAAGTTCAACTCGTGTCGGCGGACTGCACACTGTTTATCGGTCGTCTCGATGTGGACTTTGACTGTGGCAACACCGATGGTGCACTCCGGAACCTCCCATTCGGCGATGCTGTCGAGTTTACCTCGCTGCGCAAGCGTACGATCGAGATGTCAGACTGTTTGAGTGCCGAATACGAAAACCCGATCTTCAAGCCGTCGTTCAGATTAGACCGCAACTACTATTCCGTAACGTCGCTCAGCGTTGACGCCGTGGATTTCTGCTCCAAAACTGAACGCCTAACGTTGAGTGCTCGGTTTGCGGCAATGGGCGAAAATGAATCGAAAATTGCAGCCAGTATTGCAGTGAGCGCGGACTGTGTACCTATTGACTGCACGTACATGATGATGTGTCAGGAAACCATTCCCATCCGTTTCGCAAACCGCTACCTGCCGCTGATAGGACTACCGGTTTTACCCGACGACGTCACTCGCTCTGACATTGTTACTGAATATGGCACGCCAAACGATCAAGGCGGCGGTCCACACACGGGGTTCGGAACTATTCCGATATGGATTCGTTACACATTGCCTAGCAGCCTGTTGATTTTCGCTTTGATCTGCCGCTCCCATCGAGCAGCCGCGGTCACGCGCCGAGCGAAGCCTGAAACGTCCAATTTTGATTTTGCTGGCGCTGCGAATCTGTCAGGAGGCTTTCTGGGCACGCCATAACCTCCCAAGCTGCGCAGAATCGCGAAAAAGCTCGCTCGGCGAGCACTGCTGCGTACCTTGGCTTTCCCGCGCCGACCATTTTGCGCATGATCTGTCCGAGGTTGTACGCCATGGCGGCACTCATGTATCGCTTTTGGACCTTTTCAAGCCCCCGAAGCCATGTCCGGCGACTACCGCCAGTGTCGCATAGATGGGCGAACGTTCGTTCCACTCGTTCACTGCGATGTCGTTGAAGTCGGCGACCACGATTCCCTTTGGTCCTGCGACGGTTCCGGCGGTAGGCTGCCTCTCGTTGAGGGGACTTATCAGTCCACGTTCGTTGGTACTTGCGGTCAGGTTCTGGAATGTACGTGCGTAGGTCGCATTCGTTCTGCAGGCCATCGAGTACGTGTTCAGAGTGGTACCCCTTGTCGGCGACAACTTCCTGAACCTCCTTTTCCGGGCAAGTCTCTCTGAGGTGAGTCTTGGCCGAATTCACGGTGTCTTCGATCGTGTGAGTGTCGCCCTGATTTCCATAGTAGACCTCCGCAGAAACGATCACTTGCGTTTCCAAATCGACTGCGTTTTCAGCTTTGTATTTCAAGTGAAAACGTCCGTCTTTCATCTTCCCAATGCGGGAATCTGGGTCGGTTGCACTCTCCCATTCATCGTTGCTCACCTTCTTCTTAGACTTACGTCCTTTATCGAACCGGCGAAGTTCTTCGTCGCTTGGACTGTCCTTTCCGGTCTCTTCGACATAGAGCTTGCGAAGATAGGCTTGCCAGTCATCGCCGTTGTCTTTGCGAACGATGCTCTTGAGTGATGCGTTGGCTTCCAAGTCAGTTGCGTCAACGCCAAGCGTCTTGCCTTTCAGTAATCCGTTCTCCGCAGTCGCTTTGAGAATCAGCTCAAAGGCGAAGCGGTGGACCTCCATTGGTAGGCGTTCCCGTGTCAACGATAACGTGCTGTGTTCGGGCGTCGCCTCATCGGGGCCAAACCCAAGAAACTTCGCAAGCGACCTGCTGTCGGCACATCTCCACGCGATCCCTCGCTGAGACGAAATGTCTTCAAAGTACCCAATAAAAATCATGCGGAAGTAAGTGCCAGGAGCGATGCCCTTGCGACCAGACTTCTCGTAGTATGGCTCGACCGCCTCTTCCAGCTGTTCGTCGAATTTGACCTCGTCAAGCAACTGGTTGAGACGATCGTAGAATGCATTCCGAGGAGCATTGCACAGTTTGTCAGCCGCCACCCAAAACGATTGCTGATGTTCGCGTTTGCGTTTTCCAAGTCCCATCGAGGCCCTCCGAGTAAGATTCGATGATCTTACCGAAATTGGGCGAAAATCAACACGCTGCTAGCTGCTTCTTGCGATTCCAGCTTGAAGCGGACAAAATTACCCACGTCACAGTCATGCCAAAAGATGGCCCTTTTGCACCACGGGCTGGCTAACAATTGCGTGAACCCGAGTTGTGGTCGGGCCGGTTTAAGATTTCAGCGTCGCTCGCCACAACCGGGTTACGCCTGTCGTTCCGCAGTTGATCAAAGCCTCACGCTCCGTCATCCGTGGTGATCGGTGCGCTCGATCCAGGTTGGTGACCGGTGCGCACGAGTGACGCTCGTGATCCCGATGCTCGAATCGTGCTCGGATGGGCGTGTTCGATCGCCGACCCGAACACGGAGTTCAATGCCGTTGACCGTCATCGATCCCATGCTTGGCACATGCTCGAACCATGCTGCTACAATACAAACCCCGAGACAGACGATTCGTTGCGCTGACTGCCGGTTCGAATGCGGAACAATTCGGTGCACCGGAGTAAGGGCGTCAGTCTCTTTCCCGATTCCAACTTAGCCGAATGCCCTTCGCCAATGACCTTGGAAATTACATGCAAAGAACACGGATGATTGGACGGCTACTTCTCGCAGCGACCACCTGCCTCGTCGTTGGCGGTTGCACGATTCCGTTGTTCGAACATCCGCTCGAAACTCCTGATGCTGCCACGATTCCGCAAGAGCTTTTCGGCGTCTACAAACAAACTGCCGGACCCGACAATGTTTCCCACCATGTTCACGTAGGCCCCGCCGAGGGCGACGCTCCGGCTGGTGTGTTTCGATTTCGGTCGATCTCTCAGGCCATGGACAGATCGACTCCGCCAAAGGCAACTCGAGGGTTCGCCATTGCAACTCGGGTTGGCGAATTCCACATCATGCAGATTCCTGTCTTCTCGCCAAACAAACGTGACAGCGAACCTCAAATTGACCGTGATTCATGGAACGAATCGGAAATCGCTGGCTACATCATGATGCGGCTTCGGGTTCACCGGGATGGTATCGAGATGTCGTGCGTTGATTCCCTTTTTGTGGAGTCCGCGATTGGAGATGGCAACGTTGCCGGGACGGTAGAACGAACTGAGACTAAGCATGTGACAACAGTTCCAAACGAAGACGGAGAACTTGTTGCAACGACGATCTCGGAAACCAAAACCGATTCGATCATGGTAACTGCTAACCCACACTCGTTGCTTTCCTTCGTTCGAAAGAACGTTGACGCAGGTTTATTTTCTCATTCACCCACCGAATTCCATCGCAACAATTGACCTTGAGCCCAAAACCACATGTAACCATAGCGTGCTCACGAAGTTGGGCTTGCGGCGGGGCCGGGGGTCAATGCGGCATGGTTAGAATACTGTGACACCACCACAGGAAACTGGTGGCAAACAGGGAACACAAACTTCGCCTAAATCAAAGAGACCTCGGTCTACTCGCCCGGAGCGGCGTCAGCGCGTTTCCTGATAGTTAGTTTTACTCTCGCCGCCCGGTGACGGCGGTCGTTCTGCAAAAGATTTCGCATGAAAAAACACAGGCCATATGGTATTGCAATCTTCGTCGGGCTGTTTGTCCTTTTTGCATTCACGATCCTGAATTTAGATGGATACCAACTGCACTTGGCCGCTTGGGACAAAGCGCGTGGTGAATGGCAAGGCCCAGGTGACTTCTTTGGTGAACCTCCATTGCGGAATTGGGTACAAGGTTGGCCACTGGCTTTCGGCACCCGACTTTCTATCCAACGCCCCATGCCGCCCGTGCAGACGACTAGTCAGATACCATTGACATCTCGATGGCTCTCAGACACGACAACAATAAGGCATTTTAACCTTTGGTTGTTTGCCGCTGACTTGATTATTGCATCGGCCGTTGGCTTCTTGGCTTTCCTGGGCGTTAACTTCATTTGCCTCCGATTCGATCTGCGACTTCAGATTAGCGTTTTGTCATTAGTTGTCGCAACAAGTGTCATCGCAGTGGGTGTCACCTTCCGTCAACAGATGTTTGCGACGCGTTATATTTTGCAATGCGGCGCGGGAATTGTGGCCCTGAGTGCATGCGGGATAGCACCTTGTGTTTTGCTTATACTCCCGTTTAACATATGTAGGTCTGCAGCGAATAAGGCAGAACCATAACATCCACTGGAGAACGGCTTGCACGGTTTTTTGGGTGGAAAGTCTTTCGTCCGTCCCCTCGTTGTTTCACACATCTTCGATCGGCTCCCGGACCGAATGCCATCCAGCACGTCGCCATGATGTGCATCGCTTGAAGACCGAGCCACATTGATTGAGGTCCCGGCGGGCCCGTGTTCTTGCGATCTATGCAGCCACCCAGTTCGGCGACGGCCTTTGTGATCTCCAATAGTGTCGGTGGCTTGCGTGGTGGCCGACTTTTACGAACGACTTGCCATGCGCTCTTCCATTCCGCTTCGCTGTAAACCTTTTCGCAGGATGCGTCAGAGTGTTTTCGGCTGACTCTGCATATATACAAACTTCGCCAGGCGATGATCATGTAGATCGCCAGCGACGGCAGGAAACGGTCGATGTGCTCGAAACGGCGGGACTCGATCTTGCAGCCACTCTTTAAGACCTTGAAGAACAACTCGATCATCCAACGCATTAGGTAATATTCAAGAACAAAATCGACTTGCTTGCGTGTCTTGACTGGAAGGCTTGTCAGCATCAGGCATTCGATCGGATCGTCTTTGCCGTTCGGTTTGGTCTCTCGTACCAGCACTGCATTGACGATGACCCCGTCGTAGTGACCGGCGCGTGGATCGTTCAGAGTCACTTCCCCACTATGAACCGACACGGTCACATCGCGAGCGCTGCGGTCGGCTTTGCCAGGTCGATGTTTAAGCCCTTCGCTTCCCCAGGCCGTCCGACCGCGAACGTCAAGCGTTTTTTGATAGAGAGACTTGCGATTTGTCAATTCTTCGCGGATTGCGACCGTTCGATCTCGAAACTTTTCCTTATTCAAAACCCGGCTTCCGTCGATCCGAATCACCCAGTCAAACTGGTCTTGGCTGCGACAGTACTCGAGCACTTCGGTAATGTCGGATTCCCGATCGGCCAGCATCACGAACTGGGTCTTGGGGCAATGCTCTTTTACTTCGGCGCAATGCTGTGACGTGGTGAGCCAGCGATAGGTTTCCTTCTCTTCAAATGGCTTTCGTTTGATCTGCATCCGTCGCTCACTTGAGCACCGCTTTGCCTTGGGTTTGTAGTCTTTTGGCTCTCGTGTCCAGGCTTCGGCCGAAACGTTTCCCAGGGGTGTACCGTCGGGAGTGAAAGCGTGCATTAAGTGCATAACCCGCCGCTACGACGACCGCTGCCCATTGGCCCGGCACCCTCGACTTCGCTAGCGGGTCGCGTCAGGTCGAGTTCGGTGGTGTCTTGCACCAAGAGCACAACTTTTTGTGCCTTCATTCGAGCGTAAGTGGCGTCGATATGGGGTGCGAGCACCTCTTCTAAGCCGACTTTATCGTTGTCAAAGAAACGGTAGGCCGCGACCATCTCTGCCCGGTCGTGACAGGCCGCGGGAATGCTGGAGGTAGACGCTTGCGAAAGCGTATCGAGCAACTCAACCAGTCTGCGTTCGAGGCGTTTGTCGCGAAGATCGGCCGTTTTCATCTCATCCATGACCCACTGACTTATCATCGTCGGTTTCCTCCGTGATCAACTAGCTCCAGGACCACCGTGTCCTGCCGTCATCAATTTAGCTTGACTCCAACTAGTCACCAACGTCACAATTTGTGTGATGACTTGTGTGTAACAACAAAGTCCGTCCCCCGTGATGTCTACCGTTCTGCGTTTGTCTAACTGACCCGTATCGCCTGAAAGGGAAACAATTCATGTTTCGTAAGAGACCGTCCGTACTTTTGGCATCTTTATTCTTGTCGTCACTCGCATGTACCCCACTATCTGCCGAGACGAATAAAAGCACGGCACTCGAATTAGCCGTTCGAGAACACAATCAGAAATCCGAGGATCAACTGACTGTCGATGAGGTGATTGACGCGTTGGCGAACTGGGATCCGACCAAGTACACGGTGCCCGACGAATCAAAGCATGTTTTGGAAGAGACGTCCGCGAAATTCGACAAAGTTGCCTCAAGCCGGCAATTGCCGCCGGGGTCAATCTTCTACACCTCTATCGACTGGACGAAATCGGAAGATGGATCGACGGAAGTGAAAACGACGGATCTCTGTTTGGGAATCACGTCAGAGGAGAACCGCATGGACTCCGTGGTAATACGAACAGAGGCTGGGGAAAGTCGGCCAGCTGCAGCGGATGGATTTCGATGGGAACTTGCACCCCACTATCCAAAAACAGGTTTCGTCAACAACTCTTACAACTTCTTCGTCGCAAGGAACGATGGACTAAACGTGACAACAATCTGCTGTGCACTTTCACTAAACGAATTCCACAGTGACGCCAGACTTGTAGCGTTTGATGGTCAGGGAAAACGGTTGGAAACGCACGGAACCGGCGGCGAGATCTTCGATGGTATCACGATGAAAATGTTTCAATTCCGGGATGGGGCGAAGAACGTGGCACTTGTTGGGATCGAAGTGCCGATCGTTCGGTAGATCGAGGAACGCAGAACAAAGCGGTGAACGGGAGCCGCCGATGACGCGAGTTTTGAAATCATATTTTTTGGCGGCGGCCCCGTTACCGCCGTCGTTCGTCGTGTCAATATCATCAGATGACTACACGCAATCGCAAACTGCGACTATTGCTGCTTCTCGCACTCGGGGTGGCTGCCGGGTTCGTTGGCCAAATCGTTTACGTTTGGTGGCATATTCCGGAAGCGTATGCGGCGTGGGACACCGGCACGCTGCTGACTCGCTACATGCAGAAACATGACAACGAATGGCCCGATGACTGGTCAGACTTGGAACAATTGCACAGCGACGAGCCGTCCCTTCGCTTGTTCTGGAATGCTCGTCAACCCGATTATTTTGATCGCATGCGAGAAATGATCCAGATTGACTGGACATACAACCCATCCACACGTACGCTACGAACTCCCGTAAGAGGTGCCGACGGCTCAGAACTTGTCTGTCTTTGGTCGGACCCGAACGGGATGGTTCATCACTACCTCGATCATCTCAACGGCATTAATCTGAACGACCAAGAATCAAACGCCACCCTCATTGGCGACGAACCACGGATGCTCACGGAGCCATGGAGTAGGCGTTAAACCGTGGTCAGCTATGATTCACAGCGTCAATTTCAGAAGCCCAAAGGATTAGCACATGGTACGCTTGATTCTACTCGTTGTTGTTGCATCCATTCTGCAGAGTGCAACAAGTGGTCACTCTGCCGAACCGCAAGCTGAACCGAGGCCGCAAGACCATAAGTTTGTCGGCAGAACACTGATTCAGTTTTTCCAGCAAGTTAAACAGGATATTAATAGGACGGCTTTTGACGCACAAATGTCGCATTATCGAATTTACGGAACGAATGCCAGATTTGTAATAAGAGCGAATCGCGAGTTGTTAAAATCATCGCTCATGGTTGGTGTTCCAAACGCGGCGATTGAGTACGAAGCTCGAGCTCGTGAGATCGAGGCCCTCGCGAAGGAAAGCGTTAGATCCGGTGCCGCGTCGGAGCAAGATCTAGCTTTGGCAAAGTCTGCACGCCTGGATACAATGCTAAGCGGCTTTCTCATTCCTGCAGATGTCAAGAACAACTGATTTTGGCGAACCATTGCATTCAACAGAGCCGGCGGCCGGGTCGGTTTTGAAGTCAACGAGTAAAACGCCGGCCCGCTGATGCGTAGCGTTCGCGTCGAAGCCGCCACCGTCCGATAACTGGGCACTCTGTTGAATTCGCCAAAGCGGTCGCCGAAAGGCGTAGCAGCGTGATGTCTGCCGTTCCGCGTTAGGAAGTTCAGACTGCAATGGAGCACCAAATGCACAGCCGCGTTACTATCAATCGCATCGCGCAGCTAACTCTGCTGTTGAGTCTTAGCCAGGTCGTTCACGCTGAAGACGATGAAACCGCTATAGAGGCTGTTTCACCAGAGGCCGCTCCAGTCCTGCCAGGCGAAGCTGCACCTGAGTGGAAAGTGGTAGCATGGACGGATGGGCAGGACCGTGATGTTGGCAGCCTCCGGGACAAGATTGTCGTACTCGACTTTTGGGGCACTTGGTGCGGCGGGTGTCTGCAAACCGTACCCGTTCTTAAGAAGCTGGAACGGCGATACGCAGAAAAGGACGTGGTGTTTTTGTCAATTCATACTGCAGGCACGGAGATGGAGGTTATCAAGGATGTGCTCCAGCGGGAGGGGTGGTCGATTCCTACTGGCTTGGATCGCGGTGAATCCCCAACGGATGGGACCACGGTCCGACGGTTCGGGATAGTGGGTTACCCGACGGTCGTAGTCATCGGGCATGACGGTACCGTTACATACAACAGCAGCGCCGATATGATGCCTGAACGCAGCAAATTCACTCTGCAAGAGTACGAAGAGATTTGCCGAGACCTTGCCATTCCATGGCCAATCACTTTCGAAGGTAATCGCAACCGCGAAGAGGTCATGGCAGACTTGCAGTTGCTGGCAACTTCGCTCTATCGACGAAAAATCGACGCCGCGATTGCGGCAAGAGTTTCCGCAAATTCTGTCAGGCGTGACAAACTGTCTGTCGTACCATCGGATGCACAGGAGACCTCGGCGTCGTCGGCTCTGAAATCCGGATCAACTGCTCGGTCCCCATAATCCATGACGTTCGCCTTGATGCTGCCTTCGCCCGGTAACTGGAGGTTTGGTTGTATCATTGTGGCCAACGCCCGATGCCCCCATTGTAATCGGAGAGGCGAATGGAATCGGCTTGGTATCGTTAGTTGCTTGTTTCGGGAAACCAGACCTCGCCGGAAGTCGCTGTGACAGGATCCTGTCACGGTTCGCTACAATGTCGTGTCACTCGAACGCATTCAGATCGGCCAATTCTTGAGAACCGAAGACATCGACCAGTCCAAAGCCCTCAACGAAATCCACGACGATTTACTACGCGGTCGTGGACCTGACGATGTTGGTCGGCCTCCCAATGCGCACTTCGAG
>NZ_DDGH01000002.1:158677-177567 GCF_002337565.1 Rhodopirellula sp. UBA1907 | reverse complement strand
CTCCCAATGCGCACTTCGAGCTTCCTCAGAACATCGTTTCGACGAAGTCGCTTCAATTCGATGTCGAAAGCAATCGGGAATCGAAGATCTTTCTCGGTGTGATCGGCGGCTCGATCTCGATAGGTAATCGACTGCCGGACGGTCGAGCGACGCGATGGGTTGATGGCGGTTTTCCGATCGGCGTTGCTGATGATCGCCATCACCTTCTTGTCGCAGGAAGCCGCGCCGGCAAGGGGCGATCTGTGCTCGTGCCGAATCTAATCATGCTTCCAAAAGAAACGTCGACGCTCGTGATTGATCCCAAAGGCGACCTCGCGAAAGCCACGTGCCGATGGCGTGCAGAAGGCTTGGGGCAAGATGTCGCCGTCATTGATCCCTTTGAGTGTTCTGGCGAAGGCACCCGGAAATACCGGGTTGGTTTCAATCCGATCGAGATGCTCTCGCGGTCGGATCGATTTTCGTTCGTTCCGAATGCGTTGCTCATCGCCAGTTCGCTGATACCGGACTCACAGCGAAGTAAGGACCCGCACTGGAATGACTGCGCTCGCGATATTCTGAGCGGTCTCTGCACTCACGTTGCCACGCACGCCCGATACGAAGGTCGACGCAACCTCGTCACTGTTTGGGAACTTGCATTTCGTCTGGCCGAACCCGCTGAAGAAGATCCGAACAGCTACACGCTCGAAATCGAGATGATGGACAATGACGCGGGCGGCGGTACCGTCCGTGCGTCAGCGAGGGCCTTCTATGATCGTACGGGGCAGGAGTTTTTTGGGGTTCTGTCGAACTTGCGGAAACACTTGGCTTTTATCGGGATTGAGTGCGTGCAGGATGTGCTGACCGGTCCGTCTGTCGACCCTCGCCGATTGAAAAGTGGATCGCTATCGATCTATTCAAGCATCCCCGCGATGCGAGGCGAAACGATGAGCGGGTATCAACGAATGATCGTTCAGCTTTCGATCGCCGCCTGTGAGGAAGAGAAGCAATCGGTTGGAAATCAAACCGTGTTTTTCTTGGAAGAGTTCGCTGCGCTGCAGCGGCTTGAATGCATTGAAGTCGCAATCGCACAGCTGGCTGGCCTCGGAGTCAAGCTGTTGATCGTCGTGCAAGATCTCAATCAGCTAAAAGACAAATATCCAGGGTCCTGGGAGACGTTCATCGCCAACTGTGGCGTGATGCAAGTCTTCGGTGGCAATGATCAGACGACATTGTCGTATGTGTCGAAGCGAATGGGCGATAGCTTGACCGCAAAATCTTCAAGTACCGCGACGACGTTTTCCCAGGTGGCCAATGACGCTCAGTCGGGCAAGAACTGGTCGATCGATTCCACGCCGCTGATGACGCCGGCAGAAGTCGGAATGTTCTTCGCCCGAGACGATGCAAAACTACGTCAGTTGATTTTACGGCCTGGTTTTCATCCGATGATTTTGCAACAGGCGTTCTACGACAAAGCTGCTTTCCTGCAGGGTCGATACGATCCGTTCTAGATCGCCGAATAACTCCCCTGCTCGTCCGGCGCGGTCCAATCTTTGTACAGGTGGGACACTGCATCTTGGATGGCGAGGGAAAAAGGGAGTCCGAATTCCTGGGTGGTGTCGTATCCGTAGCCAATCAACTGAGCTTCAGTGAAAGACCATTCCTGGATCAGCGTGTCGAACATGGTCCAGAACAGAACCGATTGTTCAAGCCTGATTTCTTTGCCTTTGGCATCAGTAATGGACCGCGTCTGCGGAGCCAACATTTCCTCGATCTCGTTTTCGCTGTAGGACACACTTGAACCTACCGCGCCCTGCCCTCGTTGCGCAAGTGTTTTATCGTTCTCGATGTCCACTGTCTCGTTCCTTGCTCTTTGCGACTTGAAGTGAGTGTCGTCCCATCGCCTTCCGATTGAATTGATCGAGACGTGGTCTCGCCCTCTCCGGCATCACTTTTGGGAGTTTCCTCGGGTCGACTGATGCGATCGCGCGAGTTCGTTGTTTCTTCGGTAGCGTGCGAGCCCCACGCGGTGTCAATTCGAGTGTTGGCATCGAGAATCTCTTTGCTTCTTGCTTGGACGCTTTGGCAAATGCCGGCTTCGCCGACGCCGGGGTTGCGGCGAGGGCAAAGTCACGTCGCAGCTGCACTCTCGGTTTGGCAGCTCTCTGGTTGAACGATTTTGTGTGGCTGGGGCGGTCTGGTGGTGATGATCCGTTTTTGCTCATGTCGTATTCTTGCTTGTGGGTTAAAAGTGTCGCTTGACCGCTTCGGGCAGACGTTGGTGCTCCGTTCGGCAACCTTCCAGGTAGTTCTTCAAGTCATCCTCGGCTACGCGACGGGCGCTGCCAATTTGATAAGATGGAAGATCACCTTGCGAGACGATCGCATAGGCTTTGCTGAGGCTGATGTTCAATCGTTTCGCGACGTCTTTGATCGTCAACAGCATTTTAGATGTTCCTTTCAAAAGATTCGCGAATGTCGATGTCAACTCCCTGCGTCCACTTGTGCACGTCGTTGAATTGATTTTGCTCTCGTGTCATTCGGCTTGCTGTATTGAGAACGATGGTGAATTTCGACACGTCACGCTGTCGCACCGACGCAATGGGGTAGCAGCGCATCGCACATTCCGAGTCGCTGTATTCGGAGCCGCGGGGCTGGTCGGGCGACCGAATGAGGAGTTGGATCAATTTTGATTCCTCTTGGAAGATCTGTCGTTCCCCGGCTTTGGGGCGACTGCGATGTCGGTGCTCTGTATCCTCCGGGTCTTCCACGCTGATGAATTGCAAATTCAGTGGCGTGCCCGACCACTGCCGAGGCACCCGGAAGGGCTTCTCGTAAAGCCGGCTGTCGATCGCGATCGCTGTGGGGGTCATCCACACGCGGAGCCGGGTGCCAAAGATGCGACGAGCGAGAAACTTCGGTAGAAGCAATCGAAATGACGTTCTCATGCAGGTGGCCGATACACCCCAGACGACCATCCAGCCAAGCAGGGTCGCCTGAATCTCGGCATATATCGGCACGGCTTGGTAAGCGAGCCAACCGCACGCGGCATATCCAAGGCAAACGAGTATCTCAGTGCAACGGCAGCCTCTGGCGTGCGATCGCCAGTCTGCGTATCGCACTGAAAGGTACGCTCGCCTTTTGGAAGCGTCGAATTGCATTTGCGGCCACCTTGGAACGCTTACGCAGTGATAGGGTTTGAGCATGGTTGAGATCCTTCGTTTGATCGTTCTTGGTTTCCAATTGCCGACTTGATTCGTTTCAGTTTTCAGTCGAAGGTGGGTAACGTTGGGTTCTCCACCAGGTCATTCGAGATCAACGAGTAGCCCGGGTCGAACCCAGCTAGATCGAAGATTCGCCGCCACCGCTGAGTCTCGTTCTGGTCGACGCAATAGCAGGCGATGGCCCCGCCCTGCTCTCGATACCGTTTGAGTGATTCCAGCATCTTCCGTCCCTGCGTTGTGCGTTTGGATTGGTCCGACTCGGATTCACGCATGTCGCTCAGGATTACCGTGAGCACACGGGTTCTGTCTCCGATGCCGTCAATCCCGACGACATAGTCGATCGTTTCGCGGGTGGCATCGAAGATGGGTGATCGCTCTGGTTGTGATTTCGATCGAAGGAAGCCGGCAAGCTCTTCTGGTGATGCGAAGCGACTTCTCAGTTCGGACGCAGTGCCATCGAATAAGACCACCCGGCTGTTGCCGCTCATTTGAGAGAGCACCACGCGGTTGTCTTGCCCCATGCCCGTGCGAAAAAATCGATCCGTCACATCGAGCAAAAGCGGATAAGCTTGATCGCTGAAACGATTCGCAAATGAACCGGATAGGTCCACGCTGACTGCGAGAACCGAGTCAAGTTCCTCGGTTTCGAAGGGCGGTGGCGCCGCAATGTTTGCACTTGGAATGCACCCGCCGATGAAGGCGATCGCCGCCAGCAGGGGCAATTGGAAATGAAGCGTCGGTGTTCTTGGTCGAATTGACATCGTGCAGCCTTAAACCTTCGAGGAGTTTTTGTAATCGCAGTGCCAGCTCCCCCAGAGAGCCAACGATGCGGTGAAGAGAAGCGTGGCCAGAATCGGCACGTAGATCGGGGTGTCCGCCCAGCCGACGGTTGAGGTTGACAGCCCAATGAAAAACAACGCACTGTCGACGCCGATCACCGTCGCGCAAATGAACGTGTGCAGGTAAAACAGCACGGGCTGATCACGACGTTTGCGGGTGAGCGATCCAGCATCTTGCAAGCAAGCGAAGATCCGGATCCACAGCAATGAAACAGCCAGGCAGAGCCCTGCCGCAAAAATCAATGCGAGTGAAACGCGGTTCCAGCCGCTGTAGTTCTGTAATCGCTCAATCGCCGGAATCGGCAATTGGTGCAGTCGCTGCTGAGTGATGGGCAGCACTTCCGTGATGCCGGCTGCTCCGACACTGAGGTAAACAACCGCGATGATCGAACCGAGCACCGCGTTGAGTGCCCAGAACTGCAGCACTTCTTTCAGTGGTTTGCGGCGACGCGGCGGTTGTTCAGGAACAGCTCTTTCGCCCCCTGATTGCTCCACAGGTAGAGCACTTTCAAAGCTATCGAGTTTATCCCACATCAGCGTATTGCTCCTCGTTCGAGTCCTGGATTGAAGGGTTGCCATCACTCATTCGTTCACCTTCGATTCGCCTGAGCGCTTCGCGTAGGGCATAGATCATCGCGTCGAGGTCGACAGTTCTCTTGGAAGCCGGTTCGATGATCACTCGGACAAGCCGGTCGCAGTAACGCCAGAGGACGCCAGGTGTGGCTGGGGCGTCGATAGCCTCCGTTTCGTCGGGGCTGGGGAGCAGCCCGACTTCGCATGAGGGTTGTTCCTCATGGCCAGCAGGTTCTTTGGGCAAAGAGTTGTTTGCGATGAATTCCTTTGCCTTTTTAATCGTGACTGTCTCACCCTTCCGTGCCAATTCGGTTGCTTCGTCCCTTGCCGCTTGTTCAGTACCCGAGGATGAAAGCAGCTTAAGTGACTCCATCGGGAACCGATGACGTAGGCTGGGCTCCTTTATGAGCAAACGCCCAAATGACAGGTGAATGTCTTTGAGTCGGTAGAGTTGAGATCGAGAGATTTTCACTTTCATCTCAAATTCTGCGACCAACTCGCCGCGACCTCCATATTGGGTGGCAGTCAGAAACATATGAAACAGCGCACCCGTGAAGATTGCGTTGAACTTCGCGCTATCCAGAACCTCGCTGACAATCCAATCGGCGACCATTCTGAATTGTGGGTCCGTCAGTGATCTCGCTTGCGTCCCTAAGTCAAATTCGCTTGTTTCAGCGAGTTGATCCAATACTGACCGTGCTAGATCCGGGCGAGCGGAATTCTCGCAGATGAGGTGATAGAGATTGTTCATCGTGCTTGCCTCGTTTTAGGAGTTTTTGCCGCCCGCCATCTTGCGATTCGAGCTTGTGTGAACGAACTCATTGCTTCCATTGCGGTGCCGACACCAAGCTCGATCAGCTGACAGATTGACGTGACGATGAGTGCGACGAAGCTCATCGCACCGATATAAAACGACATCTGTGCCAGCAACTGAGTGCGAGCGACAAACTGCTTCGGGTCATCCAACTCCGCGAGAAATTGCAACGTGCAATGTTCACAGATCGGAAATTGCGAGTCCGAGTGGATCTTTGGCTCCGTGGCGTCAACTGTTCTGCACCAGAGCGATAGGCCAGTCGAAAAGGCCATGGATGTGGCAACGACGCAAACCTGCATCGCAAGAAGGTTTTTCATTTTGAAAGCTCTCAATGAAGTGGGGTGAGCGGGACTGACGCGGCACCGGCCCGTTATCGAGTCTTTAGCGATTCACCGGTTTGTGAAGAAGCATCGGATGAAAGACCAACGCGGCAAAGCGAGACAATCTCACTGATGACATCTGACGTGCCATCAACTGCCGAACCACGAGGCGATACAGATATGTCGCTAAATATGCTGCGCTGATGTTCAGACTGCCCGGTGAACACCATTAGAACGCGGCGACTTTGGTCTCTTGCTAACCAGCGTTGTAGCTCGTGCTGTCCAGCCGATACCGGGTGGTCTTCGTCGCCATCGGCATGGTCTCCCATTAGCATGAAAAACTCTCGGTCGACGGGAGCTTGAGATTCAAGCTCGCGAATCCCCGCCCGTACCATCGTGACGAATGGTTCGTCACCGCCGCTTGCCTTCGTCGTTTGAAAAAATCTGGTGATAGAGTGCGTGCTTCCAGTAGAGTTGCCAATGCTCTTGGGGATCCGAGTGAAACCAAGTCGTTCAGCAGAGTCGTCTCGTCGCACATGAACGGCGATGTCGAAGGATCGAACAAGACCGGAAAGTTCACTTGCAACCTTTTCTGCAATCGAGGCTATATCCTGCATGTTTCGCTGTTGCGATCCGCTTCCGTCAATCACTAGAGCTAGTCGTATTCGGAGTGCGCTAAGCTCGTCCAATGATGTCCCAGCTATCTCGAATTGGTGCGCAATGGTGCCGGCGGTTCGAAAGCTGATTTGGGCGGGGACGAGTTCAATTCTTTTTGGTTTTGGACGATTTGCCGGCTCTGTCAGTTCGACCGGGCCATTGGACTCATGCATCGCGGGAGCGTCGTCAGGCAAGGAAGGTGGATCCGGGAGGAATGGTTCTTCGAACGCGAATGCAAGCGAAGGGTCACTTGTTACACGGACAAGCCTTGCGGATAGTCTGTTGATCCAAACCTGATAAAATGTTCGCACGTCGCGGCGGTGTTTCATGCTGGTGCCCCAATTGCCATCTCGGGTGTACCATGCGACCTCAGCGCCATCCTGCAACTTCGGCGAGTCACTGAAGGGCGAATGAGGATGTCCAATTAATAAGTGAGATGGATAGCGTCCATCGGTCATGTTAAACGCCTTGACCGTCTCACTGCGATAAACAGGTGATCCGCATAGTACTACTCGAGTGGGGAGTCCGCTTCGACGCAGGCTTGCAATCGTTTCGGGGAAAACTACGACGTTCAGATTGTCATTGGAATCTCCGTCAAAACCGCGTTCGAAATATTCTTGAACTTTCAGATACTCGCGATTGAACTCAGTATTTCGAATTCGTATGTCCGAACTGCCTTGGGGAATCTTGAGCGATACAACCAGACTCATCGCAGGCGCATCGACAATCGTTAGTAGGCTTCCACCAGAAAGGGTCAAAAGTGCCAGTTTTTCAATTTCGTTCTTCATGCGTTGTCGACAGCCATGGTCTCCAATTGCGTTGATCACGATGAATTCAACAGGTTTTGAACTCGTTGATGCAACTTGAGTGGTGCCTTCAACGTTCGCAGGTGAGGACGGTTCATCGCCGCTGCGACAACCTGCAAGAAAAAGCGTGCTGATGCACAGCGTTGCGATTAGAGGGGGCGCTAGCTTGATAATCATTCTTCGTTCTCCAGAGTTGGTTGGCATTGAAAATCGAGGGCAGCAATGCGTTGTTCAAGATCACGCAGCTTCTGTTGCTGACGCTGACGGTTTGCTTCTCTGGCCACGCTAAGGTGAAACGCTGCGAGCCTGGCATGGTGCCTTTCCACGCAGGCGGCCAGGACTGAGCGAGATGGGATAGAGTCAATGACGCATTGATCGACATGGTTTATGTCGGATACCAGCTTGGAATCGACTCGTACGTCTGTCGGCGAACACAGGAACAATTGGCTAACTGCCCACTTTGCAATCTCCAAGAAAGCAGCGGTGACAAAGGCCAATCCGATCATGCTCATTGCTGGATACCACCAAGGCATTGACGGGACATCAAATGCAGTCGGAACTGAATCAGAAGAATCGCCTGGTCCAATCAAGACAAATGCAAAGGCGATCGTTACTGCAATCGAAAGTGGGGCACCAATGGCTCCGATCATGATGCAAAAGCGAGTTCTACGCTCCTTTTTCCAAGCGAACGAGATAAACTCGAACATTGCTAGCAAACCGATGACAGCCGGCATTGCAACTGCGCGTGTTAACGCGGGCGATGGCTCAGAAGGCACACCACCGGGAGTGCTCGGTGGACCTTCGAAAAAAGGTCCTTCGACAATAATTGCCTTAGCACTTTCGAATTCCGCAATGACCGTCGACATCGCTGCTGCTACCGAAAGAAGAGCAACAGACATCCATAGAGCAGATGCAAACCCAGTGCCCTTCTCGAATCGCAACTTCCAAGCGTCCCTCGGAGACAAGAATGGAAGTAGACGCCGTTTGAGGTGTTGAGCGACAATCCTTAAATGACTGATCGACTCATCGAACGCGTGAAGAAGGTCCTTGGCGGTTTGATACTGCACGAAAACCCCCGGGTGTCCAAAATACAGGTTCTCAGCCAGTCGCTTGAGAGACTTCCGCGAAGCTCCTAACATGTTGATTCGTCTTAGAATCGAATTGGACGGTGCCCCGTGATTCCGATTGAAAAAACTGCAGCCATGTCGGGTAAGCCGACGGGAGTCGTGTTGCCCATGCAGTCGCAGCGGCGCGGTTAGCCTCGTGTCCGGTGGCCTGTCAAGAAGTTCTTTGGAACGAGATGAGTTTGAGCGGACCGTCATATTGCCTCCTACGATGCAAACCCAATGGATTGATGACCGGGACGTCGGTCATTGACATTGGAATTTGATTCCGCTTTGGGCTATGCATCAAATTCCGCGTTATGCATCACGCTAGAGGGAAGCTTCGATGAGATACCCGGAGGATTTGGGGAAAATTACCGATTTGCTTACGTCGAAGTACGGCAAGGCTATCGCAGAAGGGACACATCGAGTTCGAGATGGAGCAATTGACCGACTCATCCGCGAGCGAGCAACTACGCAGAGCTCAGTAGCTCTACGCAGCGGTGTCGATCAACCAAGAATCTCGAAGATGAAGAGAGGCTACAGTAAACTCAGAAAGCCACTACGCTTTGAGGCAGCCGCGCTCTATGCCGTTGCGGCATGCTTGGAATGCGACTTTGAAGACCTCGCCGATCTGCCACTAAATTCGAGTCGATTCTACTCTACCGAGCAAATCGACGATGTGCGAGAGAAACTTCAGCAGGTGGCGCTCGTCCGAACAATCGACCACACCGCAGAACCGTGCCACTTGAAAGACATTTATTTTCGAACTCGTGGGCACACAAGAGATCAAGCAGAATCCGAAGCAATTGAGTTGGATGGACTGCATCGTTTTCCAACAGGTTTGACGGTAATTGAAGGTCAGGCCGGACAAGGAAAGTCAATTCTACTTCGCCACCTTGCGTTTGAGGCGAGCAGGTCGGGACACAGTTTGCCGCTGTTTATTGAGCTCCGACACCTAGAACAGCGGGAGCTGCGAGACGCTATTCGAGAGACAGTAGCTGGACTGGGACTTGATCTTCCAAGAAAGAAATTCAAACAATTTATGCTTACTGGTCAGCCGATATTGCTGCTTGATGCTTTTGACGAGGTTTCAAACGCATCTCGGAAACAATTGATCCTTGACATCGAACGGTTAATTGAGAGCTTCCCGAAGGTGAAGGTCGTTCTTTCGTCTAGGCCAAACGAATTTACGAACTACTTCACCAATGCTGCCGTCTACTGGATTTGTAAATTGGAAAGCCATGAAGTCGAAAAAGTAATTAATTTGTATGCCACATCAAACGAAAGTACTCTTCTGCTGGAGCGTTTGAAAGAAGTAGACGCCAAGCCTGTTTCTGAAGTGCTAACGACTCCGCTGAATGTCCTGCTTCTAGTGATCCACTTTCGCTATCGAAGATCAGTTCCCGAAAGCGTGATCGATTTCTATCGTGATCTCTTTGATGTGATGGTGCGACGGCACAACTTATCCGAAAGAGGAGCAAAGCGGACACTTATGTCGGCTCTAGACTCGCATGAGCTGCGAGTAGTCTTTCAGGCATTTTGCTTCACCGTGGCCGTTAAGGCCCCTGGTTCAAGTGTTCTTCGCGGGACTGCAGAAAACTGGATCGGTGCATCGCTTCAACTTCGAGAGTTATTTGCGTCAGCGTCAGATGTTTTAAGCGACTTTCACAATGTCGCAGCGTTACTGGTTGAGGAAGGCGGAAGATACGATTTTGTTCACCGGACCGTTCAGGAGTTCTTTGCTGCAGAGCATGTTGCGGCCGCTACAGATAAACAGGCGAAGGTTTTTTATCGCAGCGTGTACACTTCGCCTGATATCGAATGCTGGGGCAGGATACTTCAGTTCCTGATTACGTTGGACGAATTGCGCATACACCAGTACCTTATTGTTCCAATATTGACGTCATTTGCTCCATTCTCACTTACTCAATTTCTATCGCAGGTCATGTCGTTAGAGATGAAAACAGAAGGGGAAACAACATACATCTATCTGGACATGGAATACCCTGTCTACACAGGGCGATTCGAGCAGATTAGCGATTATATTATTTTGCGAATTAAAAAAACAATGCCCGTTGTTGATTTGACGGGGATGTTGGCGGATTTGAAGGAGTTCGCAGTTTCGGGTGGTGATCCGACATGGTTCGCTGTTCAAAAATCCAGAGGGAAAACGAAAATTGAACGGCGTTGCTACGTTGAAATAGTGACGTACTTGATTAACGCTTTGGTCAGGTACTGTGCCGAACTGGAACCGGTTTACGAAAAATCTTGCGCTGTTGTTGAACGTGGCGAGAACCTAAAAGCATTTGAATTCTGAAATGATTGGCTCAATATCGCCAATCATCCGAGGGGGAGATGATGCTGCCTAGCTGTTTGCCCAAAGTGATATGCCCTCGCAATCAGATTGTCAGCCTCTCGTTCCTTTTCTTTGAGGATCACTGCAGCGTCGTGAACGGCAAGAGTAAGAAGAGTGGTGAAAACCTGGCGTTTGATCGCAGCATCACATCTTTTGGAAAACTCTATGGGTAGTGACTCCCATTCAAAGGTGTCAGGCTTTTCCGAGTACTCGGCGATCAAATAGGTTGTGTTTGTCACCTCATTGAAAATCGCCGCGATTTGATTGGAGCACGCATTGAAACGAAGCCAGTCTTCGCAAAGACTTTGCTGCTGGTCTAGAACTTTTTCAAATTCTTCAATTCCCAGTATTATCTGCGTCCGTGAATTCTTGTTCATTCATGAGATCTCCTTGCCGTTAATATTTGCTATCATTCAAGTTATTCAGTGTCAAGTTGTTTTGAATGTTAAGGTAGTCCTCGCCTTAAATACCATTTGCGACAGAATCCAATGAAGGCTGCGTTGACGTTTCGTGGTGGCTGGGCGTCCGACATGGCGAGCCACTCTCGCCACTGCTTCTCCAGCTCACGAACATCCCAGCCAGGGGCTTCTAGTCTTGCGTCGTGGTAGGTGTCGGGATCAAGTTCGGGGACGACTGCCGCTGCCTCCTTCCCGGAAATCGCAGGAACGCTCCCCCTGCTCTGAAAAACCACCTGATCTTCTACCCCATTGCCCCGCTCCAAGAGCCGAACGCGGTAGTCCGGAAAGTGGTCGTTCGCGGCATCATCCTGAACAACCTTTTTCACCAGTCGCTTGAACTCCTTGCTCGTGCTTCCTGAGCCGCATTTCTTGCGCAGTAGATCGAGGGAAATCTTCCACTCCGTCTTTCGGCCGCAATGTTTCCTTGCCAATTCATACATCCGGCGATCTAACGGACGGCGGAGCCTGAAGTACTCTCTTGAGAGGGTGAGCACTTCGCGAGCATGAACCGCATTAAAAATCCAGTCGGACAGGTTCACACGAATCTCTGACATCCGCCCGGACTTGGTTTGACGAACGACTCGCCAACTGTCGATCAGCCCGAATCCTTCGGTGATCTCTTCGCCGCCCGCTTTCAAGTTCGTTTTGATTCGCGTTCCGCTCAATCGGTCGAAGGCGGCGATGAGTTGTTCATATCCGCGCCCGTCGGTCGTGCGGTTGGTGGTCACCAACAGATCATGGGCCGTCAGATGAAGTGTCCGCTTGGCTTCTTGACCGTCATTCAGTTTGGCAATCAGTTGGCTGATGCAGTAAATCAGTATGTCTTTGTCATGGATGGTCGCTAAACCACTGCTGCTCGGTGTGACCGTGATGTTGATGTCGTTGTGGTTGTATTCACGAATTCGCGTGTCTGGTTTCGTCGACAGAGAAAAGATTGGATGTTCCATGCTTCCCATGTCATCTTTGGGAATCGCATCTGTGATGTCGCATATGAATAGATCATCGGAATAGCGTTCCGGCAGCAATGGGTTTCGAGTGATTGATGATTTGTCCTGCATCTTTCGACATTCGTGTTTTTACACGCCAGAGTCAAGCACTTTGTGCTATCGCACACCGAAACAGCGTTCTCGTGTTATCAGACACCGTGTTGTTCTGTTCGTGCTTTTGCACACCCATCAGCGTGTATTTGCACACTGTTTTTCGTGCTTTCACACACCCGTCGCCGGAAAGATCTCAATTCGATCAATGAGTTGCAGACAGTTTTCGATGATCTAACACAAACTAAACTCCGTTTAACACACCCAGTCGATGAATTGTATTGCTCAAGGCATGATTTCGATGAACCAAACTGGCATGATGTCACTTGGGCGATTGGAAAAGAAATTGATGACTGGTTCGATGAACCGAATCTGTTGCTTCGTCACTTGATCGTTCCATGAACTTTTCATTTGCGGTTAAGCGTCTGAAGTCTGGCCGGCACGTTGCCACCGGTCCCCTCCTCCGTCAATGAACTGCCCGCACCACTTTCGCTTTGCTCAACCGGGTTGTTCTCGACTGACTCAGTTAAACCCGTTGGCTTCTTTCGTGCGTCCTCAAACGCATCTAACGAAAGGAACACATCATGGGACTCGATATGTACGCAAAGACCACGACGCAGAAACTCGATCGTGAAGTCGATTTCAAAGTCAATGACACCGAAGAACGGTTCTACTGGCGGAAACATCGTTTTCGCGCTCAGACAGAAAGATCGGCTCGGTGGATAAACACGAAAACAAACTTGAACGTTGTTGGCTATCCGCGCTACGGTGGAATCATGCTCGACCGAAACGCTGAACTGGAGAATTTCAAAAAGATGAATCTTTGCGATTACGCGGTTTCACGAGGATTTGTCGCGGATCGCCGTGCCAGCTCCAAACACAGCGTGGTGCTGAAACATCCTCGCGGCGATAAACTGATTGTCGGACGTGACCCTTCCGGGAAATATTATTACTTCAATGCCAAAGGCGGCGATTCGGGAACGATCATCGATCTGTGCCAGATGCTCGATGGTGGCAACCTTGGCGACGTGCGAAAAACCCTTCGCGCTTTCGATGGTTCAGTCGATTATCGCGTCCCCTCCGCCCGATTGCCTTTCATTCTGCAGCCGTCCGAACACGACACCGCTCGCGTCTTATCAGCTTGGATGAGCATGCGGCAGGTCTCCGCCGGGCACCCGTACCTCACCAACGTTCGCAAGATTTCGATTGATGTGCAGACCCATCCGATCTTCCGCGACCGTATCCGAATCGACGAGAAGGGCAACGCTGTCTGCCCGCACTTCAATCGCTCGGGACTATGTGGATACGAACTTAAAAACGGGAATCGAAACGGAACGACGTTCACGGGCTTCTCGCCAGGCGGTGTGAAAGCACTCGCCTGCTCTCGCCCGCGTGACACCGATCGTGAAGCGGTGATCTCCGAAACATCCATCGACATGCTCAGTATCGCGGATCTGGAAGGCACCGATGGCCGCCGGTTTTTTAGCACCGCCGGACAGATGAGCCCGATGCAAGCAGAGTGCCTGCGATCAGCTGTCTCGCGGATGCCAATTGGCTCACGTGTGATTCTTGCTTTTGACAATGATGACGGCGGACGAAAAATCGCCGCTCAGGTTCGAGAGACGCTCCGCGATTTCGATGTTCCGATCGTTGAACACTATCCACCGGCGCCAGGCCAAGACTGGAACGACGTGTTGCAGGAACGACGTGGAATCGCCAATCCTGAAATACGACTGGGATGAGCATCTTCGATACGATGAATCTGCACGCCTGATTTCAGCAATCACGGTAGAGCGTTCCTGCGACAAAATGATTTCACGACGGGTCGTATTCAAGTTGCCACGCTTCGTCGGTTGGATGCCCCGTCGCAAGAACACTTCCACGTTGACACGACCTTCTGAATTTGCGGTGGTACGGCTCGCCGTGTTTCCGGTGAATCGTGTTCACGATTGATCGGGTTTCAGAAGTGATTGCCGGCGGGAGGCGGTCGATCGGACGTTGCGGCCTGTTTTGCCTTGCTGGGAGTTCCGGATGTCTTTGGGCGTTGCGCTTTCGCCTTCGCTTTTGGGCGTGCAGGTGAGTGCGCGACCTGGAAGATAGAGCGTAGCAATCCATTCAATTCATCAATACTTTCGCGAAGCTCGCGGATGTCTTTTGATAGCGATCGTTCATCTTTGCTTTGCATTCTCGATCGTCAGAACAGGTCGCCCGGTCGAGGAGGAGGGGAAACGACGTTCGCATCGCTCGATGAATCTTCTTCTGCCCGACTGTCGCTTGGGCTCGATCGATGTTGGTCATTCTGCATTTCAACAGAAGAAGGTAAGCGAGCATCCGAGGACGCTTCTGAAAACTCAATCACGATGCGACCATTCCGAATGGCATGCTCCAGAGCAGTCTTCAATTCATCGACACTCTCGCGAAGGACTTGAACTTGCTCTGTTAACTGTTCGACCGCTTCAACCATGTTGAGGATCACGACCTGGATTGATTGCATGGGCCGGTTGATTGCTCGCCAATTTTGCCGTCGTCTCGATCAGCAATCGAGTCGCTTGATGAGGCAAAGGTTGAGGAGTTCGCGTTCCAATCTTCAATTCCAAGGAAGGCAAGAAGCCTCCTTGTGAGAGCCATTGTCGCAAGTTTGCAGCGTGCTCAACAGCTTGGTCGCGATCGCCGGTTGCCAAGGCGTCGAACAAATCGGAAAGAGTTGTTTCAGGGTCCATGAAGCGGACACTGCCATTGTTGGCTTCATCGGTCAAGTGTTTTCAAACATCTCGTCACCGCGTCTCCTTTCGGTTGACTGACTTTTTCATGCAGCGTCCCGCCTTGCCAACCTCGCGGCAAGGGTTTTCCTGCCAGCTACACCTGCGGCCGCTTCGGAAAATCGCTTCGCGAAGCCCCTTGCCCCGATGCCGGCGAACCAGGCGGGGTTATTCGCAGCATGGTCAATCAACAAAAGGAGAAACAAACCATGCCAGACATTGAAATTATCCACGTAACTGGAAAGCCGAAAGAGGAGGGACCACTCACCGAACAAGAACTCCGCCACTTCACCGGCGATTTGGAACGCACACGACACGGCCTGAATCGACAAGTCATCTACACGCCCGGAGTCGAACATGTGGCCGAACGAGGGCAGGCTTATTGGTTGATCGATGCCATTGCATCTTGGATCGGGAGCGAACCGTTCCACCAAGCCGCAGCCGAAGATCCACGCATCGGCCAGATGCACTTCTGGACGCTCAAGCTTGGGAAAGGGACCACCGCTCAGCTCTACGCCAAGGCAGACAGTCCCGATGAGCCTTTCATCGTCCAAGAGATTGAGTACACCGATTTCCCGCTCCAGAAGATTGACATCTGGGCAGCTTTCGATGGGGAACATTGGACGTTGTATCTACCGAGCGAGCACTAAACGACCAAGTGATCGGGGCAATGACGCCCCGGTCCAACTCTAGAAAAGGAAAGCGAAACATGACAATCGTCATTCAATTTGAAAACAACAACTGGTACGCCGAAGGTGTTGCTGTAATGACAAACCGCCTCTACGAACATCCGACAATGCAATGGGCACTGGAAGCCATCGCCAAAGAGAATGGCTTCGACTTCGTCAGTGCGTTTGAGCGAGAAACCGACTATCAACTCATTCATCAGCTGGCCGACGAGTCGGATGGATAAAGAAATGATTGACGTGACCAGCCAATGCGTGCCAGATACGCATTGTTCCGAAAACCAAAGAAGAGAAAGGGCAGTCCAATGACTCCAACCACGGGAACCGCCCGCCCGAAAGCGTAGGGCGGCATGAAACAACAAAACAAACGCAAAGCAAAACGCGACATCTATCAAGAGGTTACCGACAAGATCATCGGACATCTCGAACGAGGCACCGCACCATGGCGAAACCCGATCCAACGCGGAACCGGCGACGGATGGCCGAAGAATCTCGACAGCGGTAAACGCTATCGCGGCATCAACGTCTTTCTGCTCGGCCTGACCAGCTGGGAACGCGGCTATTCATCCGACTTCTGGCTGACCTTCAAACAGGCAGCCGCTGCCGGCGGTCAAGTTCGCAAGGGCGAGAAGGGATCACTGGTGACGTTCTGGAAGATGTATGCAACCAAAGACCGCGAAACCGGACTGGATGTCGAAATCCCGATGCTAAAACTCTACACCGCCTTCAATCTCGATCAGATCGAAGGCATCGACGCACCGGATGCTCCGGAAACACCCTCCGATGGAGATCCCTTTGAGCCGATCGAATCTGCGGAGCGGATCGTCGAAGGCTACGCCGGTAGACCGACGATTGCACATGACGGAGGAGGGCGGGCATTCTATCGCCCTTCAACGGACACCATTCACATGCCTGAGCAAGGACGTTTTGAAAATCCTGAGAGCTACTATTCGACTTTGTTCCATGAGATCACGCATTCGACGGGGCATTCGAAGCGACTGGACCGGGGACTCGATACAAAGCTTGCACCCTTTGGCAGCAACGATTACTCGAAGGAAGAACTTGTGGCCGAGATGGGGGCCGCATTCTTGAGTGCATCGGCCGGGATCAGTCCCCCGACGATCGAGCAGTCTGCGTCCTATCTTCAAAGCTGGATCAATGTCCTTCGCGGCGATAAGCGATTGGTGGTCAGTGCAGCCGCATCCGCGCAAAAAGCCGCCGATCTGGTTTTGGGTACCACGTTTGAAACCGTAGCCACGCCGACCCAGAAAATCGCATCGTCGCAACAGCGTATCGACGACCTGGAACAGCCCGTCAACAAACCAGCCGATCCTGCTTCCATCCAATTGGATCTGTTCTAGGTATGTGGGGCGAACCTGACATCACGTTTGGCCTTTCGGCTTCGGATGACAAACCAGGACACGCTGCCACGATCGCTATTCTCTCAGCAAGGGGCCGTGTACTCGCTTCGCTGCGTGCCGCACCAACACCCCTTGCAGACAGAACCCCGACCGCGGCTTTGACGCGGACCATGGTCAACCAAAACGAAAGGAAAAAACGCCATGACACAAGAAACCAACAAACCAGCTTTCACCGAACGCTTCGGAGGACTGAAGGGAACGATCTGGAGAAATCCGGGGACGGATGGAAAACCGGATCGATACACCGTCAGCTACAGCCGCAGTTACAAGACCGCCGACGGGCAGTGGAAGGAAACGACCTCCTTCAGTGCGATCGACAATCTGAAACTTGGGCACTTGGTCGGCAAAGTCACCGACCGCATCGCCGAGTTGAAGGCGATTGACGCATCAGGTCAAACGACAACGTCCGAGGACGAATAAGACGATCGAGGGTGCCGGCATGAGGCCGGCATCCTCTCTCAAACAGAAACCAGATAGAGAAAGGGCAGTCCGATGACTCCAACAACAGGAACCGCCCGCCCGAAAGCGTAGGGCGGCATGGCAAAAGAATTCTTCACGCTACCGGCGAGCAAAACACTCGTCGAACTTTTCGATCAAACCGCTCGGCAAACCGGGCACGCGAGAGGCCGAGTCTTTACCGACTTCTTAACCGTCAGCAAATGTGCTTTGGCAGGCCAGACGATGGAAGCCGAATATCATGCGACCATCCAGCAGGGCTACACCGACGGCCCGAAAGGCAAACGCGGCATCGACACGCTTGCCCAAGGCTTTGCGATGCTGGTGAACGCCATGGAAGAAACCCAGGCCGACGTGCTGGGCGATATCTTTCAAGGTGCCATCACCTACGGCGAAAACGGCCAATTTTTCACACCCGACAGCGTTTGTGATTTGATGGCGTCGATGACGGTGCCGGCCGAGCGGACCGATGAACCCAAGTCCGTTTGCGACCCCGCCTGCGGATCGGGCCGACAGCTATTGGCCGTCGCCAAGCATCAACCACACTGGGAATTGATCGGACAAGATATCGACCACCGTGCCGTGATGATGACGGCGATCAACTTGGGCTTGAACGGACTACGCGGCTGGGCCGTGCATCAGAACACGCTCACCCTTGAAGTGCACCGTGTCTACAAGATCGGCTTCAATCTGGCCGGTGGCGTCATTGCGGATGTGCCCGTCGAGCGAACACCGTTTAATGTGACGGCGGTCACCAATGCCAACGCCCTAATCCGTCAAATGTCAACGAGCGAGCTAACTATCAGCGACACGACGAGTCGTGAACACGATGGCACGGCCTCACAGCTTGACCTTTTTTGAATGTGCCACCAATCCGCACAGGGGACTGACGTGGCAGCCTTGCAGCTGTCGCATCACGGCGAACTCAAGCTCTTGCTCAGCGTGGGGCTCGTCATCGAAGTACCTGGTCCGAATCTTGTTTCCCATTGCCCCGCCGAAGACGCCTCATTCCCAGCGATTGGAAGAAATCCCAAATTTGGGATTTCTGCTTGGTTCAGCCGACATCGATCGGTTCGACTCGGACGCACTCAATCTCTGGTGACGTTTCAGGACGTTCTTCACCGCGTGGATCCGCTTCGGAGATCCATCGAATCATCGCCATGCCGAGCAAATTCGTTAGTTCGGTGAGATTGCGGCCTTCAATGGTGATCATGACTCGGCTCATCGCGAACACACCAATTTGGACGAAACCCGCATCGCGACTACGAATCTCGCGAACATCGCTGTACGCGAAACTGATCGTTTGCCCGTTATTCAACCGGATCTGAAACATCATCGGAGGCAGCTCGCCGTTCCGAATTTTTCCATAGGGCAGTTCGTCAGTTTTGGAGGCGGGTGCTGG
>NZ_DDGH01000002.1:155519-158566 GCF_002337565.1 Rhodopirellula sp. UBA1907 | reverse complement strand
TGGTCCAATGCTATGGACGTTGGCACCGCGATGGTCGGCAAAGGCTTGGGCGGGACGTGTCACGATCAAATACTCCTTCCGAGTTCGGGGAACATCATGCCGGTCGCAACAGTGCGACCTCGGTCATTCAAAGGGCGATGGCGGGTGTCGGGTGATATCTGTTGCTCGCGTGTTTCGCCTCGCCACCACCCAACGACGCGGTCGCGGAAGGAACGCCAAGCATGCCGGCTTTGCTTGGCATCTTGTTGATGGCGAGCTGGTTCAGGCGACGGAGACTTCTGTTCTCGTGAATCGGCTGCCTGCTTCATCATTTCGGTGGCCGACAATTGCTCACCGCTTCGCATGATCGCTTGCCGTATCTTTGCCTTGTCATTAACGAAGATCATCACATCTTCGCTACCACGTGAGACTGTCACGTAAAACTGTTTCGCGTTGATTGCGGGCAGGGATGACTCACCCATTGCCGCCATCGCGATGTGGCGGTCTTTACCTTGGCTTGCGTGACTGGTGATGACGTACCCCAAATCCATGTGCCCGTAGTCACGTTCGACAATCCAACCATTCTTCAAAATTAGATTGCCGCTTTTGTCGAAGCCTTTCACTTCGTCCAGCCGCCCGTTGCTAATCCGTTGCTTTCCACCTCGGGCTGTTCCGCCCAAGCTGAAGCGGATTTTGTCGCCGGCAGCGATGGCGATCTTGTGTTCGGCGTAGACCTCAAACCGCTCCGATGCTGCCAAGGGAAGCTTTTGCTTTTCACCACCACCGACGGGCGTGATAAACACCTCTTTTCCGATTGCCCCCGCGATGCGGTAGCGAGATCCCCGCTTGAAACCACCTTTTGCGTTCTGATGAAACTGCACGATCCCACCGGACTGGGATGCGTAGGTGATCGCTTCACTCTTCTCCGCATTCGTCAGGTTCAGCGATTTCAATCGAATGAACTCACGTTCGTCGTTCGACAACGCCCCTTCGTCGCGAAGCGACGTCCGAATATTTTCGGTCAGCGACGCCGCTTCCGCGTGCGTGGGTGCGACGACAAGCGTGGACTTGCCGGCTTTTTCGGCAGCAAGATAGTTTTCGGCGAGCTTCTCATGTCTCTCGTCCAAGTCAATTTCATGGATCTTGCCCAACGCGTCGAGTGCGTCAAAGCCCGCGAGCAATCCCGTTTGCCCGGTCTCGGCATTCACGACTTCGTTGCCACGGCTGATGAGTTCGACGGCTGCTTTGTAGCGGCCTTTTTGTCTCTGGATCGCTTCAACGCGGGCGATGTTCAATCCGGCTTCGCGCTCAAGCAATCGCATCGCCTCGCCACGACTCGGTGATGAGTGCTGCCGCGTATCGCCCGATAGGATGACACGAGCGTTTTGTTCTTTGGCGATTTTGAATACGGCATTCATCGAACGCACATCCATCAATCCGGCTTCATCGATCCACAACACTTGATCACGCACTTCAGCGTGAAGCTCTGTGTTGCGAATCAAATGCTCGACCGTCTGAGCATTTCCGAAACCCTTTTGCTGCAATACCTCCTTTGCGCCAGTACTCGGCGCGAACGTGTAAACCGTCTTGCCAAATTTCGCGATCGCTTCGGCAGCTTCCTGCATCAACGAGGACTTTCCCGTTCCCGCGCCACCCGTAACCGCCATGACGGCGTCGCGTGACCGGACGACATGACGAACGGCGTCCTTCTGTTGATCGTTCAGCCACGTTCGCGAGAACTGATGTTCTGAATCACCGATCGCCTTTCGCGTCCCACGTCCGTCACGGGCGTAGTCGATCAAGCGTTTTTCTGCATTCAGCACTTCGCGAGTGGTAATCAAATCTCGCACGCAGCCATGATCCGGCATCGACCGCTCGATCTTGTCGACTTGATTCAGAGCATCTTCGATCTGTTCGGGCTTGATTGTTAGAGCATGCTCGAGAGCGGTCCCGACAATTTGATGTCGCTCGACGGTCGATTGACGGAACAGATGATGATCGAGAGCGTACTTCACCGATGCGATCGCTTGGCTTTGCTCGTCTTCCCCCTGATCGATTCGCTTGCCGTCCAACAGACGAGAGAATGCCAGTCTCTCTTGGTTCGTCAGTCGGGATTGCCATTCGTCTCGCAATTTCTCAACGGATGCACCGTTGTCCTTCTTCTCACGAGTCTTTTTCCCGAGCGAACCTTTCTCGGCGGCACCGTGAATCCCATTTTCATTCGCATGTTGCTCGACCTGTGCGGTACGTCGGCTGTACTTTTCAATCGTCTTGCGGTCGATGCCATCGATCTCCCAGCCCGCTTTGATCTTTCCCGATTGCGTGAACCGCGTTTGAGTGACCGCATAACCGAGTTCTTTTTGAAGCTTGCTTGCCAGGCGTGATTCGAACTTTGCTTGGAGGCTCGGACGTTGCCGAACGATCTCGCCCATTTGGCCGGCGTAGTGAACGCCATTTTCTTCGGTCCAGTTGATAACGAAGGCATGGACATGCAAATGCGGATCGGCGGTGCCATCAACCGGCCGAGAAGTCTTGTGAAGGAAATCGGCGTAGACCAGTTTGCCGGTCGTTGCTTTCTGTTCCGAGTTTGCGTGCTTACCAGTACGCACTCGTCGCTGCATCAGCGGTTCAACATCACACTCCATCGTTTCACGCACCGCTTCACGGAGAGCGTCGATCAAGCGTTCGTCTTCGTTGATCGCCCACGCGAGTGAAACGCTTTTAGGAACCGAGAACGTCAGGTCCATTCCAGGGCGGCGATCTTTCCGTGATCGCTGAGTTAGGTCCGTTCCGTTGACTGGATGTTTGCCGAGAAGCAGATCGCTGAACTGTTGTTTGGTGACATCACTACCGATACCAAGACCGAGTAGATTGGCACCGTGACCATGCCACAGACCGTTCACTTCTTGGCCGAGATAGTAGTCACCCTGCGTCAAGACTTGATCAAAGTATTGGCGGGTTGCAGCGACGTTTGTGCCTTGCGTTGCGATAAGCATGTTGAACCATATGAACCACCTTACCCAGGGGCAAATGAAGAAGTAAAAATTAGATAGGCTTGTCCCCTAAGC
>NZ_DDGH01000002.1:155130-155356 GCF_002337565.1 Rhodopirellula sp. UBA1907 | reverse complement strand
TAGATAGGCTTGTCCCCTAAGCAGAGCTTTGGACTCGTCAAGACTTCCACGCGTGAACCAAATTTGCAACGGTTCGCTTTCGCTCTATCCACAGTTGTGTTCACCATCAAATCCGATGGCACAATCGGAAGAAGGCCAGGCAGTTCGATGGCGGACCGCTACAAAATGGCCGAAGAATGGGGTGCGGCGATTGCAATTGCGTCTCCTGCCTTGCGGTCGGAGCATC
>NZ_DDGH01000002.1:154492-154925 GCF_002337565.1 Rhodopirellula sp. UBA1907 | reverse complement strand
CCTACAATGCCGATGCCATAATCGCCATTGCGATATTGGTTGAACTTGCGGCGGCATTGCGCTAGACCTGAAGAGGAGCCATCGTCATCAGGGAGACGCAACCGAATGAGAACAACTTCGACACTTTCAGGGAATGAACCCGGCAGCTCAATGGATCGACCCAGTACCAACCAAACCAACCTTTCGTCGTTCATCTGGTCGGTGGCCGATTTGCTTCGCGGTGACTACAAGCAATCTGAATACGGTCGCGTGATCTTGCCGTTCACAGTCCTGCGACGACTGGACTGTGTTCTGGAGGATACGAAGGCGGCGGTTCTCAAAGAGAAGGAGAAACGCGAAGCCGCCGGTTTGAACCCTGAGCCGTTTTTGCTCAAGAAAGCCGGATTGTTGTTCTACAACACTTCGCCGCTCGACTTCAAAACACTGATGGGCG
>NZ_DDGH01000002.1:81388-154332 GCF_002337565.1 Rhodopirellula sp. UBA1907 | reverse complement strand
CTTCAAAACACTGATGGGCGATCAGGACAACATCGCCGAAAACCTGTTCAGCTATATCCAGGCGTTTTCACCCGAAGTCCGTGACATCTTCGAGTGTTTCGATTTCCATGTGCAGCTCGAACGATTGGCCAAGGTCGATCTGCTGTACCTGGTCGCTGAAAAGTTCGCCGGCATCGATTTGCATCCGAACGTCGTTACCAATGAACAGATGGGGACCGTGTTCGAGGAATTGATCCGCAAGTTTGCCGAGATTAGCAACGAGACCGCCGGAGAACACTTCACGCCCCGCGAAGTCATTCGGTTGATGGTCAATCTGTTGTTCATCGAAGACGACGACGCATTGACCAAACCCGGCATCGTCCGATCACTCTATGACCCCACCGCCGGAACCGGCGGCATGTTGTCCGTCGCCCAAGAGCACCTTGCCGAACAGAATCCCGACGCCCGGCTGGTGATGTATGGCCAGGAACTCAACGGAGAGTCCTATGCAATCTGCAAAGCCGACATGTTGATCAAAGGTCAGGACATCAGTCAGATCATTCACGGCAACACGCTGTCCGACGATGGACTGCCGGGAAAGCAGTTTGACTACATGCTTTCCAATCCGCCGTTTGGGGTCGAATGGAAGAAGATTCAGAAGGCGATCAAGGACGAACACACGAAGGAAGGTTTCAATGGTCGCTTCGGTCCGGGACTGCCTCGCGTCAGTGATGGGTCGCTGCTATTCCTGATGCATCTAATTTCCAAGATGCGTCCAACGAAGGATGGCGGCAGCCGCTTCGGGATCGTCTTGAACGGATCGCCTCTATTCACCGGCAACGCGGGAAGCGGGGAAAGTGAGATCCGACGTTACGTGCTGGAAAACGATTTGCTGGAAGCCATCATCGGCCTTCCGACCGACATGTTTTACAACACGGGCATCAGCACTTACATCTGGATCGTGACCAATCGCAAGCCGAAGCATCGCCAAGGCAAAGTGCAATTGATCGACGCGAGCGGCATGTGGCAAAAGATGCGCAAGAGTCTCGGCAGCAAACGCAAAGAACTTAGCGACGAACACATTGCCGAGATCACGCGTCTATTCGGCGAAGCGAAAGACGTCACCGTCGATCCCGAAACTGGCAAGCCCCTCAACCAGAAGGCGTTAGCCTCTGGTTCGGTCGGCACGCCCATCAGCCGCATCTTCAAAACGACCGACTTCGGCTACCAAACAATCACGGTCGAGCGTCCGCTGCTGAAAAACAACGGCGAGCCACAACTGGAAACCAAAGGCAAACGCAAAGGCCAGCCCAAGCCCGACAGCAAGCTAAGAGATACCGAAGAGGTGCCGCTCGGCGAAGACATCCACGAATACTTTGCACGCGAAGTCAAACCGCACGTTCCCGACGCCTGGATCGACGAGGACAAAACGAAGATCGGTTACGAGATCCCTTTCAACCGACATTTCTACGTGTTCAAACCGCCACGGGAACTCGACGAGATTGACGCAGAGTTGAAAGGCGTGACCAATCGGATCGTCGCCATGATCGGAGAGCTTTCCAAATGAACGAAGTGCAAAACATCGGTGGCCCCGAGGGTGACGCGGGAGCCTACGAAGAGTTCTTTCAAACCGTCAGTGGCGTCGCTCAACAGATATCTGAACTGCATCTTCAGTTAGCTGAATCGCAACGGCCATTCGTCAATCAGTTGATCGCGGAGAAGTGTCGTGACACGGCCGCGATAGAGCGCGTCCTCGATCAATTGCTCGACTCAGCGGCCCATCCCGTTGGATTGGAGCTACTCCGCAAACTTTGCCGCTACTACTGGACGATCAATCCGATAGCCACCGCCGAGTACATCCAAGCCTACCGCGAGATGTGGGATGATGATGCGGAGTCAGGCGAGGAGGGCGCGCGATGAGTTTTCCTGCATATGACAAGTATCACGACAGTGGCGTCCCGTGGCTTGGCGAATTACCGCAACACTGGGACCATATTCCGATCTGGTTGCTATTCGATATTGGACGTGGTCGAGTAATCAGTCATGAAGCGATCATGGACAACTTGGGCGAGTACCCCGTGTTCTCGTCGCAAACGGAAAACGACGGGCGTATGGGGGCAATTGATACTTTCGACTTTGAAGGCGACTATTTGACGTGGACAACCGACGGTGCCAATGCTGGAACAGTTTTCCGTCGATCTGGAAGATTCAACTGCACTAACGTGTGCGGAACTTTGAAGCCAAGATCTGAAGATTTAATTCTTGACTATGCCGTCCATGCGGTCGGTATCTCGACAGCTTTTTATGTTCGGCATGACATCAATCCGAAGTTGATGAACGACGTAATGGCGAAAATACGAATTCCCGTCCCAAGGCCGGATGAGCAAAAGGCGATTGCGTCGTTTCTGGATGTGGAAACGTCGAAGATCGACGGCTTGGTGTCGGAGCAGCGTCGCTTGATTGAGTTGCTGAAGGAAAAGCGTCAGGCGGTTATCAGTCACGCGGTCACCAAAGGCCTCAACCCCAACGCCCCAATGAAACCGTCCGGCATCCAATGGCTCGGCGATGTGCCAAGGCATTGGGAGGTACAGCGAGTTAAACATGCCATCACGTCAATCGAGCAAGGGTGGAGTCCCCAATGCGAGAACGACCCGGTGCAAACTGAAAGCCAGTGGGGAGTCTTAAAAGTCGGCTGTGTTAACTACGGCAAGTTTACCTCGGAGGAAAACAAAGCTCTTCCACCAACTCTTGAACCTCGGCCAGAGCTTGGAATTCAAGCGGGCGACTTACTGATTTCTCGCGCTAACACTATCGAGTTAGTTGGTAGTGCTGCTGTTGCCGATCGCGACTGCGAAAACTTGATGCTTTGCGACAAGCTCTATCGGATACGGATGGATCATTCGGACTCGTTGCCAGAGTTTCTTTGCTTTTTCTTAACCTGCGAGGTTGCTCGTGAACCAATCGAACTTGGAGCCACTGGTGCGAGTCCATCCATGAAGAACATCGCACAGTCTGTAATCTTGGAACTTTGGTTTGCCGCCCCCAATGTCACGGAGCAAAAAGTAATTGTTGAGGCGATTCGAGAAAGGTCGCAAGCGATAACCCGGCTGATAGCGGAAGCCGAACGAGCCATCGAACTTCTCCAAGAACGCCGCACCGCCCTCATCTCCGCAGCAGTCACCGGCAAGATCGACGTGCGTGGATTCGTAAGTGAGGAGGCTGTCGCATGACTGCTGATCCATCTCGCATCGCAGCTCTGGAGGAATGGATTCGCGGGAAGGAAGGCGAAAACCTGGAGTTCAAGAGTGCACGCTCCAATTTTCATTTTGACGAACTGACGAAGTACTGCGTCGCGTTGGCCAATGAAGGCGGCGGAAAAATCATTCTGGGTGTGACCGATGAACGCCCTCGGCAGATCGTCGGCTCGAAAGCGTTTCTACAGCCCGAACGCACTCGCAAGGGACTCTGCGAACGGATTCCATTGGGAATCGACTTTGAGGAGATCGACCATCCCGACTGCGCCACCGATAGCCGGGTTCTAGTGTTCTCCGTTCCGTCACGTCCTGTTGGCGTCGCCATCCAACACGATGGGCATCGCTGGGTTCGCAAAGAAGACAGCCTCGTCGAAATGAGCGATGATCGGCTTCGCGAGATCTACGCCGAAAGCGGGCATGACATCTCGGCCGACATTTGCCGAGGGCTCAGCTTGAGCGATCTGGATGCGGATTCGATCGACAACTTTCGCAACCGTTGGATCGCCAAAGCCAACAAAGCGGAGGACCAGGAACAAGCCCGCCGCGTGCAATCGCTTGATGATGCTCAATTGCTGGAAGATGTGGAAGCCATAGTTGACGGTCATGTCACTTACGCGGGTCTGATTTTGTTCGGTACCAATCGGGCACTCACGCGGAACCTGGCGGCGGCGGAGATCGTGTTCGAGTATCGGTCGTCGGATGCCTCCGGCCCGGCACAGGATCGCAAAGAGTATCGTCGTGGTTTCTTCAGCTACTACGATGAACTGTGGCAGCAGATCAACTTACGAAACGACAAGCAAGATTTTCAGGAAGGGTTGTTCGTCACGCCGATCTCGACGTTCAACGAACGCCCGGTTCGTGAAGCCATCCTGAACGCGGTCAGTCACCGCAATTATCAACTCGGTGGCAGCATCTTCATTCGTCAGTATCCAAGGCGATTGGAAATCGATAGCCCCGGCAGTTTGCCTGTGGGCATCACACTTGAAAACATCCTCGATCGCCAGAACCCACGCAATCGACGCATCGCCGAAATCTTGACGCGTTGCGGTTTGGTCGAACGTTCGGGCCAAGGGATGAACCTGATCTACGAGGACCTGATTAAGCAGAGTAAGCCGGCACCCGAGTTTTCACGAACTGATCAGTATCAAGTTGGATTGACGCTGCACGGCACGGTTCAAGATCCCGCGTTCGTCCGCTTTGTTGAAAAAGTCTCTAATGAGACCACTGCGTTTTTTCACACGCATGATTGGCTGTTGATGTCGGCGGCCAGCCGAGGCGAGAAGTTGCCTAAAGAGGCGGAACGTCGGATTAACCATTTGATCGACTTGGGAATCATCGAACGGGGCAAAGGCCGTGCGTTCATGCTTTCCCGCAAGTTCTACGAGTTTGCCGGCAAAGCCGCCGATTACACTCGCCGCAAAGGGCTCGATCGTGAGCACAATTTGGCGTTGCTAAAAAAGCACATCGACGAGAGCGGGGCGGCGGGAGCGAGCCTTGACGAACTTTGCCAAGTGATTCCTTCCGTGCCGCACACGACGATCAGATCGATGCTTCGCACCCTTAAGAACCGTGGGTTAGCGGACTTCCTGGGAAAGAGTCGTGCCGCCCGATGGTTCAGTACGGAGGAGGATTAATGTACCGGAACGTACCGCAAAACGTACCGCAATTTGGGACGACGATTCTTCTTAATTGCTTGCAGATCAATGATTTGAGGAGATTCTCGTCCCATCGTTCCGTCCCGCAATTGTCCCATTCTGTGCTTTTTTTGTCGCATTATCGACGGATTTGTACTCAATCGCGTCCGAACGAAATGACGGCAAACGGCACTGGGAGCATGAGATGAGCCTGCACAAAGAAATCAGCTTCGAGGACGAAATTTGCCAGCATTTGGCTGAAAATGGCTGGCTGCATGCCGACGGCGATGCGGCCAACTACGACCGCTCTTTGGCGATGTTTCCCAAGGATGTGGTGGCTTGGGTCAAGCAAACGCAGCCGGAGGTTTGGAAAACGCTCGAAAAGAACCATGGCCAGAACGCCGGGGCGACGCTCGTCAAACGGCTGCGGGATTGTCTCGACAAACAGGGAACGCTCAGCGTCATCCGGAACGGCTTCGACATGCTCGGGCTGAAACGCGGCATCAAAATGGCCGAGTTCAAACCGGCTCTGGGGATGAACCCCGACATCATGCAGCGTTACGAAGCGAACCGCTTGCGAGTCGTTCGTCAGGTTCGCTACTCGATCCACAACGAGAACAGCATTGATCTGGTTTTGTTTCTCAACGGCCTACCCGTCGCCACGATCGAACTGAAGACGGACTTCACGCAAAGCATTCATGATGCGGTCGATCAATATCGCTTCGACCGAAATCCCCAACCAAAAGGGAAGGCGGCCGAACCACTGCTGAAATTCCCTAGCGGTGCCTTGGTGCATTTCGCCGTCAGCAGCAGCGAGGTGCGAATGACGACGCACTTGAAGGGTGCCAAGACGTTCTTCTTGCCGTTCAACTTGGGCGACAACGGCGCCGCCGGAAACCCAATCAATCCCGATGGTCACAAGACCGCATATCTGTGGGAGCGTGTGTTCGCTCGTCAGTTGTGGCTAGAAATTCTGGGCCGGTACTTGGTCACGGAATTGGACAAGAAGAAGCAGATCAAGTCGATCATCTTTCCACGTTTTCATCAGCTCGATTCGACACGGAAATTACGTGCCGCAGTGTTGGAGGAGGGGCCCGGACAGAAGTATTTGATTCAGCATTCGGCGGGCAGTGGGAAAACAAAAACGATTGCTTGGACGGCTCACTTTTTGGCCGATTTGCATGACGCCGATGATAAGAAGGTTTTCGATACGGTGATTGTGGTTTCGGACCGCAATGTCATCGACGGGCAGCTGCAAGAGGAACTGGCAGCGTTTGAACGCAAGAAGGGAGTTGTCGCGACGATCGAAAGCAAAAAAGGCAGTAAAAGTTCCCAGTTGGCTGAAGCTCTTTCTGGCGACAAGAAGATTGTCGTTTGCACTATCCAAACTTTCCCGTTCGCCCTGAAAGCCGTTCGTGAATTGACGGCTACCGAGGGCAAGGCGTTTGCTGTGATCGCGGATGAAGCACACAGTTCCCAAACCGGCGAGGCGGCGACGAAGCTGAAGGAATTGCTCTCCGCCGAAGAACGTGAACAACTCGACGATGGCGGTGACGTGAGCAGTGAGGATGTCTTGGCTGCACAGATGCAATCTCGCAGCGACGACAAGAACATCACCTACGTTGCTTTCACGGCCACTCCCAAACCGAAAACGTTGGAGCTGTTTGGCCGGCGTCCCAAACCGGACCAGCCCGCATCCGACGACAACCTCCCGCAACCCTTTCATGTTTACTCGATGCGGCAGGCGATCGAAGAGGGCTTCATCCTGGATGTGCTGCAAAACTATGTCTCGTACAAGTTGGCATTCAAACTGGCCAGCGGCGGAAAGGAATGGTCGGACACTGAAGTCGAACGTTCGGCTGCGATGAAGGGCATCATGGGGTGGGTGAAGTTGCACCCGTACAACATTTCTCAAAAGGTCCAGATCATCGTCGAGCATTACCGCGAGACGATTGCACCGCTGCTCGACGGACAAGCCAAAGCGATGGTCGTGGTCAGCAGTCGCCTCGAAGCAGTGCGGTGGCAGCTCGCCATCAACCGATACATCAAGGATCGCGGCTATCCGTTGAAAACGCTCGTCGCGTTCTCCGGCGAAGTCAACGACAAAGAATCCGGCCCCGATCCCTTTAAGGAAACGTCCAAGGAGTTGAACCCCGGTCTCGACGGTCGGGACATCCGCACCGCATTCAACGAACCCGATTATCAAATCTTGCTGGTCGCAAATAAGTTTCAAACCGGCTTCGATCAACCACTATTGTGCGGCATGTACGTCGACAAGCGGCTCGACGGGATTCAGGCCGTTCAAACCATCTCGCGATTGAACCGCTGTAGTCCCGGCAAAGATCAAACGTATGTGCTGGATTTTGCCAACGATCCCGATGACATCCTGGCCGCATTCAAGACGTACCATGAAACGGCGGAACTGTCCGGGGCGACCGATCCGAACTTGGTTTTGGATCTCCGCACCAAATTGGACGAAAGCGGACATTACGATGACTACGAAGTCGACCGCGTCGTCACCGTCGTGCTCAACCCGAAAGCGAAGCAAAGCCAACTCGAAGCGGCGATCACTCCCGTCGCCGACCGCTTGTTGAAGCAATACGCGGCGGCCCGCGAGGCGTTCAAGACAGCAAAGGAGGCCAAGAACAAGACGGCTGCACAAGAAGCCAAGGACACAATGGACGCACTGACGCTATTTCGCGGTGATATAGTCAGCTACACCCGAGCCTACACCTTCCTGTCGCAGATCTTCGACTACGGCAACACGGATTTGGAAAAGCGAGCGATCTTCTACAAGCACCTCGTACGGTTGCTGAAGTTCGGTCGCGAGCGAGTAAGTGTCGACCTATCTGAAGTCCGTCTGACTCACCACAATCTGAAGAACCGCGGTAAACAAAAGATGAACTTGAAAGAAGGCGAAACACTGCTCCTCGATCCGCTCACCGCCGCCGGATCAGGACAGGTCCGTGAGAAAGAAACCGCCTATCTCTCCGAGATCATCGAAAAGGTCAACGACCTATTCGACGGCGAATTGACCGACAACGACAAACTCGTCTACGTCAACAACGTGCTCAAAGGCAAACTGCTGGAATCGGAAACACTGATCCAACAAGCCCGCAACAACACGAAAGAACAGTTCGCCAACTCACCGGACTTAAAAACCGAAATACTCAACGCGGTCATGCAAGCCCTCGACGCCCACACCGAGATGAGCACCCAAGTTCTCAATTCCCAATCCGTCCAAGAAGGCCTCCGCGACATTCTCATCGGCCCATCGAAACTGTATGAAGCGTTACGAGAAAATGACGAGTCACCTCCTGGAGGCGCAGCATGAACAGCGATCGTAGGAAAACTGAGAACCGATTCATAATACATGCTCCATATCATGTCGCGACAATTTGAGAAGTTGAAAGACTGGTTTCGCTTTTCAACTGATGAAAGCGAGCTGGATAACAAAGAAGACCAGCTTGAAGCGCTCTTGCCAGTCGCAGACCCGGAAACCTACGCTCGCTACGCTGCTGCTTTCGCGACAATCATCGAAACTGACGTCACCTGCGTGGCTGTAACCGGTCCCTACGGCGCGGGAAAGACGAGTCTCATCAACGCCTTCCGCAACAACTACCCCAAACAAAAATTCATACGAATCTCGCTAGCTACTTTCGAGGGCGATGATGAAAAGTCAATTTCATCCGACAGAATCGAGAAGAGCATTCTTCAACAGCTCATTTATAGCGCAGGCAGAAAGGAGTTAGAGTACTCACGGTTTAAGAAGATCCGAACGCCGACTTGGTTGCGTACAAAGGCTTTCTTCCTCAGTGTTTTTGCAATTGCGACAGGGGCGGCGTTGCACTACTGGGAAAAACTCGAAGGATTTGTGGCTCAGGCAAATAGTTTGCAGGAATATGTACTGACGGGAAGCGTCGCTTTGGTTTGGCTGATCCTGTTTGTTGCAATTCTCCACGGCATACTCAAAGCAAGTGCGGGACTCTCCATAAAAAAGCTCTCTCTCAAGAACGCTGAGATCGAAACGGAGGACAAATCCAAGGAGTCTGTCTTCAATAAGCACTTGGACGAAATCGTATATTTCTTTCAAGAAACGCCTTGTGACGTTGTTGTTATTGAAGATCTGGATCGATTTGGCAAGACTGAAATTTTTACGAAAATTCGCGAGATCAATCAGCTTATCAATGCGAATCCGGATGTAAGACCGAACTATACGAAACCAATCGTCTTCCTTTTTGCGATACGCGATGATCTTTTCAAAGGAAAGGATCGAACAAAATTCTTTGACCTTCTTATTCCTGTTGTACCCTTCGTCAGTTCGGGAAACGCTTACGACGTGCTGTACAACAAGCTGGAGAAGGCAGGACTGAGGGTGGCGCTGCAAGACAAGTTTCTTCGTCAAGTCACGGTCTACGTTACGGACAACCGTCACTTGGTAAACATAGTGAACGAATACTCCCTGTATCGCAGAATCCTCTCTGATACAAATCTCGATCCAAACAAACTGTTCGCGATCATTCTGTACAAGGTGTTTTTCCCAAGCGATTTTGGGAAACTTCACATGAATGCGGGAATACTTGCGAAGCTCGTCGGAGAACTACAGGAAAGGAGGCGGAAGAAGCGGGAGCTGCTCAGCCAGGAGCTTCAGCAGATCAACGAGGTAGAGACGCAGGCTCGGGAAGGACAAATTCGGTCTCGTGAGGCATTGGCCTGCGCGTATGTCGGAGCTATTCAGCGGCGGCATCACGGGTCAATTCGGAATATTCACCAAGCAGGCGGACAAAGGACAAGTATCTACGGCGACGCTGAATTAATCTTGACCGCGCTGCAAACAAGCACTGATATTCAATTACTCAACGCGCAAAATCAACGAGTCGCGCAGATCCCGAGATCGGACTTAGAGCAGGCCATCCACCCAGGGCTCTCCGTCGAAGATAGATTACGAAAGATCGACAGAGCCGCCCAGCTTGAGAACGAGGGTATTGCAGCTAGGCGTGTCGCGGTCAAAAGGGAGTTACGTGACGCACGCTACATCCCGATGAAACGCGTTTTCTCAGCGGAGGAGATTACAGAAAGAGTTGCGGCATTCGAACATGGCGATCTCTTCGTCTACCTCGTAACAGAAGGGTATCTTGGAGAAGACTACGACTATTACACGTCGTATTTTCATAAGGGTGCTACTACCCGAGCCGACCGGGAATTCGTCCAAAGATTCAACAAGAGTGATGAAATTCCTTTTGGCGAGAAGATCGACACTCCGAGTGAGATACTTTTAATCCTCGACGATGGATTGTTCGGTAAGCCCCAAGGTTTCAACATCACCATAGTCGATCATGTCCTCGGTGAGGCGGCGGCTCTTCATCGACCCAGGTTGGTTGAGGGGGTCAAGGCATTCCCAAACGAAGCTTTTCGTTTTCTCGAGGCCTACTATGTAGAAGGAGAGTATCCCGAGAAACTACTATGGACGCTCATCGAGGCTTGGGACGACTTCCTGGACACCACAGCCGGATGCTCAAACCCGCTTCCGCACATGAAGGAAATTCTTAAAAGAGCGAAGGATAGTACTATCGCTACGAGGCGGCATCCAAGTACGTTCACGCAACTCATTGAGCAATCCGCTCCCGATATATTTGATTGTCCCGAACTCGTTAGACGACTTCCTCTGTTGGCGGAAAGCGGATTACTTATCAGTGACATCCGCTTTCCGAACCTTCCGAACGAAGATCGCTCGGCAGCGATCGAACATGTGGTGAATCATGCATTATGGAAGATAACACCGATGAACGTCGCCACGATTCTCGCATGGAATGGAGTGGACTCGGAAGTGGCTCAATCCCAGATGTTCGTCAGCTTGGAAAAAGCTCCGTCCACTGTTGTCGATTATGTTTACGGACAGATCAACGATTTCGTTAAGAGTTGCTTTCTGAAGGTGGACTCAACCGTTGCAGAGCCACAAGACGGCGTTGAGAAGTTACTATCAAAGCAAGGGCTTGAAGAGAGCATCGGAGAGAGAGTAATCGATCGACAAGATGCACGACTCAGGTTCTTGAACGTGCCAAAGCATTACTGGACCAAGATCGTTGAGGAAGGTAAGTTTGCAATTGATTGGCAAAACTTCGAAGAGCTGCTGGACGAATCAGAGGATTTGCAGCAGATATCGTCAGTTTTTCGATCCGACGACGTCAGTGCAGGGTTGGCAAACGATCGGAAGCAAATTCAACCAGAACTGTTTAGCTTTCTCGTTAATTTCGATGAGATGAAACTCGAAAGCTACAAGAAGCTTATTGGTCCCGATTTGGGCTCCATCGCAGAGTTTCCAATAGAGATTGAACGTGAGAAAAAGCTGCACCTGATTCGCTCTGGGATGATTGAGTTGTCTCAGGAGACTTACGGTGTTTTAGAAGGAGATGCCGAGCTGCGTGTAGCATTGATCGAGGAGCAGTTTTCTACTTTTCAGGAGAACGTGGACGATTGGCCGTTGGACGAGATGGAACTGTCAGGGCTTATAAAGTCATCAGTTCCGCAGGATGCGAAAAGTAAATTGCTTTTAAAAGCTGGATCCATTGACTTCGAGGGCGACGAACCACTGTTGCAAGAAGTTTTCCAAATATTAACCAGTCCTAATACGTCGATTGGCGACTTTGCCGATGATTATGTCGAAAGAGTTATCTCTGCTGTGGCGAGTTTCGATGCAGCCAAACTTCTTGTTTGCATGATCGCACAATGGGACGAAGCCAAGGTCATGAGCGTTCTTCAAAAAATTGGATCTCCCTACGATGAGATTGCTAATTATGGCAAGCGGCCGACATTTGACGAAACCGAGGTTAACGTAGATTTGGCAAAGGCCTTGCGAGACAAGGGCTTCATATCCCAGTACAAGCAAGACGAGAAGGGTATCCGGATCATTACAAAAACGAAAGATCCTTCCGAGCATTCCAATTCCGCACAGCAAACGGATACTTAATGCCTCGATGGCTAAAAGTGATAATATTACTTACGGAAAATCAATCTGATTCTGCTTTCGAACGTGGTCAGCTTTGAGCGACATCCCGACGTGAGGTAGCTTGGCGATAAATCGTCGCCAGAAGAAGAGTGCTTCGGTGTCGGCCAGTGCTCTGCGGCGATCTGGAAGCATTACAGAACGAGTGATTGAAAAACCAACAAGTTTTTAAAGTTTAATGCAAACCTAGCCGGAGGAAGAACCGTCCTGGCTAATTGGAAGTGTTCCTTGGACATGGGCAAGCGAAATGGCAAGTAAAGAAGAGAAATCTAAAGAACGTGTGGTTCGGTCACATGACATCACGCTGTGCCTCGAACGATCATCGGTTACGGAGTTTGAAAATCTTCAGCTTCTCGGAATGGCAACGAGATTAGCACTTCATCTCCGCGGGGCAGGGCCAGTAAAGTATGACGTTGTCAAGAATGTGGCCGTCTACTTATTTGATTTTACCACACATGCGGTCCGTCCAGTACTCGAGCTTCTGGCGAAGGTTGAGTTCGTAAAGCTTGACACTGAAGGCAGCACGATCAAAACCGTGATCCCAGATGTTCCTTACTATGATGCACTTTTCCTCGGACTGGGAGAACTTGATGAAGCAAATAACATGTCCGAACATGAGCAATTTGCAGTTGATCTTCAGTCTCGGTTGGCATCGTCGCCGCTTGCTAAAGATTCGATTCTCGGAGCAGGTGCAGAAAAACGCCTTGTCATGCGGGTTCTTGAAATTGGTAACGAATGCAAGTTCCTATCGAGTCAGCGAGCGCGTGGACGCGACATCGTCGTATCACCGACGTACTTCACTGAATCCACCACCGCTTATGCCGACCTTGTCGCTGGGCACGGAGGCGCAAGGGTCGCTCGAATTTTAAAGCTGTTGAAGGACAACCAAGGTTGGCCGCTTAGTCTGATTCTGAAACAGGGCGAGATTTCAGGAACGAAGCTATCGAAGGTGGACTTAGCAGTTGTGCAACTGCTTGCGTCCGAAGGCTTTGCTCCACCACCGGCGATTCAGACAACTCACGCGGGAACCAACCACTTTCTTTTTGGCCCACCTCCTCAGCACACTGGAGTTCCGCCCTTTAAGAGACACGTTTTTGAAGCGGCAATGGCACTCGTTGCTGCAGTTCGTCAGGGGCAATTGCTACCTGCTCAATATCGCATTTGGTCACCGCGTGCGATACTCCGAAAACTGCGAGACAGTGGCTTTATCGGCGCAAATTCAGAGGCTGTCGAACAGTATCGGCAAGTTGCTGCGTTGAGGGTGGGGCATCTCGTGCACGATAGCGGAACCAAGTACCGTTTTATATTGAATGACCTACCCGAGAATCGTGAAGCGATTAACCTTGCCATGCAGATGGTATCGGGTGAGAGCAGCGCTCCTGGTGCTGACGAAGACATAGTCCTCGCGATTCGTAAAGGTGAAACCTATGTTGACTCTTTGGTTGGGCGTAAACGCATCCTTAAAGACAACGTCGTTAGTACGGATCCCGAGACGCGTGAAGAGATAGACGGCTTTCTGCTACGAGGTGCAAAATGATGAAAGATGCGAAACAGAAAGACTTGCTCTTCAAACACTTCTCAGCCCAGGGTTGGTTTTCAATTCCTGAAGTTCCTGTTTATTTTTCAGCTGGCGAGCATCACAAACAGAAGTTGATTACCGATATCGATGTCTTCGGAATTCGTCCAAACGACAATCTACGCTGGGAGGTGTTACTTGGGGACTGCAAAACCCTCAAGGGGCAATCGCCCGCGAATCGAGTGATTTGGCTCAGCGGTCTGATGTCCAACTACAACGCAAGCGAAGGCTACATCGTATTGCAGCGTCGTGCAAATCAGCCGATAGAGGCAGACCATAAGTTGTTTGCGAGTTCCATGAGCGTCTTTCTGCTAGATGAGAAGGATTTCAAGACGTTCGATCACGCGATGGTGTTTCCTGATGGGACAGACACACATTCATATGGAGCTGCAGATTTTGAACAGTTGTGGTCACTGCGTAAACGATTCCCTGGTCTCGACCCGTTGGTAGAGTTTGTTTCATCCGGTGCTTGGGAAACAGCAGAGTTCACACATCTGCTGCGACGTGCTATTGGCGAAGGCAAGGCGTCCGCAAAAGAAATCGATCCGGCGAAACAGGAGCATAACGCGATGGTTGTCAATCTGGCATCTGTGTTTTCCGTTGGTTTGGCTGCATGTGTAGGAAAGGTGTTTCAGCGCCATCTGCATCCCAGCACTGAGAAAGAACTTTCGGACGCATTAAAAACGGTGATTTGGGGCGGTAAAGAGCAATACAAATTCTTTTCCGATCTACGAAAGCAGTTGCTTGAAGCACGTGGTCAACAGCACGTCGACGACAACAATTTGTCGCTACCGCAATGGGAGCGATTTGTCCAGCTCTCAAGAAAGATGCTAGAGAATCCCAAGGCTGCGTTTCAAGTGCCGCAACTTCTTCAGCTAGCTTCAATTGACCTAAACTTCGGCAGGGAAATATTGCCTTGCTTCGACAACGGTCAGCAGCAGTCGCTTATGCTTGCAATGCATGTTGTCGATTATGTTGCGAGATCTAGTGGGCTGCCCGAAGAGGTTCGCAAAGTATGCGAATCGCATTTCGTGAAACGACTTTCAAGGTCTGCACATGAACCGAGGGGAACTGCCTAGTTTTCAGATCAGGGGCGGCTTCCCCAGGGTCAGGTCTTGTGTTTGGTGTTCAGCCTAGCGAATAGATTGACGGAAAGTAGGATGGTCTGATTAGGTTCTCCGGCGGCCGCCACCGGTTTACCGAAATCGAGGGATATTAAACGAAATCCACTTCGGAACGTTTGCGTTTTAGCGGTCTGGCCTGGGCGGTTTTTGACTATCGAGTTCGCTCTCGATGAGCGTTCGAATCAAGTCCGCGATTTGGATGTCTCGGTTCACGCAGCTCATCTTGAGCCGTCTGTGAAGGGACGCGTCGATGTCAATGGTCAGACGTTTCGGTTTGACGGCTGGTTTTTCCGCTACGGCCGGTTCTCGAGTCTCGACCCATTTGTCGACTTCCGCTTTCGCTTTTGGGCGAGCTGTCATGGTGATTTTCTTGCTCATGGGAGCCTCCTTAGTTCGTTGACGAATCTCTTGATTTCATTCGCTGCTTTTGATCGTTTTTGATCCAGGACCGTTGTTCCGCTTGCGGCACCCTCGGCAAAGGCCACCCGTTGACCGATGTCGCTTTTCAGAATTGGCGCATCAAGTTCCTTCAACGCCTCACGTACATCCCTTCCAATTGCCGTGTTGGCGATCTTTCGATTCAGTGCCAGGCAGCATTTGATCTCAGGATTGAACACCTGTGCCTCGCGAACTAAGTCAACCGTTTCGGCGGCAGCCCAAACGTCCATGGGCGATGGTTGGAGCGGAATGATCACCACGTCCGCGGCGAGAATGATCGATCTCGCTAGTTCAGTCACGCGTGGCGGACCGTCGATGACAACGTCGTCGTAGTCTTGGGCCAAGCTCTCGATCTCTTTGTGGATGGTTGCTTTGGCCATTCCGACGACCGTGAAGTCGGACGTTTCGCGGTGGTTCGACCATCCCAGCGAGCTGCCCTGCGGATCCGCGTCGATCAACAGCACTCGCCGTCCTCGGCTGGAAAGCTCGGCGGCGGTGTGAATGGAAAGGGTCGTCTTTCCGACACCACCTTTTTGGTTCAGGAATGCGTAGATCATGTTCGTCGTATTTCTGTGCATGAGGCTGCACGTTGTTACGACTTCACGTTACAGGAGTTTTTCTCGTTGCGCAACGACTTTTTGTATCACCATCTCGACGTGATTAATTTCTTGCGCTCGCGTGCTCGGCGTGGCAGTCTGCCACGCGATGTTGCCAGATTTTCAACTTGTCCATGCGATCCAAAGCGGATGCACTGCAGATTTCAACGAAGCCATGCGAAGAGGCGCGACCATGCGTGCCCGCGACCTCAATGGTCGGTGCTTGTTGGAAGTTGCTCTGCGACAGGGGCGTCCCGATCTTGCTCGGCGACTTTTTGCCTTGGGAGCCGATCCGAACGAGGCAATCGGAAAGAAGGGAGATCATCTGATCCATCTTGCCGCCCGCACCGGTGACATTGGTTTCCTAGCTGTCTTGCTCGAAGCGGAGGTAAACCCTGATGCTCGAGGTAACCTTCGACGCACGGCCCTTCACTACGTCACCAAGGGCGGGCTCGAGTTCATGGCAAGCATGCTGCTGGAGAATGCTGCCAATCCCGATGTGACCGATGCCCGCGGCAACGCCCCGCTGCACTTGGCATCAGCAGCGAACCGGCTCACCATGATCAGGCTGTTGCTGAAGCACAACGCTGATGCATCGATCACCAACAATCAGCTTTACACACCGATCCACAAGGCCGCAGCGGCCGGCAATACAGAAGCAGCAACATTGCTACTCGATCACGAGCAGGCAATCAAACCAAAGCATGAATCCGCCGAACTTGCCAGACGTGTTCTGCGGGTAGCCGAGCTTCACGGCCAAATAGAGACTCGGTTAGCCCTCGCGGAGCGGCTAAATTGCCACGCGTCCGAGCCGAGATAGACTTCGCAGTGTGCGGCATTGGCGATCCATTAAGGCAACGGCGGAGAAGTCCAGGAAATCAATTCCAGATCCACTCTTCTGATTACGGTTGCGATGATAGGGCCAAGTACGAAAGTCCGGTCTGTTTGATCGCCGCGCTGTTGAGCGGGCCATAGGCATGATTGGAAGGGTGAAGAGAATGCTTCGTTCATCTGCGGCAATTTTGGAGCAATCGAACTCCGCAAGCCCTTTTCGTCAGATGAACGGTTTGAGTGCGAATTGCAGTTGGTAGGGGATCAGCGTAAATCGTTTGTCGGTAGGTTCGAGGGAAAGAGCTTGACCGCTCGGAAGGGATAGGGTTCTGCTATCGTTAGCGAATTCACATCCAGTTGTCTGCTTGATCATTAGCTTAATGAAATTGACACCGATTGCTGTTCTTGGGCCCTACCGTGGGGGCACCTCGGCCGTTACCGGTGCATTCCGAAAGTTGGGATGCTATGCCGGGGAAAGCTTTTTCGAGGCACGCACAGGCTACACCACGCATGAGAGCGAGTATCTCCGACGCTGTTGTCTTCAGTGTTTTGATGAAAACGAAGGCAAATGGCAGTACCTAGGCACATTTGAACAGAGAGTACAGGTTTTGCGACGGTGGATCATTTGGGCTGCGCGTCGTGCGAGAGCAGGCGGGTACTCGGCAATCGTTGCGAAGCATCCCAGCATGTGCATGCTCGTTCATGAGATTTCTGCCGCCTGGAACTTGCCCATGCTGAAACCACTTCTCTTTGTCCGTGTCATTCGTCGCGAAAAGGACGTGATTCGATCCTGGGAAAATGCTTTGGCAGGCGATGGGACGCGTTGGTGGCCGAGGAACGATCGGGATCAGGTCGTTCGGAATGTTATCGCCACCCGCGACCAAGCATTGAAGAGCTACTTCTCCGTTGACGTTGAGTTCGACGAGTTGCGATCGCAGCCGGAAAAATGCTCTACAGATCTGATGTTCCAATGCGGGCTGTCTCAAGCGGTTCAAGAAGAAAAGAAGGACGTCACGGGGGTGTTGCAAGCCGAACGATCTCGTCTGAAACGTGACGTAGATTCATTCCGTATTGTGCGCAAAAAAGTCGTTCCACCGGACCCCGCAACTCCACTCGTAGCAATGGTTGTATTCAATGAAATGTTGCGACTCCCGGATACCCTTCGGCATTACCGCAGCCTGGGCGTCGAGCGATTCGCTATTATCGACAACTCCTCGACAGATGGGACGTTGGACTACTTGAAACACCAGCCCGATGTCGATATCTATTCGACAGACAATCGTTACCGGCAATCTGTTGGCGGGTCTGGATGGATTTCTGCTCTGATCCATCGCCACTATGGTGTCAATCGTTGGGTGTTGTGGTCTGATGCGGACGAGCATTTTGTTTTCGATGGCTTTGAGTCCAGGTCCCTACCTGAGCTGTGCCAGCTTTTGGTAAGTCGAAATAGACAGTGCGTTCCTGCCCTGATGGTGGAGATGTACTCGAAGGATCCGGTTCATGAAACGGAATTAGCAGACGAGCAACGGTTGCTGGATTGTTGCAATTGGTTTGATGGGATCGGGTATCAGCGATCCCAGGTGCACATCAGCGGAGAAGAAACAGGCGTGAAATGGTCTGGCGGCCCAGGAGAGAGGGTCTTCGGGGTGAATAAAGGATGGCAGGCAAAGGTTCCTTTGATTTTTTGGAATGCTGAGACGTGGTATTGGAACCCGCATGTTGCCTACCCCTTCTTTTTAAACACATCGCTTCCGACAGGTGCCCTACTGCACTTTAAGTATCTCGCTGATTTTTCTGGCTTGGTTGATCGTGAAGTCAAGCGAAATGAACATGCGTACGAGGCGCTGAAGTATCGACAGTACCATGCATACCTGTCCCAAACGGGGGAAGCTTCGCTTTGGTGCGGAATGAGCGTTGAATACGAGTCATCCCGTTCGCTCATTGACTCAGGTTTGATGACATCGGTTCGATGGGAAGGTCGGGCGTAGGTCAGAGGCGAACGGGTAAGGGTTTTTGCAGTACGAATTAGCGGGCTAATCAATGTGGAGGGTAGAGGTTTGACGAAGGTGTTGATTACGTGGGAGCTTGGAGGAGGGCTCGGGCACCTCACGCCGATTCGTACGCTGGCCGGGAAACTGCTGGATCGCGGCCATGAAGTTTGCTTGGCAGTTCGTGATCTGGTATCGGCAGGAAGCCTCTTTGAAGGGCTTCCTGTCTCGTATTACCAATCGCCGCATCGAATTGAGCCGTTCAGGCCAGAAATTGATCCTCCGGTGACCTACGAACATATGCTACATAACATAGGTTTCGGTACAGAACCTGGATTGAACGCATTGAGTTCGGCGTGGGTTCAAATTTTTGAGCACTGTAAGCCGGATGCGGTTTTATTTGAGCACAGTCCCGTCGCGATGTTTGCTGCACGCGCATACGGCTTTCGAAAAGCAGTCACAGGGACCGGGTTTACGGTTCCGCCAACGCCTTTGCCGCTGATACGTCCTTGGATGCGATCAGACGAGTCAGGCTTGCAGGCAGGACGGCGAAGAACTCTTAGTATGGTGAACGCTGTTGCGGGTCGGTTTGGGAATCCACCGTTGGGAGATCTTTCAGAGGTATACGGTGATGCCGACGTTTTTCTGCGGACCTATCCCGAACTCGACCACTTTGGTCGACGTCAGGCGGCCTGCTACGTCGGGATTGACGTCGACGACAACGGCAAGAAACCGCAATGGCCCTACGGCGACGGGCCAAAGATTTTTGCTTACCTGAAGCCGTTTCAAGGGTTCCAGGATGCAATTTTGAAAATCCACCGCCTTAAGCTTCCCACCATTGTATTTTGTCCTGGATTGCGGAAGGAAGATGTAGTCAATCTCGAGACGGCGTATCCTTCAATGCTATTTTCGACGGAGCTACTTTGCATGAATCATGTTGCAGTTCATTGTGACGTGGCGGTCTGTCATGGAGGCCATGGGATGGTCGCCAGGATGCTCATTGCGGGAGTTCCGGTGGTTGCAATCCCGCTGCAGCTAGAGCAGACGCTACTAAGTCAGCGGCTCGCTGAAAGCGGGGCCGGAATTCAGCTCGCAATCAAGGATGTTTCGCAGCTTGGTGAAGCAATCAATCACATTCTCGCGAATGAAAAATACTATCAAAACGCAGGGCGGATGTCCGAAGCATACTTTGACGAAGCCAAGCAGGGTTCATGGCAGCGCATCGCTGAGTGGGTCGATGAATCGTAGGCAAGCCGGTGCAGAGACTACATCAAGTGGATAGCGGCTGATTCCGCTTTCATCACATTCCTAAGAACTTCTGCCGATCGTCACTCGGAGAATATCGAGTGTTCTCATTCTTTTTGTTGACCTATGTCAGAAGCCCATTGAAACATCAACATTCAACGCGCTGTTAGGCGACTGGGAGTCGGTTGGTTGTCGAAAATGGATGGTAGCCGTTTTGTCTAAGTAGCCGCACTAGTTCTTTTCCACCTTCTTGTTGTGCAAATTCAAATTCGGTCGCAAGAATCTCCAATGGGACCATTATTCCAAATTGATTGGGCGTAGACTCGGGGCTAATAGCGTCGAATACGAAATAGCTGCCTCTGAGCTCGTTTGTCTCAGCTGAAAATTCGCATGTGTCGAATCGCTCGACTGGGACTTGGAGGCAATGAAGAGCCAGTGTGTTCAGGATTGTTGTGAATCTGATGTAGTCACTCCCAGCTGATGCAGTTTTATCTTGGGCTGCATTTGGTTCGAAAGGGACCCGAGTGAACATGGCCAGCTCATAGCCAGCGAATGATGAATTGCAGGGACCTCTGCCTGGAGCGTCACACAGCTCCATGGTGACTACAGCTGTTCCCTGCTGCTGGGGGAGGTCGAAATGATACAGGTCGAGTGCACCGCCTGCTGGAAATGGGATTATTGAATGCAGTACGTGTTCATGCTGCTTACCAATCCATTGTTCGATTTGTCTAGCTTTGTAGTCGTGCCATTCTTGGATGTTGAAGTTTGAGTCGGCGTCGTTGGGGTTGGTCATTCGTTCCGGACGGTGCAGATGGGGTTGTTTGGGTCGAATCGGCAACCAGAGAAACCGAAATCCAGGATGGATCTTTGAACATCATCACGGACAAATAGTTGCACTGGACTACCGACTAGACGAAATGCTGGTAGGTCTTTGACATGGTCATAAATTACATGGAATGGGTAGTTTACTCTTAGCGTTCCGTTCGCTCGCGGCGTCCAGTCATCGTTGTCGACACTGGTCCGTTCTCGGTCCAAGCCGTCCACTAGATGTAAGCATTGACCAACCGCAAAGTCTCTGTTGATGTAGGACTTGTCCTTCGGGGAAAATTCGAACGGCAGGAATTGAAAAGTCTCTGGGTAGTGCTTGTTGAAATGTCGTTGAAGTCGACTTGAGAATAGTGGCCACGCATGATCTGCGAACATGAAGTCCAGCGAAGCATCTGGGCCGTCCGAGGCCACCGCAGTCAAGGTTGGATCCCAATTAGTGATCCGTTTACCTTCATCCATCCAATGGCCGCAAAGATTGTCGCGGTTAAAATGGACAACCCAGGGAGAATCATTGTAGTGATCAGGGAAAGCGGGGATCCACTGTGCAAACGAATGTTCCATTATAGTCCAATTCCTTTCAACGCATTAATCGGATCAGCGCTAAGCTTAGCAAATATATTATCGAGTTCATCGAGGACTGCTTTGTTGTAAGCAGGAGTGTGTGAAGTTAGTCCTCGCACCGCGCTTTGCAATCGCTCAAAAACTCTTTGGTGATAAAGTTCAGGGTGAGGTCCAGTATGGTTGGGGACGTACCTTAAGTTGTATTTTCCATGAAGTTTTACGTCCGCATTTGCGAGGATTTGTCGCCCTTCTTCACTCCAGTTTCTAGTCCAGCCTCGCTTCGCATTCGAGTAGTGCGATACCAAATGATGATACTGGTTGTGCACCAGAATTCCAGCGTTACCGACCTGGTAGACGTGCTCGCAATCGACTTCGATATTGTAAACATCGGTAGGCTGGTGATGGAAAACGCTAGAAACAAGTTGCAAGGGGCCATCGTTGCTATGGACTTGTTCGTCGATTTCTAGCTCACCAAGCGGCACCCATTCCAACCGGTCCAGGGACCAGACAGGGTGGATGCTTGTGCCATTGAGAATGGTTCCGTCGCTGAAAGTGGCTTCGACGAGGTTGGTTGCCCCGCGTGTGACGAAGCGTCCAGTGACGAGGTTGCCGTGACCATCAGAGAGTGGCGGGCAAGGTTCAACGGAACGGATGGTTGCCCAGCCGGCAACATTCAGTTCTTCAAGCTGCAGGTAAAGGCGTGCACCCGTCTGGAAGCCTTGCTCCTCGATCCACGTTAGCGGGCGAAGAAGCTCGACCTCGACCCTCGCTCCATCTTCACGCTCGATCTCGGCAGAAAGCAGTCGCCACGTTTATTCGTATGCGTCGGGTATTGGATTCTCGGTACCGAAGGCTTCTGGGGTCTTCGTGTCGATTCGGGAGCGAGAGTGTTGCATCAGTTTAGCGATTTGGTCTAAGGAAGCTTAATTGGCTTTTCCATTGCATCTTCATCCCAATACGGGCTGTCATATGTTGATGCACTTAGCTCTTCCCCCCATGGTAAGGAACGCAACAGGGGTGTGATGTGCGTCAGCAGCTTCTTTGGATTTGGGCAAGGCAAGAGAATCTTCGTTCCTTCCGTGTCTGCCAATTCCCCAGCCAAGCCTCCGAGATAGGGGGTGTTTGGTTCGGTTAATATCAATGCTTCGGCAATTGCATTGCGAGTCTCGTCCAGGTGTTGAGAAGGGACGCAAACTAATAGCGTCTTTGCCTGTGAGCGTTCGAGGGACTTTGCCTTTAGTTCCGTGGGGTCAGGGGCTTTTGCCCCCAGTGGCCATATCGGATCGAAGAAGAAACCAAGAAGCTTGGCTGCCTCTGCAGTGTCCACAAAATTTTGAGTCACTAGAACTGTCGATAGGTCCTCAGCTAGGCGGAAAGTTGAGAGGTTTTTCAGTTTCGACTCTTTGAGATGATATTCTTCAATATCGAGAAAAAAGTGAGGGTTCTTCTTTAGTCGCAGACCTTTCGTTCGATCTTGGTTGACAGCACCAGATACCACAGTGAGGGTTTGGTATGCCATATAGTCACCGAACTTCGATCTTACCGGAAGTAGCTCCCCATTGGGATCAAGGGCGCGAAAGAGTGCTGCTGTTGCCCGTTTGCTGAAAACTGGTACATGAAAATCGCAACAAGGGAAGTCGTTGAAAGGGTTTACGTTTTCCTGGTACGTGAATTCAGGATGATCCCAGACAGCTCCCAGTCGCGGGACATTAAAGTCAGGGGTTTCTGGATAGAAATTTGTAAAGTCGCAGGTTCGGTCGTTTGGATTGGTTAATCCTGGAAGATCCCATCCGAAACCTTCGAAACGCGGGTCTCTTGCAATTGTGCGAAGTTTGTAAATGTTTATGTCAAAAAATCTCCTCGCTCAATTTCTTCATTTCTCGCCACTAAATTCCCCGGAGAACCACGGAAGAACGCACTCATGGTCGAATCGACGAGCGAAGCTACTACTTCTACGAGCTCTCAGCGGACCTGCCAGACGTTTCAAGGTGGAAGGGACTCCAAGCCGTTGGAATGTCAATCAGCAACACTGAGCGCCGCAAGGGCGATGAGATCTCGGTTCGATACTACATCGTTAGTAAGATGCTGCCTAGTGAAGACTTCGCCAGCGCGGTTCGTGGGCATTGGGGAACTGAAAACAGTTGCCACTGGCAACTTATGTGATCTTCGGCGAAGGCCAATATCGAATCCGCAAGGGGCATGGCGATGAGAACTTCTACACGATGCGGCGAACCGCATTGGGTCTATTGAAACAAGAGAAAACAGCCAAGTGTGGAGCAAAGAACAAACGCCTCACTGCGGGTTCGGGCGACGGCTACATGGAAAGAGTCGTTCTCAGCACGTGATTCGCCGTGCAATCGCCCTGACAATGTAATGAAGTCACTGGAGATTATGTAGCCTTCGTGAATTTGCTGAGTATTTCATTAGCTTCATCGACTAATTCCGAATGTTTATCTCTCGCAATTTCTTTCAGATCTTCGGTCAAAAACGCGTACAGCTCTGGACGCTCAACGCTACCATGGCACAAATAGCTGATCAGTCGTGACAAGCAAGCTGATTTTGAGTTCTTACTCAATGAGTGTGAGAGAAACGACTCGATTGATTCAAGCCAAAACTCTAGTCGCTTTAGCATCTCTGGTGTCGCGAGGCCGTTTCTTCGTATCGGACTCAGTTCCGCGATGCCAAGAAGTCTCAGTGTTTGGCACATTACTATCATGGAGCTAATCAGATCGCGGTCAATGGCTGACGGTTGGGACAGGTTTCGGTATTCGGAGATTGCCGCCTGCATGAATTCTGCAAACGATTCTTCATTGCAGCCTTTGAACGGTCTGAGCGTTTCTGCGAGACTCGGTTGTACTCCATTCTCCAATAGAGTGATCCCGCTATGATGCTGCAGGACTGCAAGATTTGAACTCATTTGAATTAACTTCCCTCAATTCAGGTATTCTATGATTGCCCGAGGGTCGATTCCGCCGGTGATAAGTATTTCCTTTGCTCGAAGGACATTCTTAACGTCAATTCCGCGGCCGTGTCTCTTAACGTGCTGGAGCACGTTTGAGTGAGAGACGACTCCCGATCCCGTCTCAAGCAGTTTTTTGATGTCAATTTTTACCAGGCCTGCGCCACTTTTGTAAAAAGCAGCACCGCTTTCTTCAAGTGACGCTGAAATATACTTTGTCGGATAGCCTTGTATGTGATCAGTGATCGTTCCGCCAACTCCTTTCGGTAGGATCCGCTGGCCAGCTGCGTACCTCGCAAGGTCGTCTGCGTCTAGTGCTCGATAGCAATTGTTGTGCACCAGGATACCAGAGTTACCGACCTGGTAGACGTGCTCGCAATCAACTTCGATATTGTAAACATCGGTAGGCTGGTGATGGAAGACGCGAGAAACAAGTTTCAAGGGGCCTTCGTTGCTATGGACTCGTTCGTCGATTTCGAGTTCACCGAGCGGCACCCATTCGAGCCGGTCCAGCGACCAGACTGGGTGGATGCTTGTGCCATTGACAACTGTTCCGTCGCTGAAAAGTGCTTCGACGAGGTTGGTTGCCCCGCGTGTGACGAAGCGTCCAGTGACGAGGTTGCCGTGCCCGTCAGAGAGGGGCGGGCAAGATTCAATGGAACGGATGGTTGCCCAGCCGGCAACATTCAATTCTTCAAGCTGCAGGTAAAGGTGTGCACCCGCCTGGAAGCCCTGCTCCTCAATCCACGTTAGTGGGCGAAGAAGCTCGACCTCGATCCTTGCTCCATCTTCACGCTCGATCTCGGCAGAAAGCAGCCGCCACGTTGATTCGTGTGCGTCGGGAATCGGATTCTCGGCGCCGAAGGCTTCTGGGTTCTTCGTGTCGATTCGGGAGCCGAGTGGAACTTCTTCAATCGGGAGAGCGATCGCAGACTCAGCCTGAGGGGCCTCCCATGCAATTCCAAGGTCGTAACTGAACTGCTCACTTGCGTTGGAGGCATAGGCCATTTCGAGATTTGATTTTGCAACGGGCAACGCAGACAGATGGACCTTCGTGCCGGCGACAAAGCAGCCGCCGAGCTTCAGGAAGTCCGGGCCGTTGAGTTTCTTCAAGGCCGCACCTCCGGCGGCTCCCAGGGCGGGTGCGAAGTTGAGACCGATCATGGCAACGTTGCCAGCGATCTGCCAGCCGGTCATGTTGCCACCGTTGGTCGCTAGGTTGTTGGCCTGCTGGATGCCTTGGCCCACTGCCGCCACCGTGTCCACAAACGAGTAGACGCGGGCTGCCGCGAGGCCAACTTTTGCAATTGCACTGGCACAAGCCGGTGCCGAGGCGCCTCCAGACAAAACGCCAACACCAATTTGGACGACGACGCCCGCGACTGCACCCTGCACATAGCCCACCGTGTAAGAAAATTCGTGGCCTTCGATCGCGCCGAGATTCGGGATGGAAAGGTCGTATCCATACACGACCAGGCCTTCAAATGGATTTACAACGTCAAGGAAGCCATCAATCTGGCCGTTCACGTAGCTTTGGTACGATTCGATCGCATCAATGATGACGGGTTCGTAGTAGTCCCAGGCCCCTCCGGGATCGCCTGTTGCCAAGTACAGCTCATTGATAAACGCAGTCCCAGTGTCCTGGATCCAGGTTGTCAGGTCATTGACGCTATTTACTAGCTGGGCACCGACGGAGAATTGCCATGAAGTGGCAAGCTGTGGCACGTAGTCTTCGGTAGACAGTTGTAATGTGACACTGAATGGTGTGCCGGTGTTGTCGTATCCAGAGTACGTGTTGCTTGCGTACCGATCGCCATTGGTGCCGCTGAAGGTCACTTGGCCCGTTTTGTTATCGAGTGAGTATGAACCGTCAAGTTTGCCACCTGAGCTTTGCCAGTTGCCTCCGCTGGCCTTGCCTTCGGAGTATTCGTAAATGCCGGTGTTGCTCCAGCCGTAGGAGATATCGGTCGAATAGGACTGCTTGGTGTCTCCTGTGAATGACTTCATTGACACATGTGGATTGGTGTAGCCGTCAAAGGCACCTCCGTTCGGATCGCCACCGCCATACCCCTGATCAAAGTTCCATCCACTACCGGATCCTCCTCCGCCGTAGCCGCCATATCCACCGCTGGAGTTCGGGTCATAGACGCCGACCCCCGTGGTTTTGTGTTGGACGTCGATTTTGTGCGAGTATGAACCTTCATTGTGCCATGTGCCGCCTCCGTAACCGCCGGAACCACCGCCTCCATAACCCCCATAGCCACCATAACCCCCGTAGCCACCATAGCCGCTGCTCCCAGCCGTCGATCCTTTGTCGGCGTACTTGTCATCGCGATCGAAGTCGCGGAACACTTCTCTTTCGATCGTTACTTCGACCTTGGACGAACCGGCGGTCTGGGTTTCAATGCGGGTATCGAATGTGTGCGATACGTCGGTTTCAGAGTACTTATGGTAGTCTCCATTGCTGGATCCATAGTAATAGTTGCTGAACTCCTGGATATCGTCTTTGCGGTCGTATTCGCCGGTGTGCTTGTTGTCGACATACACCTTATGAACGACAGTCGAGTTGTATTTTGTGACGGGCGTCGGGCCCGAGTTGTCGACGCTACGGAAGTGCGTGACCGTGCGGACATCCTTGTTGTCATCGTGGTTCTTATCCGCGCCGTATTTGTCGCTGGTGTTGATGTCCGAGACGGTCTGCTTAGTGGTTGTTTCGTCGAACTTGGTGGTGGTTGATTTACTACCGGCATCGGTGACCCAGCCATCCGTCCGTTCCTTCACCGAATTGTTCGTTACGACGGTGGTCGAATCCACGACGCGGTTGTTTGCCGTGTAAGTAGTAACACGGTGCGTCGTGGTTTTGTCATCTTCCGTCCGGATCGTCCCTTTTTCCGAGAACTCAGTGTCGGTAGTGGCTTTGGTGTCGGTCTCACCGTTGGCTTTGTGTGTGACAGCGAGAACCACATCTGTGCCGTACTTCGTAATCGTACCGACGTCTGTCGAGTCGTTTTTGGTTACAGTCTGCGTGAACGTTCCGCCGCTGACATTGCCCGAGGTCGTTTCATAACCTGTGGTGGAGCGTTTTTCGGTTTCCGTTTGCTTGCCTTCGCTGTGGTAAGTCTGTGTCCCCACCTTCGCATTGTACGTGTGGACACCGGCCTTGATGTCGTGTTTGCGTGTCAGGTCAACACTGAAGTTGGATTTGCCTTTGTCGGATTTGATCTCACTGATCGCGTAAGCGAAGCCGCTGATCGTCCGATTGGTTTTGCTCTCTTGGTACTTGTCCCAGGTTCCCTTGCCACCACCGTTGGCGGTGGTGTAAAGGTGCCCCGATTTGTCACCTCCGTATCCACCTCCATAACCGCCTCCGTATCCACCTGACGATCCGTCAAGCGAGGTCGTTGTCCAGTCGCGGTCGAGTGTCGACGTGATCGAACCATCAGAGGTGGTGTTGTTGTGGCCCTCGGAGGTGATGATGGCATGGCCTTGAGTTTTGGCATCGCCGTTGGTGGTTGATATGGTTGAATCGTCCCAAGTGACGACTGAGGTTTCATTGCGTTTGTCGCGGACGACCACTTTGCTATATCCATCACTTCCCACGATCGAATGAGTCGAGTTGAAGCCGGACCAGGTTGTGGTTACATCGGATGTGTCGTCGACATCCGTGACTGACTTGATTGTGTGGCTGGTGGCGTTGTCGGTGGTCGTCTGCGTGTATTTTCCGTCAACCTTTGTGTGACCCAGAGAAGAGCCTTTGCTTTCTGATCGGCTGTCAAGTTTGTCAGTCAGCGTCGAGCCATCCGCGTAACGATTGAATTGTGAGTTGCTTATCGTCTCGAATTTTCCACCGCCGTCATCGTTGTTGATTGTGACGACTTTCCAGTCGTATTGGACGTTTTGACCGGTTGGTCCCGCTGGTGATCCGCCGTAGCCTCCGTAACCACCGTAGCCTCCATAGCCCGATGAGCCGCCACCATAGCCACCTCCGTATCCACCAGTGGTGGAGTCATCTCGTGTCAGCGTTGACTTCGAGTGATCGCCCCAAGTGAAATTGCCGCTTACTTTCAGTTTGTCCGTTCGGTCTTCCGTGGTTGTGCCATTGATTGTCGACACAAAATAGTTGGATGACGCAGTTCCGGTCCCGGTAGACTTCTCGTTTCCATCGGTCTTGGTGTAAGTGAGCATTCCTTTGGTGTCGCTGTACTTGTAGTCGAAGCTTTCGCCATTGTATTCAGACGAATTCTCTGCAAGCGTTACCGTGGATGTTTCGTTGTACTTATTGGTTGACACCGTGTTCGGCGTGATACCTGACACCAGGACAGATGAGGTAAATGTTGACGCGGTAAAAGTGCCCGACTGGTTGAGAATTGCCTCGGATTTGCCATCCTGCGTTTGATCGATATGGCTTTTGGTGTGCCCATAGTCTGCAACATCCATGGTCGTATTGCGTTTTGAGTTGTCAACGACCTTTCCGCCTTCGTTGTAGCTTTCAACCTCCTTCGAGTACGAAGTGTTGTCGCGATAGCCTTCGACGTGACTCGTCGACCACTGTTTGTATTTGACGTCGGTCAGGTCGCGGTTGGACTTCGATTTGTATGTGACCGTTTCTTTGAATTGTGGCGTGCTAGACCCGTCTTTTGTTGCGACGGTGTATCGGATCTTGGTTCCGTTCCCCGAGTCCTTTGTCTTGTCGCTGTATTTGCCTGATTCGTTGCGTTTTGACTTGGCGTATGTTTCAGTCGTGCTGTCAGCGAACAACTCGTAAGTGCTTTCGGTGTGGAAATCGTACTTTCCGTCACTGCTACGGACGCTCTTCGAATCCGCTTTGGAATTGTTCGTCCGAGTCCAACCGCCGGTCGTCGATGCTTCGCTAACTTCCTGATGACGTTTTGTTGTGACGGTTTCTTTCGATGTGCCTTCTCCATCACTCTCTGATGTCTCGTACGCGGTATGAACTCCGTTCAAGACTAAGTCATGGGTCGTTGCTTTGGATTTCGAAGAGTCTTTGCCTTCGAGGTGCTTCACTTCCGACGCAGTGGACCATGTGAGCCCGTGACTGGAGGGGGTTACCGTCTTCGACTTCATTGTGTTGTCGTAGACATAAGTCGAGTCGTTCTTGTCCTTTGACTTCGAATCTGATTGCCTCATTGAACTTGTTGCTCCAGAAACGTTAGTTTGTTCCTGTTCGAGGCTGTATGTCCAAAGAGAACCAGTCGAGGCAGTAAGGGTATGGTTTTTGCCTGACTGCGTCACAACCGTTCCCGAGAACGTTTGCGGAGTTCCCTTTGTCGCGTCGATGTCATATCCGGGAGCTTGGCGAGCGTCGGTCGACTTGCTGGTGACAGTGATATCAGAGTTAGATTTGGTCAGGCCGTCGTCGGTCGACTCAGACTTGGAAAATGAGTCGGTCGTCTTGTTAGCGTAAAGATTAGTCTCGGCAATCGAGAAGAGCTCATAGGTGCCGTCGAAATCGCTGTGTCCTTTCGACTCCGTTTTTTGCCGCGTTTTCAAATTCGTTGTACCGCGATTGATGTCGGTGACTGTGCCTTCATCGTCCCTGGACCATTTACGGTCTCCCTTTTCCGAGTTATCGAAATAGGAGTGGGCGGTCTTGGTTGTCGTTGCTCCTACTGTCTTGCTGGTTTGAGAATCGGATGCATTGGTGATGAATTTCCCATCGCGATCATCGACAAAGTTTGACTTTGAATGCGTTTCGCGAGTGACTCCAGGGCTTAGGACTTCGGTCCCGTCAATCGTGCTGACCGTTTCTGACTGCGATAGATTCGTGCCAGAGTCTTTGGATGTTGAGTCACTTGACTTTTCTATGACGGTTGCGGAGCCGATCGAGACAGTTGTTTTTTCTTGATCAAGTCCCGTAGACGTTCCGTTGCCTTTCCAACTGGTTAACGATTTGGAGTCAGATATTCGAACGAGGCCGGCGGTTCGTGTGTCCTGGGTATGAGAGGACTTATCAAGTGAGCCGCTAAGGGTATACGTCCCAGCTGTGTCAAGCACGACCGACTCGAAACCGCTTTTCCCAATTTGCGAATCGTCTTTCCAATCGTGTTTAGCGACGTTCTTCCAAACGTTCGTCTCGTCTCTTTTCGACTCGTTTTCAACGTCCGTAGTCGAGTAGAAGTTTGTTTGGATATCTTGGGTGTTTGATTTTCCGTCGGTGGTCGTGTGGCTAACAGTTGTGCCATCGGTTGTCTCATCGAAAACGTCCCAAGCTTTGGTGTGCCCGTCTGAATTCGACTTTGTTTCAACTGTCGTGGCTTTTGACTTCGAATTTGTGACTGAGTTGAAGGTTGAGTGGCTCGTCGAGTTTGTGACGGTGCCGGAAGTGCGAGTGTCAACACGCGTAAAATCGGAGGTGGACGTGCTTGTGCTTTTGTCCTTGCCAAAACGATCGAGTTTGCTGTAATCGTTCGATGTGAAGACTCCGCCGATGGTGGATTGGCTGCCGTTGGCTGATCCAATGTAGAAGGTTTGGCCGTTCGACGTGTCATTGCCGTCCTTCTCAATCGTTTCGGTCACGCCAGACGCAGGAGTTGAGACGCTCGTGCTCTTTCCGTGGGATTTCGTGTCGTACTTTGTGTTTCCGGAGCTCGTGTTGATATAGCTCTCGCCTTTGTCGACATCCCATGAGCCGTCGGTCTGTAGTGTGCCGGTGCTCCAGCCTTTCGTGTTCCAGGAAGTGGTGCCGTTGTCGTACTGGTTTTCGCTTACAGTTGCGTACGACGTTTCAGTTGGGGTCGATGATGAGTGCGTTGCTTGGGATTTTGAGTAGCCAGTATGCATGCCGCCGCCGATGGAGCTGAAGCTCATGGAGCTTGCGCCGGTCGTGGTGAATGTTTGCGCGACGCGCGAGTGAGTTCCGCTGGTCAGCTGATCTTGATTGCTGACGCCGGATGAACTGCTCGTGTAGCTGCTTGTCATCGAGGAGACACTACCTGCCTCGCTCTTGTCGTCAATTTTGGTGTTGCTGATGGAGCTAGTGGTCCATGTTGAGTCCGATTCAAGGGTTGTGCCGAAGGTCGCCTTGAAGTCGTCATGCTTGTCACCAAAGCGACGGTCGCCAACCGATGTTCGAACCAATGTGGTGGTGGTGAGCGAAGGAGAGCTTCCCGTTGTCTTTGATACAGCATCAAGCCCGACGATTGCCTTGTCGATTGTCTGCACCCATTCAGTGCGAGCCACAGTGATGTCGTCGGTGCGTTCGAAACGGTAGTCGGCCAAGCTTTCGCCATCGACTGCAGAGTATTCGTCAATATGCCGTTCGCCATCCAAGGAGAAATCTGTCTGAACAAACGCGGCGTCTGTGATGCTGTTGTCCAGGAATTTATTCTCGGTAACTCCACCAGTTGCCGTTGAGCGTGTGTAGATTTCGGAGTCGACGTCTGTGTCGTAGAGGTCGATGTCGAGGTCGTAGTAGAAGTCCTCGTCGAATGTCGTGGTTCCATCTACATCGATGCGGTCAATATCCGAATCGTATTCCCAGTTGAGGTAACTGTCGTCCGTCGTCTGGAATGTCTCCGTACCGCCCCAGATCGGCGTGGTCGTCGTTGTCCAGATTAGTGAGTCAACATAGCCGTCTAGGTCATAGTCGTAATCTTCGTCCTTTGTGATGGAATTGAAAGCGTCAACTGTGCGAGTGCCATTGACGGAAAGTCGGAAGTTGTCTTCCTGTTCTTCGTCGCCGTTGCGGTATTCTGTGCCGCTTCCAAAGCCGTTGGTGAAGGTGTCGCTGAACGCCCAGTCCAGCTCAGAAAATGCTTCTCGGGTTTCCAGCAAATGGTAAGTGGCGTTATCGAGTGAGACATCGCCGCTTGCTGTAAACTGGTATCGATATTCGCCAGAGATATCAGACTGGTTTGTGGTGCCATCCGCGTCCGTCCATGCTGCCGATCCATCATAGCTATATATGAACAGCTCGCTGTAGGTCCAAGTGTCTACCGTCGGGTAGTCAACATCTATGACCCAGGTCCAGTGGTCGTCGATTTGATAGGATTGGCCGCTGGCGGAAATGGTTACAACTGAGTTGTCTGGGTCCGCTAAGCTCTGGTCCGTAGCGTTGAGGTGCGGCTGGAAACGACGGTTCGCACTGAATGACTCTCTCGCAAAGCCATCCAATGCTGCGATTGGTTCGTATCCACCTTCGAAAGTGGACTCTTGCGCTTGGTCCGTCGTTTCGATTGTTGGTCTCAAACTTCCGACTATCCCCATCGGGATACCTTCCGCATCCATCACCTTCCGCTCTTCAAGCCGTTCACCGACGACTCGAGCGGCTGGTCGCTTTTGCTTGACTTCGCGATAGGTCAAGCGGAAACCGAGTTTTGCCAGAACCAAACGCCACGACGATGGAGTTGATTTCATTATTGACCATTTCGAAGATTGGACAGGAAAGCCGGTGCAAAGCCCCGTAACTAGCTGGACGGGGAGCGTACCACCCTTAGATTTGAGCGGCAAATGTATTTTGCGGCAAAATCCAAAGTCTTTTTCGCGCTGTCGCTTTCTATTTGCCCAGCCTTGCCTAGTTTTCCAGGGTTCCTGTGCAGGCGTGCAGGCGAGGCGGCGGTTTGGCGGCAATGCGTCTCGCTCTTCTGGGTCACGTCGAAACGAAGATCGTCTGTCTCTAGCTTTCGATCAGCAGTGCCATTTTTGAAAATTTGCTCAGTGAGTCTTTTACGACCTCGTCTGCGATGGCGCGGCAGATATCTGCGTCGGTCACAGGCTCTCCGTTCTGGTGAGCGATCAGCAGTCCCTGGTCCATGAGTTCACAGACCTCGGTGACGAGGTGCTCGACGGTGATTGTGCCATCAAGCTTTAGAAGCAATCGCTTTTCGATGTCCGACAGATTGACAGTCTCGTGTCGCAAGTTTGTTACAAATCCTATTTGCCCAGCCATCGTCCGTGCTAAGTCTGTTGCTCGCGGCTGCTCAGGAGGGGTTGGCGAATACTGTGCAGGCTCGATTGATAGTTCTACGTGGCCTGTGGCATAGCAGCGTAATAGTGATTTGCCAAGCCGGTCGGCTTCTGAGCTGGAGCCAGTCGTATCGACAATGGAAGCCTGCTCGGCGATCAGTGATCTCGCAATCGCTACCAGTCGTCCAAACGAAATGTAGTTGGGCCAGATTGTTCCCAGGTGCGCCAGTGCCGCCTTGACGATAGGGTCGGTGGTTTTTGTGACTGATGCGCCCGACTCGAACGTTGCCGGGCTGTTGTCGCTCAGGCTGCGAATAGGCTCGGCGGGCTTTGTGTTCGAGCAAATGTGGAGCTCGCGAAGACGAGCTGGAGAAAGACCTCTGTCGATGGACACGCTATCTCTGCAGACAAGGGTTTGGCGAAACATGCGGTTGCGGACAAAGTCCATGTATTGTTCTTTTTCAACAATGTTTTCAGACAAATTGTTCAGCATGGATGCGACGCTCGGTGAAAAATTTTCGATTGCCATAACCGAGAAGTCCGCTTCGCCTAAGTACTGCAGCCCGGCCTTCTCTATTCGTTCGGCAAATTCTGAGAAGTAGATTGGCTCATTCACCTCCTCAAGATGCTCGTGGATCAGGTAGTAGTCCTCCTTGTCTTGCAGTTGCTCAAGTTCTGTGTTTAGGAGCATGCCATATGGGTTTCCATCGACCGGTACTGATTCCGCCAAAAAATTGAGAAGTGCTCTGGCTTTTCTGACTTGATCCTCCGGTTTGCCCGGCTTTCGAGTGTGATAGCTCATGATGTCGCGGATCATCCCCCGCATTCGCCAGCCAGGAAAAGTGTTGTAGCTGATATAGCCGATGCCTTGCGGAGTCAGCAGCTTTCCGCAGGCCTCTAAAAGTGCGGTCTGGGCGTCGTTTGGAATCCACGAAAATACACCGTGAGCGATGATGTAGTCGAAATCTTTCAGGTCTGCAGGGATCGATCTTACGTCGCAATGAACGAGTCTTGCATTTGATAGATTTGCTTCTTTGGCAATTTTTTGACCTGCACTAATTTGAGCGTTCGATAGATCAATTCCAACGAACTCGCTGTTTCTGAAGCGGTCGGCCATTGGCAAGAGGTTTCCACCTGATGCACACCCGATTTCGAGGACTCTACAGCTTGCAATGGAAGGGGATTCAATGCCGTATAGCTTCGCGATTGTAGCCAGGCGTTCGGGGTGGCTCTGGCGGAAAGGAAAGCTTTTGTATGGAACTCGGTCGTAGGGGGTTGCTGTTTCTGGTGCTGGGGCGTCGGTTTGTTCGAGAGGTTGCATTGTGTGGTTGCTTGGCTTGGGGATAAAGGGCCAGGATGGGATACCAGGAAACATCAGGGCTCGCTTGTCGGCGAGTGCAAACTAGTTCAGTTCGCTTTTTCGATTCATTTCCAATTCTCTAGAAGTATATCGTGGATGCGGCATGCGTTTTTGAGGTGGCGAGCAAGCCCGTTGCCGACTTTCGGGTTGCCGTTGTAGACAGTGTCGCCGACCGGTACTAGCGGCGATGAGAACTGTTGCTCGATGTAATCACCTTCTGGTAGGAAATACGGCGAGTATACAAAGGGGGGCTCTACTCTGCTGTTGCCAAGCGAGTCTCGGTTGTTGAGGAGCTCTAGTAATTCGACGGTTCTTTCGTCCGTTGATCGTTCAGGGTGCAAGAGCCTGCGCACTTCGGAGAGCGTTGTTGGTGACGTTACGTTCTTTTTGAAAAATATGTGTTCAGGGGGTGTCAAGCAAATGAAAACGAGGGCCTCGTTAAAGGGAGCCTGGAGATTGCCGGGCCAAATGTAGAATTTTGCATCGTCGTTGTGGTGATGGCACCAACTAGCTAATTCTTCGAAAATAGTAAATGGGATTCCGGTTATTTTGAGATTCGGGACAGCAATTGGTTGCCCTTGGACTAATGGTCGCAGATACCGGCCATGCCATATTGTTGCTATCTCAAGCTTGCTAGGTAAGTTGTGTGACGGAAGGCCGAACTTCCTAAAGCCTTGGTCGTAGTTGAGAGTGTTTTCAGCAATGAATGTTGGTCCAAGTTCGTTTGCAGATGAGTGGCTGATGCTCTGTTGTATTAGCCGGCCACCGGTCGCATCGAACGTGATGTCCCAGCTAGCTTGGCTTTCTCGCAGTATTTCGTCGCATTCACCGAAGAAGAATTCGACTCCAAGACACTTTGACGAAAGCAGCATTAGAGTTTCATAAATGTTCAGTGGCACGCCGATCATTCCATTTGTACCAACTCGCGAAATTAGTGTCGAAACGGTTGGGTCGATTAAGCCATTGAGCGTCTCCATCGGGATGTAGGTTAGCCATTTTCTTCCGTAAGGTTCTTTTATGTGCGGCGACGACGTTCGGTTTTCTATGACCAGTATGCGAGCACGGCTTCCGAAGCTGATCTTCAGGCTGTTCGCGAGCGTTAGTCCAACGCAGCCACCTCCTATGATGCAGACGTTTAGTTCAGGCTCTAACTCGTCGGTTGGTTCGAGATCCTGGGGCGTCCGCGCACGCGTTGAATCAAACAGGACAGCTGCCTCGCTTCCTCTGGCAACGAACTGCATTGATCTGAAGAGGTTCGTGGGGTCTGTTATCCCAATTAGCTCAGACAGAAGGTTGTATGGATTGCGCTGTTTGGATATTGCGCCCTGGGGACGCGTGTTGCCGGCCTTGCTGGCACTTTTAGGTGGTGGCCTAAGGTGGCTCGGCGTTGAGAATTTCGCCTCGAAAAGGCTGGAGTATAGCCATCCGGGAATAGCGTCGCCTGCAGTCGGCCGCTCGTTCCTGATTGCGGAAAGGCAGGCATTGATGAAGCTGTGCTTGTCCGATAGCGGCACTTGTTGGACGCATCTTCGTGCTCTTGCTCTGCAGTCTATCTGGCTGGGCGCGACCTTCAGGATCTGAGAATAAGACAACTTTGCATCTGAAAATTCTTTCTTGCCTAGAAGTTCATCTGCTAGTCGTCTTGAGTGCTCAATTGAATAGTGCATGTCGGTATTTGTTCATTCCGCTTGCGTGGATCGGCAAGGCTAGATGCGTTGGTTACGGAGGCCGGCGGTAAAACTGATTGCGATGTGCGCGAGGCAACACGCTGCATTGTAAGGGGTGGAGGGCAATGGGCCGGAAGTGGTCGCGCTTACGATCGCTCTAACCGCCCGGCCAATCAAGTACGCATAGCAATTGTCGGATTGTCCCGATTCGAGATGGCACGCTCCGTATTTGGAAAAGGGCTCGTGCTAAGTAGTCATTGTCGACGCTGCGATCAAAGGTGATGTGTTGTGCATTCGATTGAGGCTTTGCCCTTTTGTATCATCGGTGATGGTCGACGGAGCGGATGCAGCGAAGTCTCAGGGCCCGGTCTCGTTGATGTTGAGTATTCGCTAAGCGTTCAACTGGTCCAAGAGGTCTTCATACAGCGGTGTGATTGCCTGGCTCACTTCGGCGATGACCTTCGCGAGCAAACCGCGAGAAAGTTTCGAGTCGTAGACGTCCTGAAGGTATGTACGGATGGTCGCCAGCGAAGCATGGTAGGCTCCCTTAAGGAAGCCGATGATGCTGGACAGTTCGACGCCACACAGTCCGGCCCTGCGAATCTCCGGCGTGATCGTGCAGACGTGAGTCTTGTGGCAAGCGGCACAGTGACTGGGGAGCGATCGATGTTCGGTCGTTTCGGTTCAGCTAACGATTTCGATCTGTTGCACAGCCGAGACGGGGTGTTCGGTGTCGATTGTCAGCAGGCCGCCGCAACAAGTGTTGTTCGAAGGAATTCTGCGTGAGCCAATCCAGTTTTTCTTCGGTCACCACGGGTCGGATCATCCAATGATGGCCTTGCTGGCCGCCCATTTTGCGTTTGCCGGACGGCTTTCGAGGCCGGATAGGTTTGACGATGTCCGAGGATGGTGGCTTGGAGCTATTGGTCGAATTCTTGGTTGCAGCAGCAAAATTCCGCTCCAACCCCTCGAAGTGTGCTTGAAGATCAGCGATGGCCTTCTCCAGACGCTCGCAATTCGGACATCTGTTCCCATTGCTCGTGACGGACGATTCTAACCGACCACAAAAAATCCACGAGCATCAGTTTTGAAGCTGTGAGCAGCTACAGGGTCGAAAGCTCGTGCCCCTTAAACCGTTGCCTCCAACTACAAGTGGTTCTTCAATTTGGCTAAATGACGGGATGATGGTAAGCCCTGGGGCTCGATAGAGTGTCTGTCATTGCGATATTACGATTCGACAAACGCCAGGGAACTCGCCTGCGCGTGCACTTTATTCGACAGTGACGCCTTGAGAAGACGCCGTTTCTTTCGATGAAGCGGCGTTTTCTATTGGCAGTCACGTGTTTATTAAAGTGTGCCCGTTTATTGAAGTGTGCCCGCAATAACTCGGTCCTTAAATTCGCTAACGCGTGACCGCAAGCGAAGTTTATAATCAACGGAGGTCTTACCGTTGGATCGGTAGTTTGAATTACGATTCCTTTGAGTCTCGGCGTTCCGATTTGGGCCTAGGATTCTTGTGCCCCAGGAGTTTCAAATTGGTCGCAAGGAGCGAGGCAAACCAACGAGAAGCATTGTTCTTCGTTGGTTTGTGACCCTCTGCAATCTTTTGCCAATCAACGTTGGGGACTATGGGGCATCCGTTTCGCCCGTTGGTGGATCAGCCGGTGGTGGCACAACTGGTGCGCTGTCTTCAGGAGGAGGGACGATCGGAGGAGGGACGATCGGAGGAGGCACGATCGGAGGAGGCACGATCGGAGGAGGCACGATCGGAGGGGGCACGATCGGTGAGGGTGGACAGTATTCGGGTATCGGTATGTAAATCGGCGGTGGACAGTAGGATGGCGGTGGACACTGGCGTTGAGGGACATCGCAGCAACCGCCGCGCCCATGACCAATAAGAAAACCAAAGCACTTGGCTTGCGAGGCTTCGCCGCTCACCAGAACTATGGAAATAGCGGCGAGGAGGATTTTGGTGGAATGCAGCATTGTAAAAACCTACGAGCAGGAGAACTGATTGAAAGATGTACAGAGACTAGTTGGTTGGTACTATCGGTACGCCGTCTTCAGTTGGAGGCTGTCCTTTGTAGTAGTAGTGGATTCGCCAGACTTCACCGATGCCAGTCAAAGGTATGTGGACATCTTGAGTTGCTTGGGAAAAGTCATCACCCGTTGTTGTTTCACCTGGCTCATCGGCAGCGTAAGACTCAGCAGAGGGCAACGAGACCCGCGTCCCTCTGTTTAGGCCGCCCATGAACTCGGCGCTCACAATATGCGAGTTTTGCTTTGGGTATGCATGTATTTCTATGATCCCCACATCATTTCTTATCCCGAGGGATGTCGCGATGGATCCGCCCTTGTCAGCTAGTTGAAAGAACTTGCCCGCCCCTTGACTGCCGGTGCTGACCTGAAATCCGGTCACTTCGCGAACGGAGTGATCAGGATCGCCTGGACCGCTGTCCTTCAGTTGATTGCCTTGGAAGTATTTTCCGGGAGGACTTATTGCCCATTTGTAGCATTGATCCGGGTGACGAATTACTGGTCCAAATTCCTCTTTGTTGTTCACAAGACGGCCCGTCTTTTGATAAATCGAGTTGACTCCATCGACCAGAAGTGCAACCGCCCACTCCGTCGCGGGCGATGATGAAGTGGGGGGCTTGTTCTCAATTCTGACAGAGTATTTTTTGTGTCTATCTTCCGCTTTCAGCTCAAGGAAATACACTCTCTGCCAAGTGGTATTTTCTTCACCACGCACAAGCTCTCGTGGTTGTCCATTCACGATGACACTGACTTTGAAATTGCTTTGGTCTTGTTCAGACCCAAGCCCACCCAATTGCCCGAGTTCCCCCGGATCAACTCGATCATTGAGAGTTTTTGCGGTTCCGTCTGAGCTGTACGCCCGGATAGTCAATGGGACGCTCTCTCGGCCCGTGGAGACAAAGCTAGTGTAGTTTCTTGCATCAATCGAACCGAGGATGATCATGTCTACCGGTGGCGTTGCCATCGACATGATTTCCGCGATTCGGGTCGGAGAACCAGCAGACATTTCATCGACGACTGAGGATTCGAGGTTTGCGAAACGCGCCTTCAGCTGCGCCATTGAAAGCACATTGAATAGGTCTCCGGATGTTGCCGAGGCTTGTCTGTTCAGCGCATAGATCAATTCACCTTGAATGATCTTTCCCATGGAGCCGAAGGAAGGCGGCGCTGCTCCTTCCTCATTTCCGAACGCGAAAACGGCTACGTCAAATTTCGCATTGCCTTGCTTCGCTACGATGTAGTCTTTGAGGCCTGGCGCCGCTGCCTGGGCCATTTTGACGATCGACTTGGGATCGTTTTGACATTGCCCTTGAGTCGCGATGAGCAATGTCACCACCAACGCTAGGCCGAACCGAATTTTCCACGACATTTTTGTACCTCTTCGAAAAAGGCTGTGTTTTCCGTTGCCGGACTTCCACTCTTTTAGTGGCCCATGTGGTGAGGTGCAATACCCTGAACAGAAGGGTTGTAGCGGTGGGGCGACTTTGTTTTGAGGGCGGCGGGAAATGGGCGATGTCGATCACCGAGAAGGCTGGAGCGATCCTGATCGCCAACAATAATTCCCGGTACGCCGGGTGCCGAATGGAAGTGCCAGTTTGAAATTATCGCATCGAACCATGCCGGCATCATTCCAACGGGCCAGCGAGTGAGCTCTGTGTTCGTGTGTAACAGACACAGGTCAATTGGTGCGTTTTGTTTGACCTGGTTACGTCGTCCTTCTGTCTAGGTCGCAGTCGGTTAACGGTCTATGTTGATTTACTCGAAAAGGGCAAAGGTCTTCGTTCTTTCCAATGTTTGGTCGGTTGCCCCCGGGTCTTTGATCGAATCGCGTTCGAGCCTCTAGAGGTTTTGAAGCGTTTGCTGACACGCTCGGCATTCCGCGTCGATTCAGTCTTGCTTGGCGATCGCCTACTCACCTCACGTCTTGAACTACTCGCTCTCCACTGCCGGAACGGGCTCACGGGGCGATCCCAGGCAAACCGTGTGGTACGCACGACTGTTTTCAATATGGTCGAACTGATGACCAACCACACGCCAGTGTTTCCATCGAGCGAGAACACCTTCTTCCACCGCGTCCACGGCCGTGAGGTGATGCTTCGGATGTAGGCGAATCCGATGTGCCAGTTGCGATCCAACTAACCAGCATTTTGGCAGGCGTCTCAAACAGAGCGGACTGAATAGAAAGTAGCCAGCCAGAGTGTCGCGTTGAGGACGAGCAAAATTTGATGCACGGAACGTGCACGTTTTCCGGTGGATTCCTGGCAACCGGACGGGATTCCTGGAATCCGAATTCGCCTGAAACCCAGTGAATATGAGGGTTATCGGGTCGAGCGGCTCGACTGGGGGTGCAGGGACTTCGTGACCAACGCCTTCATCCACGCGTGGAGCTATCCACGAAAGCACCGTGGGGGTGCAAGAATTCTTCGTGTGGTGACAGATTTCGTCAAAAAACGCTAAGTGTCCACTGCGGAAAACACGTGGTTTCTCGATGGCGTGTTGCACGGAAATGTGCACGGAAAGGGTGTAAAACGGTGCCATTCCGTGCATTTCCTGGAACTAGAATCTGCGTAGAACCCCGTGAAAATGACGTTTCTGGGTCGTCTGACAAGCTTTGACATCGTGGAGGTCACAGATTCGAGTTCTGTATCGCCCACTCCCAAAAACCCCGCAATGCCTAGTGTTTTGCGGGGTTTTTTCGTGTCCGCATCGTTTTCAGCGTCGTCGTCGGTTGGGTCGGAAAACGATATCGGAGGGTCGAAATGCGGTCTCTGCCTGAATTCGGTGCAACCGCAGAATCGTTGGGCATCGATTGCGTCTCGATCGCTGGTTGCGAACGCGCAGTCGGATTGGGATGAGGCCGACTAACCGTGCGGCACTGTTGACGTGGCGTGGCGTGATGGGTGTAGACGTCACAGGCCCTGTGACGTCCCGCTTGGGCTTTTCGGTCGTTGGGAACCGATGCTAACGCGTGGCGGCTGATGGGGCGGGATGCTCTTTGGTTACGCTTCGGTACGCTCGACAGGGGCCGCCGAATTCAAAATTGATTGCGGTGCGAAGGCGAGACGGAACACGGCGGGGTTGCGAAGTCCGAGGGCAATCCAAGCGACGATTCCAACGATGATCGGGATGAAGAATGGTTCCTCCATTCGAACATGTGTTGCCGTTGCACCGCCCAAGTAGGCCGCCAGCAAGATGGCTCCGATGAACGATGTTCGCGGAATCAAGAACAGGACCGTGACGGTCACTTCCACGATGCCAATCCAGAACATCACATCCTCGCTCCATCCCATCTTCGCAAACATTTCGGATTTGCCTTCCCAAGTGGTGAGCTTCGCCGACGCACTTGCTCCGATCAGCATCAGGGCCAAGAGGCCGCTCAAGATCCAGCCGGCAATGGTCAACTTCTTGTTTGTGTTCATCTTCGTGTCGTTCGGTTTTGGAGGAAGGATTGCGTTTGAGCCTTGCTGGTTGGTAACCAGTGGCTGGCAACCATCAGTTGAATCGCGTGCACCAATCGATGTGTTTTAGATGTCGGCGACGGTTGATTGTCAGCTCACTCGGGTTTGCTTCGGGTCGCCGTGCCACTCACAAACGTGATCCACTTGCCGTCTTCGGCGAGTATTCGAGACTGGATGGAAAGTTCATTTTCGGATTTGAACTCGTAGATGTCTTCGAATTTTGTCGTTGTTCCATCCGACATGAAATTGGGACCCTCAGCCTCCAATGTGAGGACTTTACCGGTGGAATCGACCTGGCCTTCATAGTGCCACATCATGGAGGTCATCGAGTCGATCCAGGTACCCACGTACTTCTTCTTGGTCTCATCGAAACCAATCGTTTGAATGCCATTCATTGGCATTCCCGCGTAGTCGCCTTTCATGTTGTTGACCAACCAAAACCCGCCGAGCATGCGGGATGTTATGGTGCCTTCGCATTGAACTGGCGGTTGGTCCGGCCCCATGCTGGATTCTGATTGGGTCGTCCAATCGCCCGAGAATTGTTGCAGCCATTTATGTTCCTGAGTTGGTTCGGGCATCGCCGGTTGCTCTTGTGCGACCGCGTCGCCAACGAACAGCAATGCGAATGTCAGCGACAACAGCGGAAGAAGATTTTGCATGTTTCGATTCCTGGTCCGTGAAGGGGTTTGGTAGCTGCGTTTTATTCTGGTCGAAAGCGAAGGTGCGGGATCGACAAAACGCCAGAAGATTTTCCAGATTGACTTGGGCATCGCGAATGATCACCCTGTTATGCAATCAAATTGTTGCATGTTGAGGTCTGGATGAGCAAGGGGGAACGAGATGACGGAAACGACCGACCGGATTGAAAAACAAATTGAAATCAACGCACCCGTTTCGCGGGTTTGGAGAGCCATCACTGACCACCGAGAGTTTGGTGAGTGGTTTCGAGTGAATTTGGATGGGCCGTTTGGGGTGGGCAAGACGACTTGTGGTGCGATCACCTATCCCGGCTATGAGCACGTGACCATGGAAGTGATTGTGGAGGCGATCGAACCGGAGCGACGCTTCGCGTTTTGGTGGCGTCCCTATGCAATCGATCCGAAGGTTGATTACTCCACCGAGCCTCGCACATTGGTGGAGTTCATCTTGGAGGCGGTCGAGCCAGGGACACTGGTTCGCGTCACGGAGTCCGGTTTTGATGGAATCCCCGACCATCGTCGTGACGAAGCATTTCGTATGAACGATGGTGGTTGGGCAGCGCAGGTTGTGAACCTTCAGAACTATGTCCAAGACAACCTCTGATTCATCGAAGAAGATCGACACGCGACGTCATGCGATGATGTTCGCTGCGCTGGGAGACGACACAAGATTGAAGATCTTGGTGAAGTTGCGTTCGGGAACGCCACAGTCGATCAAGCAATTGTCAGCGGACTTGCCTGTGACCCGGCAAGCGGTGACGAGGCATCTGCGTGTGCTTGAAGAAGCCAACTTTGTCGCTCAAGAAATCCACGGTCGAGAACGTCGGTTTGTGGCTTGTTCAGAAGCGATCAGCGAAGCGCACGATGTGTTGAATGTGATTGCTCAACAATGGGAGGATGCGTTGGTGCGTTTGAAATCGTTTGCTGAGCGGAAGTAGTTTCGCGACGCGAGATGTCGAGTCAGGTGTTGGTCGGTCTTGCTAACGCGGCGGTTGTGATGCTCATAAACGTTTCAGGACCTGTGACGTCGGTTGTCTGGCGGCGTTGCTCGAGAAGTTCTCGTCCATTGGGAACCGGACGCTAACGCGTTGCGGCTGAAGTGAGTGGGGTGCGTTGACTGTAGACGTTACAGGCCCCTGTGGCGTCGGTAAATCGCGTTTCGGTATGTGATGTGCATGGGTGGTTGCTGTCGCTCAGCCAACCCGTACCGGAAATTTGATCCATGCAAGTCCTGACCACCCAGTGCCCTTATTGCCAGCACGAAGTCGATAGCACGATCGAGCATCTTGATGGACCGGTTGTTTGTCCCAGTTGCGAAAAGCCGTTCGAGATGGAGATGCCGACTGCTGTGGTCACCTCGGTTCACGAGGTCGACGAAAAAACGGCTCACCAAAGCAAGATGGCATCTGAACCGGCAGAACGCACGCTGGTCGAAGTTCATCCGGTCGTCTTTCGGGCCCGCCCCATCACAAGCATCGGCCTTGCTGTCGTTGGCATTGCCGCGGCCGCACTGATCATCATGTCGATCACCGGCATATCATTGGCCGGTTATTCGCTCGGCGAAACGATGGTGCTCGGTCCGGCCTCAATCGTGGTTTGGTTGGGGACGGTCGCCTTGCTGGTGATTGCGGGCATGATTGGCTATTGGACGTTGTTGAGTCGCTTCACCACGTTGACCGTCACCGACGACCGCACGATCTATCGCGAAGGCATCGTCTCGCGGGACACTTCGGAAGTGCAGCACGACGACGTCCGTAACATTCAGCTCGATCAATCGTTCGTTCAGCGGTTGCTCAACGTGGGTGGCATCGGCATTTCCAGTTCCGGCCAAGATGACTTGGAAGTCGTCGCCAAAGGTCTGCCTCATCCGAAGCGAATCATTGACCTCATTCGCGAAAATCAAGATTGAGTTTTCGTGGTGAAGTTTGTCGCTTCGGAATATCGGTGGGTTTGTGGCACACGCCGTCAGAAACACCGGCGCACCGTTTGCGGCCCAGGACGTGTCGAACCTCCGAATCCCCGAACATAGGCCCGTCATGATCTTTCCCAAACAAAGTCTCGTGGTGTCTCTCATCGCCACGTTTCTGATTTGCTCCCCATCGTTTGCTGGTTCATCCTCACCAAGTGCCGATGACGTCCGGTCTGCCATCGAGGCTGATCTCGAAGACGCTGAACGTCTCAGCCAAAATGAAATCGACGTGGCCATTGATTCCGGCATCGTCACTCTGACCGGCACCGTCCTCAGTCTTCAAGACCGCCAGATTGCTGCTTCGATCGCGAAGCGTACTCGCGGCGTGGTCGCAGTCCAAAACCGCATTCTCGTTGAGCGGTCGTCACGTTCTGATTCTGAGATTCAATCCGATGTGGAAAAGGTGTTGCAGATCAATCAAAGTGTCGAGCATCCTCCGATCACGACGGAAGTATCTGGCGGAACGGTATCGCTTCTTGGCAAAGTTGACTCATTGGCTCAGAAGCGAATTGCTGAGTTCGCCGCCGCTGGTGTCCGAGGTGTTTCCGAAGTCGACAACCAAATCACCGTCCGAATGTCCAGCGATCGCACCGATGAAGAGTTGCGAGCGGAGATCAGTGCGTTGATCGTTCAGTCGGTCTACTTTGACAATGCCGACATTGACGTTCAGGTCGAAGAACATGCTGCAAAGCTGAGCGGTGCGGTGGGATCGGTTGCGGCCAAGGAGCGATTGGAACAAATCGCTGAGATCTGGGGCGTTGCGACCGTCGATGTCACTGGCGTCGAGGTCAATCCTGACAAACTCGACGATTTACTTCGCAAGCAACGCTACGCTGACGTCAATGACGAAAGCATCAACAATGCGATACGCCGTTCATTTGAAGCCGACCCGTATGTCTTTTCGCGTGCCGAGGAGATTGACGTTGTTGTCAACCAAGCGAAAGTTCAACTGAACGGCGTGGTTGATCGTAGCTTCATCCGAACGCGAGCTGGTCAATTGGTGCGCAACGTTGTTGGCGTCCGTCGCATTGCCAACCAGTTGGACGTTGAATACCCAGACGAGAAACCGTCTGACGCAACAATCATCGAAGAAACTCAACAAGCTCTCGCCCGCAGCGGGTATCTCGACCGCCGCGAAATTCGCGTTCATTGTGACCGAGCACATGTCAGTCTGTATGGCTTGGTGGATTCAGAGTTGGAGAAGCGTGTGGCTCACGCGATTGCTGACGGGGTGGCGGGAGTCGTCCACGTCAATAACTCACTCGCGGTCGAAGCCGAGCCATCGGGTAAAAGCGATGAGCAGATCGAGAAAGATCTCAATCGCAAACTCAAGTACGCTTTGTTGAATCGCAGCAACCAAATCGATGTGGTCGTGGAAGACGGCGTGGCTATCCTGCGAGGCCATGTCGACACGTGGTTGCAGTGGCAGACCGCGATGAACTTGGCCGTCGAGGCCGGAGCTCATCATCCGCACAACATGATCAAAGTCCGCTATCACCCGCCCCATTTCGGCGAACAGTATTTCATCCCTCAGTGAGCTTCGTTTTTCTTCGGAGGGAACCGTGGCTAACGGGCTGCTGATTCAGTCGTATACCGAATGACAACAATTTGCCGATGGGCGTCAGTCCCGGTTGACGTCTGATTGATCGTCGCGAACGCGGTGAATCTTGTTTGCAATGGCGTCGTTCCATCAGCCGTGAGGGATCAGGCCAGCTGGCCAGCGGACTTCGTCAATGCGTGCGGCTGGTTCCGGTTGGTTGGCATCGTGTCGCTAATCGGCAATGCCGTTGAATCGGGCGAGCAATTGATCGCGGTTCAGGTGTTTCCAAGCCGGGTGTTGTTGGTCGAGGTTTGGGAAACGTTTGCGCAGTTCAGAAAGGTTGATGGTGTCTTTTAGCGTTTGCTGGGATCCGTCTACCTTTCCATTGCCCCGGTTGGCATTGAACCGCACGAGTGCGTCGTTTTGGATGCGGGCTGCCAAGGCACCATCGTCGGAAACCATCACGTTGTGTTGGATTTGAATCAGACCGCTGAGTTGATTTGCACCGGAACTGTCGCGCGGATGAATGATCCGTATCGGTGCCGCCTTTCCGAGGGCTAGGAGAACGTTGCCGTTGATTTCCAGGTTGCCGACGACGGCTTCCTGGTGGTTGCGGCTGTACAGGCAATGTCCTCTGCACGCGACCCAGTTGTTTCGCACGATGCAATCAGCCGCGACTTGCATTGCGCTGTCGTTGGACTCCCAGATGACATTCGAATCGACGCGATTGACCGGTTGTCCTGCGGTGCCGTAGATAGTGATCGCTGGATAGTTTGTGTTGTGGATGACGTTCCGTGCGACCAAGTTGGCATAGCTGCCTTGTTTGACTTCGATGCCATCGCCCTGACTGATGTTTGGGCCGTTTAGATGATGGATGTAGTTGTCCGTGACTTCTGAATCATGAAAGACAGCCTCGCCGTTGTTGGCTCCCAGATAGAACGCTTCGCCATGTCCGCTGGTGTGATGGACATGGTTGCGGCGAAAAGTCATCCCGCGGTAGTCGTCACCGGGATGGTTGCAGGTGACGGCGACGCCGCCGATATGGTGAATATGAAGTCCTTCGAGCGTGATCGATTCTGCACGGTGCGAGTCCGAACTTTGGATCCGGATTGCCGCCGCACCGCCCGTGATTTCGAAACCTTCCAGCGTCAGGTGCTGGGTTCCTTCCAGGTTAAAAGTGTTCTGCTTCGCATCGGGCCTGCGAAAGATCACTTTGGCTCCGTCATCCGCTCGGATCACAATGGGTTGCTCTGCGGTTCCCCGGTGAGACATCACCAAGCGTCTTGGATCGGTGTAGATGCCATCGCTCAAGATCACAACGTCGGCGGGACGCAAAGAATCACCGCTCAGAAATTCAAACCAATTCTGTTCAGGGCCGATGCGGAATTGTTCGGCGGAGACCGGCGTCAACGTCCAGCTCGCCAGCAGCAACACGGCCAGCACCGAAAACACTTTCTTGCCTATTGTCATTGTCAGACTTCGCATGCAGTTCCAGCTCCTGAGAACGTCGAGCAATCCTTCAGTCCTTTGCTGTCCAGCTTAGGTCGCAAGCGAAGTTCGATGTAGCAACCGGACGCATTGGCTTCGCCGAACGCCGTGATTTGGCGTGGAAGGTTGCTCAATACTATATCCGATTGAGGGGCGCTCCGACCGGTCCGGAGCGAAACGACGCGCGTCTGGCGAACAAGCTAGGATCGTTTTAGAACGTATTGCTTCAACAAGTTCCACCAATGGATCGAGAGTTTGCCCGATACATTGCTGGTTGTCGAAACTTGTGTGATGACGTCGCCGTTGTGTTTGACCACAAGGTTTTGCTGAGTCGCTTGCGCGATTGCTACGAGTCTGGATCTGGATGCTCGGGCGTGCTTCAGCGAGAAGCGAGGGAGAGACCCACTGGATTCGATCAAAATTGTGTCGTTGTCAGTCGTGGACATCTCCACGACTTGAATGACGCGTGAATGATCGAAGCGTTCCATCTTCAAGTTGGCTTCGATCGAGACGGTTTGCATGGAATGGTGAGTCATTTGCTACCTGATAGGTCGCGAGTGCGAACCTTCAGGAGGCCGTTGAGCTTCCAGTGTGCATGTTCCACGCCTGCATCACCCGTCTTGGCAGGCACAAAGACTTCCATGTTTTCAAAGTCGTAGGAGATCTCTGCATTCCGGCCGGTCAACGCATCATAGAGTCCGGCAGCCAGCTCTGGCCAAGTGTGTGTTCCTTGTTTGTCAGTCATCGCATTCCTCGTCGTCTTTTGAGTGTGGTGATTTCTAATCCGACGAACTTTAGAACAGCGGCAAGCTGATCGTTAGAAGTTGTTGCAAACGTTGAACGACCTTCACACAGGGTCACGCTATTAGCGGTGACAGACGGACTTGCCGTGCTTGTATCCTCCTTGGTCTTTTCATGTGGCCGCATTGGTGACCCGACCCAAAAGGTCCTTAGCAAACTGTTGAATAAGGGATCAAAAGTGAAACATGAGCCGCAAAAATTGTCACGAGCCGAAATCGATCGGGTCATCATGATGGCTTGGGAAGATCGAACGAGCTTTGATGCCATCCGAACACAGTTTTCTCTTTCGCATGGCGACGTCATTGAGCTGATGCGTAAAGAGATGAAGCCCAGCTCATTTCGTATGTGGAGAAGGCGGACTGCAGGGCGGTTAACGAAACACGAGGCGGCGTTTTCAAGTCAACAAGACGAGAATCGCTGTCGCCGCTTTCGCGCCAAGTCGCAGCGAGGTTAGTCATCGGAGGTTAGTCATCGCTCGAGCCCGCAAGCGATATCGATCGGTTTGATTCGAATGCCAGACTGCCGACCATTCTGCTCTGGTGTCCGGCAATTTGTCCATGTGCTTGGTCGCCGCTCAAAGCAAGCCAACCAAATGGGAGCGTCAACCATTTTGACGGTCGCGGTCACGAACTGATTCTTGACATGAAACGAAGCCGAACTGACTACCCAAGCGTCCAGCCAAGTTTGACTTCAGTGAAAACCTTTTCACGCCCTGTTGAAGTATTTCAGTGTTTGTAGGTGGGCACTTAGAACATCGACGCCGCAATTTCGGCTTCACACCGGTTTGGTGGCGGTGACGCTGCGTCTGGCTTGGCCTGAACCAGACGACGGCGCAGTCAAGAAGGCAGCTCGAACGCCGCCTCGTAACCGAGGGTTAAGGCGGTTCAATTGCTCATCGGTCGAGCTCGTCTCGTTCCGTTTCAATCTGTCCGCTTCGCTGGAATCGCCTCGCGAGCAACCAACACGAAAGCGCCCACGTCAAACCAGCGATCCAGCCAGCCAGAACGTCGGTCGGATAGTGGACACCCAGGTAGACGCGGCTGACTCCGACGATCAACGTCAGCATGCACGCAACCGCGAGAGTGTAGATTCGCAAAGTTTGACGAGGCAGAACGCTCGCGAGCAGAGAGCCGAGCGTGAGATAAACGACCGCCGATAGCATGGAGTGGCCACTAGGAAAACTGCTCGTGTGGACAATCGACAGATGAGGAACCATGTCCGGACGCGGACGATCAAACAGATGCTTCAGTGAGAGGCTGATGATCAGACCGCCAAGGGTGGAGGCGATCAGAAAGACCGTCATGTGTCGCTTGCGATCAAGCCAAAGGTAACCGGCAATCACGATGGTGAAGAGCGACAAGGCGCCGATGCCACCCAACGCGGTCGCGTCACGCCCCATCTCTTGCAAGAACGGAGGCCCGATTGGCTGGGCCGGGTTGTCCGGTTGTCGCATCGCTCGCACTGCCCATTCGTCGAACGCTTTTGTTTCGCCTTCGATCACCTCGCCCGCGATTTGGGTGAACATCCAAATGCCGCCCACGACCAGCAACACGACGACCAACAGGATCGGCTCACGTCCGCGTAGCCAACGAAGTGACTGCGACAACGTCGTGTAGGCTTTCGTGCCAATTGTCTTCATGACGAATCTATTGCAGGTGGGATGTGTGTCGCGTCGGCAAAGAAGGACGGATCGCTTGCGGCGAGACTCATACTTTGCAGCAGATTGTCTCCATGACCAAGTCCCGGCGTTGAAAGATGTCCGTGAGTTATCGGGGACTGAGTTGATCTTTCCCGAGTGACAATCGCGAACGCAACTCGCAGGCCAGGCTGAATCAATCCGCCGGTGATGAAACATGCACCTTGACGTGAACAATCAATTGTGTACCTTTGGGTAAATGTATCGCGACGACGTTTTCTCTGTCGTCCGAAAATTCCCCACCGCTAGCGTTCCTCTATGAAGGCCCCGCCCATGCTGAGCGAGAAAACGATCCGAATTGTCAAGGAAATTACACCCGTGGTCGCTGCGAATGCGGAAACGATCACGCGCAGGTTTTACGAACGGATGTTCGAAGCCAATCCGGAGGTGAAGGCATTTTTCAATCAAGCTCACCAGCATTCCGGCGGACAACAAAAGGCACTCGCCGGTGCGATCTGTGCCTACTTCAGCCACATCGACAATCCCGCCGTATTGATGCCGGCCGTTGAATTGATCGCGCAAAAGCATGTCTCATTGGGCATCAAACCCGAGCACTACCCGATCGTTGGCAGCAACTTGCTGGCAGCGATTGGCGATGTGATGGGGGATGCGGCGACACCGGAAATTGTTGAGGCCGTTTCGGAAGCGTACGGGTTCTTGGCGGACATCTTCATCGGTCGTGAAGGTGCGATCTACGAAGAGCAAGCTTCCGTTCCGGGCGGTTGGAATGGAACGCGAACGTTTGTTGTGGCGAAGAAGGTTCCCGAGAGCGACATCGTGACATCGTTCTATCTCAAACCCGAAGACGAAGGCCCGCTGCCACCGTTCAAGCCCGGTCAATACATCACCGTCCACATTGATCACCCGCGCACGCCCACTTCCCCACGCAACTACAGCCTGTCGGATTGTGCCAGCCAACCGCACTACCGAATCAGTGTCAAACGTGAAGAACGACTTGTCGCGGATGCACCCGATGGTTTGATATCCAATCATTTGCATGACGATATCGAAGAAGGCCACCACATCGAACTCGGCCCGCCGTGTGGCGAGTTCACGGTCGATCCAGCCGCAGTCGCAAAACCAGTCGCGCTGATCGCGGGTGGCATCGGCGTGACGCCACTGTTGTCGATGGCCAAGTCAATCATTCACGCCAATCCCAACGCGGAGGTTCACTTCATTCAAGCGGCTCGGAACAGCAAGGTGCACGCATTCGCAGACGAGCTTCGCGGTCTGGCACAAGCCGGACCCAACGTCCACACCAAGGTCATCTACGACTCGCCACTTCCCGGCGACATGGAAAATGGCAAGTGCGACGAAACCGGATTCGTCACGACCGAGTTGATGCGAGAGTGGACGCCATTTGCCGAGGCGGATTTTTACTTTTGCGGTCCCAAGCCGTTCATGAAAAACGTCCATGCTTGTTTGAGAGAGCTTGGTGTCGACGAACACCGCGTTCGGTACGAGTTCTTTGGGCCAAAAGAGGAGTTGGTCGCGGTGTGATGCTATCGCGAGCTTTCGATTTCAGCACCCGCGTCGTGGACTCGTTCACGCAAATCGTTTGCTGCCATGGCAACCAATTGTTCCTCTCCATTTTGTAGGTGATTTCATGAGCGACTTGTTTACAACCTATGCCGATCTGGCCGCTGAGATCGATATTCAGAAGGACGGAACGATCAGCAAGACTCTTTACCAAGATGACTCGCTGAAGATCGTCTTGTTCGGGTTCGATGCCGGGCAAGAGCTGTCCGAACACACCGCGGCTGTTCCGGCGATGCTGCAATTTTTGGACGGGGATGCAACCGTGACGCTGGGTGACAAAACGATTGATGCTGCGGCAAACACGTTCGTTCATATGGCAGCGAAACTGCCGCATAGCATCTCGGCGAACGAGCCCACCAGAATGTTGTTGCTGCTTCTCAAGGGAGCGAAGGCGAATGGCTGACTGGACGGCGTTGGGTTGGTTGTTTGGAGGTTTGGTCTGGTTCGTTTCGTAAAATCCGGTGCTAGCCCACAAACGGCTAAGATGCTGGGGACGTGGCTTTTGGGGATCGACGTTTTGGTCGAATCAGTTCGATCCATTTTTCTCGCGATTGAGAGTGTCCCTTGATGACGGAACCAAGCAGTGTCATCCAGCAACCGATCATCGGTTATCACCGCGATGAAGAGGGGCATTGGGTTGCGCAGTTGGCTTGTGGACACAACCAGCATGTCCGCCATGACCCGCCGCTGGTTCGGCGTGAATGGGTGACAACATCCGCCGGTCGCGAATCAATGCTCGGCTTTCACCTCGGATGCAAGAAATGCACTGAGGGAGCCGCTGCGGACGATCGGCCGTTTGTTCCCGGGAACGGTGAATGAAATGGTTCTAGATCTTGGTCAGGCTGGTCGGGAACGACGTGGATCATGAGCTGGCTCTTCGAATCTTGATCGCTGTCGCAATGCCTACAACCCACAGAACCGAAACGGTTCCGCAGTGGAGCCAGGCGTGAGCGTCGTCTTTGACGGTCTATCAACTCATTTCGACCTGCTCTCCAGAAAATGAGATCTAGGTTTTCTCGGGGATTGGTTGGGAAGTCAGTGTCGAGAGTGTGCTTACAGAACGGCTCGCTGCGTGGCTTTCAAGGAACGTGCCTCACGCTGCCGTCCGGTCCGTCGCATTCATCCGTGGGAAACCTGCATGTTCATTCTGACTCTCGTTTTGGGCTTCGTTGCCCTGATCGCCCTGGCCATGCCGGATCTGGTGTTGCTCGGTCTGTTCCTGATCGTGCCGGGCATCATTCTCATGGTTGCTCCGACCGCTTTTGTGTACATGGCTTCTGCGACAGCGATTCGCTCGCTTCTGCCAGGACACACCGGAATCAAGGCGACCGTGTTTGCGTTCTGCGCCACTGGACTACTCGCATTTTTAGTCGCCAGTCCATTTCACTGGATGGGTGAGCGGGAGTATCGAGCTTCGATCCAAGAGGACGTGGATTGTGTGGAACCATTGAAATTGGTCGGGAACATTCGTCTGGAACGTCGCGACATTTTGCAATGGAAACGAGGGCAAGCCGAACAATGCGATGAACTGTGTGCGGCATTGTTGCTCACACCGGGCGTCGAAAGTGTCACGCTGGCCAGTGGGCCGGATTGTCAACACGAAACAACATGGAAACTGGTGCCGCGAGGCAGTGTTCCCAACATGGGGCTTGCACCGACCGATCCGGAGCGGATCTTCAAGCACTATCCTGACGAAGAGAATGCTCATCGGCCCAGTGGAATGCAGGTCCACAAGTTTCATCAGGCGAGACGGGAGCGGCTCGCGGCCGAGTGGAATCTTCGACTCGCGACACGGCAAACTTTGGTGGCCAGCAAAGCGGCCATGACTCCAGACATGACCATCGTCATCACTGGCTCGAAGCAGAAATCGAAGCCTGTGGTTGAGCGTGTTGAAGTGTTGGGGCAAACAGGTCACGCTCTCTTTCGCCGGTCGTTGGTTGAGCATGAGGTCGTCAACACGCCGCCGTACATTGCGTTTCATCCAAGCATGAGCAACTCTCGATTCGCGATTGGTCGGACCAAGTATTCAACTGGTAATCAACGCGAAAGATTCGACCCGATTGCGGAACTAATGAAGAGCGTCGAAGGTCTCTGCCAGACACCGTCCGATGATGCACCTCGTTTGGTAATGCAACTTCTTGTTGATGCACTGGACAATCACGCGAGCAATGCGGATGAACTTGAACTAGCTGTCCCGTGGATCGTCGGGTTGGGATTTCAAACGCCCTCCGATGAAGACGCCGAGATCGTTCACCGCATCGTAGCTGACCTTCGTGTTTCCAACGTGGGGAAAGCCCTGCGTCGTATCTATCCAAAGACAATCCCGCCGCGTTACCGAACCAGTCTGGTGACGCGGATCATCGCTCAGCAGACCGATGCGGAAGATAGGACGTACTTCGCCTCGCTGTTGAGCAAAATGCCGGCGGGCACGTTTGCTGAAATGACTGCGGAAGAGTGGCAGATTATCAACGACCCGATGCTGCGCGGCGATTCCGCTGCCTTCATCGAACGGTTGGCTGATCTAGGGAAACCGGGAGTTCAGCCCATCCTGGAGATCCTCCGGCATTCGGTGCAAACGATTCCTGAATGGCACAAACGAAGGCAGGTGGTCCTGGCTGTTTGCCGCGGTCTGGCGAGATTAGGGCCGGACGCCAGCGAAGCCCTGCCGTTGGTTCAATCGTACTTTGAGCAGAAGCGTTGCCCGATCACCAACAGTGCGAACGACGCTCTTGCGTGGCGGATCGCGATGGCTCGGATGGGACTGCCGATCGAGAAGCTTCCTCACCCCTCGAGTTGGAAAGAACCCGCGATCGCAAAGATGAAGAGCCGGGTGAGTCGAAGAGTCGCGAAATACGATCCCGATGCTGGTTTGTAGCGACGGACGACTTTCTGCGTCCGATAAAGCAGCCGCGACGCTTGCGGTCTCTATCGCGTAAGAAACCCAGGGCCAAAGATCAAACTTGGATAGCGCCAGCAAATTGCGGGTTTCACTCAATCATTCACTCGCAACCGCTTCGTGGTATGCCGGTTGCAGCCCTGCCTCCTCACGGCAACGGGGCCGCAACTAACAATCCGACGGAGAAATTTGAATGAGTACCGCAACCGCATCGATGCAGGAATGCATCCAAAACTGTCAAGAATGCCAAACCATTTGCGCAAATACTTTGACCAGCCATTGCCTGGTCGAAGGTGGCGATCATGTCGAGCAAACACACGTCAAACTGATGCTTGATTGCATCGCTGCATGCAGTGCTTGCGTTGATTTCATGAGCCGCAACAGCGACAACCATTCGCTCTACTGCCGCGCGTGTGCCGAAATCTGCAAGGCGTGTGCGGAGAGCTGTGAAAAGGTCGGCGGAATGGAAAAGTGCGTTGAGTGCTGTCGCACGTGTGAACAAAGTTGTTCATCGATGGCCGCTTAACGGTCAAGTTGTCAAATGAAAGCACATCGACGCCGGGATCACTGTATCCCGGCGTTCGCATTTTATGGGTGGTCAATTACCGTGCTGCCGCCAATTGTGGTCACGCCAGTGGTGGCTAGAACGTCACCACAGGTTGCGAGCTTTTCTTTTCGGATGAGATGTACGGCGATGTCACCTGGGTGGCTCCCAATTCCGCGATCGCCTCTTTGCCGCGGACGGACAGATCGGTGATGAAGACGAATTGGTCACGCAGATCGAACGGGTAGGCCTTCACTTGGTAGTGAGTCCCCCATGGTTTCTCGCTCATCACCACCAACACCGGTTTGTCGTACTCGAGGTAGGCACTCGTCATGGCAACGTCTCGCAATGCACCTCTTACTTCCGACGCATCATGGTCGGGGACCAAGTAGAAATCGGCGATGCACATCAACGTGTGTGCACCGTCGTTGCTGTTGCTGATGTTGCCTTGCCAGCTGACCAGATGCGGAACCGTGATGATGTCGTCCGCAGCGGTCTTCAGACGGATCGCACGCAACCCGACCGATTGCACTTCTCCATAGTCGTCATTGATTTCCACCCAGTCACCCGGGCGATAAGGTCGCTCGAACACCGCGACGACACCCGCGATCAGACTGCTGACGTAGTCTTTGAATGCGAAGCCGATGGCGACGCTGGCACCACCAGCAATCACAAGGAAATTCTCGAAGGTGACGTTGAAGATGATGGGGATGATCCACAGCACCGCCAGCGTCATCAATAGCAATCGAATGATCGGCACCGCGGCCAGCAGGTACAACCGCAATTGGCTGGGGCCTCGCTCGGCCAAAAACGGTAGCAGTCTCCGTACGATTGCAATCGCGAGCCAGACGGTGAATGCGATGCCGGCGATCTGTAGCAGGCTGATGTCTTGCCAATCGTTGATCAGCTGAACGGCCTGGTCAGAAGCCTCTTGTGCCGGTTTGTCAATTTTGTCGGCTACCTCCTCACCAGCACCGGATGCTTGCTTCGCAGTTTCCGCAGCCAGGTCCGTTGCGGTGTCGGCGGCGTCTTGTTCGATGGCCGATTCGGGAGCGTCGTTTTGCATCGGTCTTACAGACGGTCAAGAGGAAAGCCAGCGTCGTTGAGACACTGACGAATCGTGGGGTATGCCGTGGGACAGCAGTAGTAGTTGTCACCATCACGTTCGACGAACTCAGCTTCTAGCAATGCGACCAGCAAATTAGATTCATCCACGCTGGGTAGTACGATGCTCAATTCCTCTGCGGTCAAGGAGTGATGAAGCAGCAAGGCATGCAGCGCGAGCAGTGCGGTTGAGACGTGGTTCTTCGGCAGATGGAAATCGTCCAGTTCCGCCACCCACAGTGCTTGCTCGCCAGGGAACTGATCCGCAATCCGATTGTTGTCTTTCGGGGCAAGTCGCAAGCTGCTCCGCCACAGATGCCATGCGACCCACGGGATGCCCAAGCTTCGTGCGGCCAAAGTCATCAGGTAGTCTGATTTCGCTGAACCTTCATCGCCGCTGAGTCGGAAGATGTCTTCGCCATTCTTGTTGAGACGAAAGACTTTTCCTTCGGCTTCACCAGATTCGACCAAGTGGCTGAACCAAGCGTGAAGACGGTCTGCGTCAAAAGCATGCAGGGTCACTCCGATCGGCAGCACCAAATCCGCCCCGACGGTTTTTTCGAAGAAACCCCACGCCCAACTGTTACAACCGATCACGCAATGACGCTGCATCATGGCCAAATGGTCCAGCAGGCGACGCAAGAGTTTCAACCCATTGCGATGTCTGATGAACCACTCTTCCAATCGCGGAATGACGATCACGCCGTCGCCAGTTGCTTCCGGTAAGTCGACATCGGCTGTGCCGTTGAGAATGGATTCGCGATCCGGCGGTTCGATGATGACGTGACCACCTTGGGTTGCCCACGATCGCACGACGTTGCTGTGATCGCACGGCGGCAACACAACAAGTTGCATCCAATGTGCGGGCTCTGCGTCTTGCGTCCAATCCGAGAACGTCTCTTTCATCTCGGCGAGAAGTGGACCGCAGGCGGGCGGCGGTGCGATTTTGTTGAGTTTTCGCGTCGTCGCAATTCGGAGCGAGTCATCGGAGATGAACGGATCCTCCTTTTCACGCCGAAGAGTTCTCCAAATGTTCTCTGCAAACCGCCGGATCGTCTCATCCGCGGGTGTCGGTGGAAGCGTGAACTCTCCGAGCGGTTGAAACTTCAACACCTCGGGTGATCGGTTCATATTTCACTCGGGTGTGAGGTTGGTGACGGAATCGATGCCAGTATAGTTCCCGGACAATCAAGATCCGCGAGAGGTTGTTTGCTTACTTTGAACGGTCGCTGCTCGCTTGTTCAACGATGGCGAACGATTGGAAGTTCAACGTTCGTTTGCCAGAGATGGCTTAGCGGGCTGATGATTTAATGAGCCGTACCACGTTAGTGGCGGTTGATTCGACGCCAACGGGGCTAACGCCCAACGGCAAATTATTGTCATTCGGTATGCGACTAAATCAATAGCCAGTTAGACCGGTGATGCTTCGGCGATTGGTTTGTGATCTTTGATTGGATCGCACTCTTCACCGGGCTCGCAAGCGTCTTCGCCAAGCACCACGGCGAGCGGATAGGTGGCTTCAAAGCTCGCGAATATTTTTCTCTGAACGATCAGAAGTGGCACCGCGAGAAAGACTCCGGACAGTCCCCAAAGGAAGCCCCAGAATGCTACGGCGACAAGCACCACGACTGGTCCGACTTTCAACGTCTTGCCAAGAATGGTCGGGGTGATGAATTGGCCTTCGACTGCGGTGGTCAGCCAAAATGCGAATGCTGTTAAGCAAGCTCGGGTCATCGTGTCGAATGAACTGGCGGCAGCTAAGAAGACGATGGATGTGGCAGCCAGCGGGCCGACGTACGGAATGAAATTGAACAAAGCAGCCATCACGCCCCAAAGGACCGGCGTTGGCATACCAACCAACCACATCACGATCGTGACCGCCACGCCAAGTCCGATGTTGATGCAGGTGATTTGTGCGAGGTATCGCCCGACGCTTTGCTGAATGTCACCGATCTTTTTCAACACCTCGCCCCGCGAGTCTGCATTGGGAAGGACTCCGAGCGTTCGGTTCAACAGATCGTCGCCCGTCGACAACATGAAAAATGTCAGCACCGCGATTGCGGCAACGAAGGCGAGCATTTGACCAGTTTGATTGATCAGAACGGTCTCGTCGACGATGGATGGTTTCTCGTAAGCAACCTCGATTTGTGGCTGGTCCTCTTTCAAGGGAACGGTTGCGTCGTCCACAGCGGTTCCTGCTCGATCGACCGCGGTCAGTGGTTCCGCAACCGATTGAAATTTGCTTCGGATCGCGGCAAGGCTCTCGGGTGCCGAGCTCATCCATTGCTGAGCCGGGGAATAAAGCAATGCGATGATCAAGGCGAGCGAAGAGAACAGTCCGACGATCAGCAACGCACTTGCGCCCGCCTGCGGAACTCCCCACCGACAAATTTTGGCTTCAATCGGTCGCAGTGACAGGTAGGCGAGTGCCGCGATCGCAATCGGGACCAACAGATCGCTGGCTATGTAAAGCATGCCCAACGTCAAGATGGCGGCAATGGCCGTGACCATGCCTCGCATCCAACGATCGTTGCCGCCGGAAAGTGATAGGCGACCAGATAGCACTTGAGGCGGTGAAGAGCCATCGCGAGGTGGCTGGGGCGTGGTCGTTTGAGTTGAGCGATTGCCCTTCGGTCGCGGGGCAGTCGCGTCGGGATCGGAGCCAGGGTCGATTCTGCGGTTGATCGCGAGGACGCTCGTGGTGGAAGGTTCTTGATCATCGTGAGCGTTCTTCATCGTCCGTGGTCCCTGCGATTGCGGTTCAATATTCGGAGATCACCACAGATCATGCAATCTTCGTACCGACATGGCATGTGGATTGCTTTGAGTTGCAAACGCGGTCGAGAGTCGGCTGCATATCACTCTGAAGAACCAGCGGCAGCGTTTGCGTTTCTCAGATTTCAAACCAGTCGATTTCCATTGAGGTAGAAGCAAAATGCATGCGATCACTGCGGGGCCTAGTGAAGCGGGTGCCCGGCCAACGTTTGCCAAGCGAGCGTTTTATGTGTTGAAGGCGTGGATGCAGTCTCCCATGGATGTCGCCACCCTCTGCCCAAGTTCGCCCTATCTGACACGAAAGCTCGCGAATCGTGATTGCGTCAAAAACGCACGCTGCGTGATCGAATTGGGACCGGGAGCCGGCGGCACGACTCAGGCTTTACTCGAATACATGCGGCCTGACGCAAAGCTTCTGGCGGTTGAGAAGTCGACGGTGTTTTCCGAGCCGCTTCATGCCATCCACGACCCGCGTCTGGAGGTGGCGATGGACGATGCTTGTGCATTCGCGGAGCTTGCAACGAAGCACGAGTTCGGATTGGTCGACGCTGTCATCTCGGGCATTCCGTTCAGCAGCATGCCGCCGTCTGTCGCGAAAACCATTGCTCAGTCGATCCATCAAGTCTTGCGACCCGGCGGAGTGTTTGTGGCCTATCAAATTCGCGACCACGTCAATGAATTTGCACGGCCGTTGTTTGGTCCCGCGAAGACGGAAGCCATTCCGATGAATTTTCCGCCGCTGACGTTGTACACATGGACCAAAGTGTGTGTTGGTCAAAACGACACTACCGATCGTCATGAGGCCAAAGCAGTCGTTCGCGACCAATGTGCGTGAGGCGGAACAAACCGCGTGGCTGAAAGAGCCGAGCCAGCTGTAACGCGGCTGGATACGGTTCGATCAAGTGGTAGGAGGCGACGGCCGGACGTTCGAACTTTCTCGATAATCGCGATCCAGTTTGACTGGTCTTCGTTGTGACCTAGGGTTCCTCATGGTGTGGCTTTCTGGCTTGAAATGCACGCCTCGTTACCAGCCACATCTCACGTGTCCACAACGTTTTCGCTATGAGCAATCAGCCGAACGCCGACGTCGATTCCATTCCCTACGCGACAGTGGTTGCTCCTGCACCGGCCAAAGCGAAACGCAGTTGGCTATCGATCGTTCTGGCGGTGGTGGTGCTTGGTCCCATTGTGACAATGGTTGGCATCGTTGTTTTGCTCGCGTGTATCGCCGCAATTGGTTCCGCGGCTCAAGACGATCGCCAAGCCAGCAATAGCATCGAGCATTCTGCCGACGTGAGCACCGTTTCCTATCAACCTCTAGTGCAAGCGTCAGCGGAAGGTCCCACGGTCACTTACCAAGGTGAGCCTTTTGTGCTGAAGCATGTCGGAAGCAGCGATGAATCAGGTGAGTTCAACGAATACATCCCCGTTGGTGAGACGCTGGAGAACTGGACCAAGATGATTGCCGTTCGCCGACAACCCATCGCGATCAAGCCCATCGAAGCGGCGCGTGGTGTTGTGGAGTATTTGCAAGAACAAGACGCTGACACACCGTTCACGATTTGGCCCAGTGACGACGGTGAGAGTTGCGGAGTTGACTTCGCCGTAGTGGACGGCGAAGTGGCGGAGTTGAACGTCTTTCTCTATCACTGTTCGACTGACGATGAAAACATGGTTTGCTACCAGTACGCTGAACGAGCCTACGGTGATGACCGTTTGTCGTTCGTCGAAGGCCTGGAGCATCGCGTTCACGATGTCTCCAAGCAAGTTTTTCAGTTTGATTTTCCTGAGCTGATTGAAAGCAACTGAAGCGATTCGCGTTCGGGTGCATTCAGCGATGGATAGCCTTGCTAACGCGGCGGGTTTCGATTGGTTGAGCGACCCTCGATGCCTTTGCCCGACCTTCAGGAAGCTTCGAGCTTTCAACTGCTCAAGATTTGAATTCGGCGATCACGCTGCTGAGGGATTGCTTGGCGTCGCCAAATAGCATTCTGGTGTTCTCACCGAAGAACAATGGGTTATCGACGCCTGAGAAACCCGACGCCATCGATCGTTTCAGGACGAACACGGTTCTCGCATAGTCGACATTGATAATCGGCATTCCATAGATCGGGCTGTTCTCGTCTTCTCGTGCCGCTGGGTTCACCACGTCGTTGGCTCCGATCACGATCGCAACGTCGACGCTTTCCATCCGCGGATTGATTTCGTCCATTTCAATCAGTTGATCGTAGGGCACGTTTGCTTCGGCAAGCAGGACATTCATGTGCCCTGGCATCCGTCCAGCAACGGGGTGAATCGCGTAGCTGACATCGGCTCCGTTGGCTTCGAGCAGTTCGCCCAATTCGCGAACCACGTGTTGAGCTTGGGCGACCGCCATGCCATAACCCGGCACCATGACGACCGATGAAGCGGCCTCGAGAATTAGGTAGGCGTCGTCGGCGGTGATCGGTTTGACTTCGCCTTCGACTTTGGTTGCCTTCGTTGTCGCAGCGAAACCGGAGAACAGCACGTTGCTGAGCGATCGATTCATCGCTTTGCACATGATGTTGGTCAGGATCAAACCCGCCGCACCGACCAGCGACCCGGCGACGATCAGAATCGTGTTGTTGATCGCAAATCCGGCGGCACACGCGGCCAATCCCGAATAGCTGTTAAGCAGCGAGATCACAACCGGCATGTCGGCGCCACCGATCGGGATGACAGCCATCACGCCGAGCAAGATCGAAAGCCCGATCACAACAAAGACGAGTGGAAACGTTAGGCCGGGATCGACAATCATCGCAATTGAGCAAGCCAACAACGCCAGCAACAACAATATGTTGACGACTCGTTGGCCGGAAAACGTCATCGCTCCGCTGCCGATCGTTTCGGAGAGCTTTGCCCAAGCGACCAGTGACCCAGAAAAGGTCACGCCGCCGATCAAGATGGAGAGCAGAATGGTGACGAGCGTGAAGGACGAGGACTCCTGACCATACAGGGCGGCCCAACCAACCAGCAGACTCGCGATGCCGCCCGAACCATTGAACAATGCGACCATTTCAGGCATTCCCGTCATGGCCACACGTTGCGCCGCGATCACACCGACGACCGCTCCAAGAACGGCGGCACCAGCCAGATAGCGATAGTCGAGAATTTCCTTTGATGTGAGGGTGATCAAGACGGCCATCAGCATTCCGACCGACGAAAGCATATTGCCTCGCACGGCGGTCGCCGGAGAGCTCATGAGTTTGAGCCCAAAGACAAACAAGATGGCCGAGATGATGTAGACCGAGCCCAGGACTTCAATGCTCATGAGTCACCTCCCGATGGGCTGTCTTTCTTTTTAAACATGCTCAACATGCGATCCGTCACCATGTAGCCGCCGACCACGTTGACGGTCGCGAAGAACACCGCCAACGCTCCCAGCCAAGTCGACCAAGGACCCAGGTCAGCTCCCGCGGCGATGATCGCGCCGACGACGGTGATGCCGGAAATGGCGTTGGCACCGGACATCAGGGGCGTGTGAAGAGTCGCCGGAACTTTGGCGATCAATTCGAACCCCAAAAAGACAGACAGCGTCAAAATGAAGGCGAGCAGGACGGCTTCCACGGGAACCCTCGATTGAAAAGATGAAGTGCGGTCTATGAATGAAGCTGGGCGATGGTGTCGTTGACGATGGTCCCACCGCGAGTGATGACGGCGGCTTGAACAATTTCGTCTTCGGGATTGAGCTCGAGACGTTTGGATTCGGCGTCCCAAAATTCGCCGATCAAGGCGGTCAAGTTGTTGGAATACATCTCGCTGGCATTGCGGCTGACTTCCGAAGGCAAATTGCCTTGGCCGATGATTTTGACGCCTTCCACATCGACGATCTCGTTCAGCACGGACCCTTCGACGTTTCCGCCCGTTTCCACCGCCATGTCAATCACGACGCTACCAGGTTGCATGCCCAACACCATGTCACGGGTCACAATGCGAGGTGCCGGTCGGCCGAACAGTTGTGCGGTGGTGATAACGACGTCGGACGCCGCGATGACCTTCTTCTGGCCTTCCTTTTGAAGTTCAATTTGTTCCGGTGTCAGAGCCTTTGCGTAACCTTGCTCTGTTTGTCCGACTTCGCCCAAATCGATTTCGACGAACTTGGCGCCGAGCGATCGCACTTGTTCAGCGACAACGGGCCGAGTGTCAAAAGCATCGACGCGAGCGCCCAAACGTTTCGCGGTTGCGATCGCTTGCAGTCCCGCAACGCCGGCACCGATCACAAACACTCGAGCAGGCCGAATCGTTCCCGATGGAGTCATCATCATCGGGAAGATTTTCTTGCTGTGATAAGCGGCTTGGATCACCGTGACGTAGCCAGCCAGGTTGGCTTGCGAGGACAAAGCGTCCATCTTTTGTGCGCGCGTGGATCGCGGAATCATTTCCATTGAAACAGATGTCACACCCGACTTTGCCATTTCACTGACCAGTTCTTTTTCGTTGAACGGATCGAGGAAACTGATGTGAATGGCTTCGGTGCGAAGCGTCGACACTTCGTCGATTTCCGGACGTCGGACTCGCAGCACGATGTCGGAGCCTGAAAGAATGGCGGTCCTGTCGGTTGGAACGGTGGCACCGACTTCGCTGTACGCCTCATCGGAAAATCCTGATGCCAAGCCCGCACCGGATTCGATCCCAACCGAAAAGCCAACCGAAATCAACTTCTTAACGCTTGCCGGGACGAGAGCCACTCTCGCCTCGCCTGGCCAACGTTCGCGTGGGACGCCAATCTGCATCACTTCGCTCCTGGTGTGTTGAATCAGCCAGCGGTTTGAGTCGTAGGATCATCATGCTGGCACAGCGTTCTCGTCCTATCGTAACCATCTGGCGCACGCTCGTGCGTGCCGTCCCAACCGAAACGACGATGGAACGGCGAAGTTTAAGAGTGTGCCGATCCACGAACGATGACTTGTGTCTGAACCAAGTCATCGTTCGCGATGGCCGAGGAGTCACCTGCTTTGCCGAGTTAGCTTGACCAAATCGGTTGCCATCCACATGAGTGAACCTTGCTCTGCAGGGAAGTCAGAGTTGATTGTTCTTGATCGCGGCTTGCTCGGTGAGCGTCGTTAAGACTGATGGGGACCATTCCGATTGGCTTTGATGACCCATTGCGGCCGTTCGACCAATGCCGCCCATCTTAGGCAACACGCTTGATACCAACGCCAGGATCTCTTGAGTCAATTCGGGGAAAAGGTTCTGCAACGCGATCGTTACGTTGAGAGGACTGCGGATGAAGACTTCACCACGTCCGTGCTGGCACGCCACCAGGATTTGCTTGGCTGCGGCTTCGGCGTTCATGGACAATCCTGGCAATGAGTCGCCAATGCTGAACCAAACATACTCGTCGCGGTGTTGTCCTTTGAAGATTGCATTGCGAGGGCTGCCGGTTCGCATCAGGCTTGGACAAGCGGTGGTAACAAAGATGTTGTCGCCTTTCAGTTCAGCACGCATTCCATTGGACAAACCGACCAATGCGAATTTGCTGGCGGCGTATGGCAGCATGTGTGGAACCGCTCGTTTTCCTCCAAGCGAAGCGACGTTGACGATGCGTCCCCAACCCGCGGCTCGCATGTGAGGTAGAACCTCCGTCGCAACATGCAATGCTCCCCAACAGTTCGTTTGCATTGCCGATTCGAAGTCGTCCATCGTCATGGATTCGAGCGGTCCGACGGTAATGATTCCCGCAACATTGAACAGCACGTCAATGCCATCGAATTGGTTGGTCACTCGATCGATGAAAGAAGCAACTTGCTCGCGATCGCGGACATCGCAGGGATGTGCGATGACTTCCGCTCCACGTCGACGCAGTTCCGCGGCAGCCGCACACAGGTCTTCTTCCGTGCGTGCGGTGATTGCGATCCGAGCACCTTGGTCGGCCAACTGCCGGGCGATCACCAATCCCAGACCACGCGATCCACCCGTGATGACCACACGTTTGTTTCGCCAGTCAAATGTGCGACAACGGCGAGCGATTGCACGTGTGACGACGATTCCTGCGTACCCAGCAGCGGCTGCCGTCGCGAATTTACGAAGCGTTGACATGATTGATTTCCTCTTTGAATTGGACCGCTGATGAAACCGCAATTCTCGCGCCGCTGATTTCTCGTTGACGGTCCAGCGTCGGCACGGGAAATGCCAGTGATGTGGTTTGCAATTTGAGGTCGCCAGCGACGCTTTCGGGCGATCGCTACCACTCACTTCTCACGAAGGAAATCACCATGTCAGCCAAGAAACCAAACGAAGAAGAAACGCGTGAAGAACTGCGAAACGAAGACGCCATCACTGGCGAGCCCGGATCTCACCCGGTTGGGACCGGCGTTGGTGCTGCATTAGGAGGCGCCGCGGCAGGTGCTGCCGCGGGAACGGTTGCAGGTCCCCTTGGAACCGTCGCCGGAGCGATTGCAGGCGGTGTCGCCGGTGGGTATGCGGGAAATGCCGTTGCCGAGAAGATCGATCCGACGGTCGAATCGGCCTACTGGGAAGAAGAGCATGCCAGCCGTCCGTACTACAACGAATCATGCGGATTCGATCAGTACCGGCCGGCGTATCAATCGGGTTGGGAAGCCTTCGATGCCGACGCCAATGACGACTGGAACACGCGAGAAGCCATTGCCCGAAAACAATGGGAAGATGCGGGCGGTGGCGAGCACATGACTTGGGAAGATGCTCGTCCGGCCGCTCTCGACGCCTACACCCGCGTGCAAAACCGAACCAGCAAGCCTCGCTGATTCGGAGTCTGCTTTGTCAAGTCTTCCCCAGTTCAACTCGTTTGCATCGCATTAATGACGGATCGTCGCCTGCGGCGGCAGACAGCCCGCCGCAGGCTTCAGTCGGTCTATTCCGCGCTCACGTCATAGCAGAGCAGCAAGTCTTGGTCGCGAATGTAGAGTTTTCCGTTCGCGACAATCGGGTGAGCCCATGCGGGAACATCGGTGCGATCGGGTTGATCGAAGCGGCCTCGTTCGATGAACTGATCCGAGGATGGTTCCAGGAGTAGAATCTCACCCTCTTCGCCGCGGAGGTACAGCCGACCATCGGCAAGCAACAAGGATCCCTTGGGCCCCTCGCGATCTCGCCACAGGGTCTCGCCCGTTTGGAAATCCATGCACGTCATGATCCCGCCGCCGTTTCCGCCATTGGCTCCGTAGAGGCAGCCATCGACCACGATCATGCCGCCGTGGTGATTCTGCATGCGAGGTGTGAAATAAGCTTCCTCGGCATTGATTTGACCGCTGGGATCCTTGGTCAGTTTCACTGCGCCACCTCCGGTCCCATACGCCGAAGCAGCGAACAGCAAACCGTCTTGGAAAATGGGTGTGGAGCAGTTGATTCCCATCGCGTTGGCAGGGGCGGAGTATTGCCAAAGGACTTCGCCATCGGTGGTTGAGACACCGACCAAGGCGTTGGCGGTGAATTGCACGTATTGGCGAACGCCTTCCCATTCGATGGCAATCGCGGAAGAGTAAGCGGCGCCTGGGCGTGGACCGCCGAAGCCACCGAATCGCCCGCGTCCGCCCGATCTGCCGGGACGTCCGCCGGAACGGTTGATGAATCCAGGGCTGGTTCCTCCGCCGGTGAATCCTTGGTCTGCCAACCAGGTGTTTCCATCGGAGTCTTTGAAGGGATTCGACTCTCCCGCTTTGACTCGGATGGTGTTGGATTGGTCCGCATCATCGCCCTGTGGAATGATCTCGATGGCCTTGATGGCGGGGCTTTGCACTTGTTGTTGAAAGGTGATATTCAGCTCGCCGTCATCGACCACGGCGGGAACCGATTCGACGATTGCTTTGCGTGGACCGCCCGCCTTCTTCCAAATGTCGAAATCGGTTGTTTCGTGACCTTCCACATCAAAGGTGAAAACGCGTTGTCCCTCATCGGTGATGCCGTTGTAGGTTTCGGCGAAGTACAGATTGACCAGGTATTTCCCATTGGGAACCGCGTGTGAGAATGCTGTCATGCCCCAATGCTCACTGACAAACAATTCAGGATTCTTCGAGCCGGTGATTGTCGGTGTCGACCCCTCGTCCGACTCTCGCGGTGGCGGTCCACGGCGTGGTTCGTCGTCAGAACGACCAGGTGGAGTGCCTTCGGGGGCGGAAGCCGCTGCTGGTTGATTTGTTTTCCAAATGGTTTCGCCCGTGCGTTTGTCCAGTGCGACCATCAATGCATCTGCCGCACCGGGAGTGCAGATGACTTGGTCACCATCGACGAGCGGCGATTCTCGAAAACTCCACATCGGAGCGACACCGCCAAAATCGTCGATCAAACTTCGCTGCCAAATGATTCGGCCGTCGCTGGCGTCCACGCAAGCGATGCGTCCACTCATTCCAATCACGTAGAGCTGATTGTCATCAAAGGACGGGGTGCAACCGGGGCCTTCCTTGGATTGTGGTACCCGTTGGTCCGCTGCATCGCCCAGCGACGTGGCCCATATCTCGTCGCCGTTCTTTTCCGATCGCGCCCAAACAATTTCTTGACCGTCGCGATTGCTCATCCCAAAGAGCTTGCCGGCCGCAACAGCGGGGGCACTGTCGCCGCCCCCGAGACCATCGACTCGCCAAGCCAAAGGAGGTCCGGCTTCAGGCCATTGTTGCAGCAGTCCCGTTTCGCCGGATTTGGCGTTTCGTTCCGGGCCTTGCCACTGGGGCCAATCCGCGGCGCACGCCATTTCAGCGGACGCAAAGATCAACAAACCTAATAGGGACCATTTCATTTGGTTGTTTCCATTTCGGGGAGGGGTGAGAATCGTGACGGCCGGAAGGCGAACTTCGGCGGAGTGAGCGGAAGGATTTGTGTTAGTAAATGGTGTCGAAAACAGACTCAACTGAGCATCGCCGAATCCAAGACGATCCAACGGAACGTGACCAGCGTGCAGACCATGCAAGTCCACCAAGATGCCAGTTGGGCTCCTTTGAACTTTCGAAGGAAGAACAGCAACGCAAGGGCAGATGCCAAGCTGACCACTTTAAACGCCGTCAGCGATGCGCCTTCAAGCAAGAAATGGTTTCCCACCGGATTCATTTCTTGAAAATGAACTTCCGTTGACATCGTGGTCGTCCAAAGCAGATCGACGCAGGAAAGCAAGCCTATCAGCACGAGCGATTCGATGACCGTCCGCGTTGCGATCGGCGATGCATCGATTTGTGTCCAACGTTGGCGGCGTGGTGGGTTTGCCGTCAACAGATGGCCAAAGCTGAGAGCCGCAAGCATCATGGCAATCACCGTGAACAGATACGAACTCCACTCGGCCTGTTTGGCAGTCGAAAGTTGCACGACAACTTCTGCATCGAGTCTGTCTGCTTCCGCTTCGTAGGCGTCGAGAGTCTTTCGAAGACGAGCGATGGTTGGTTCGGAGGGGGCTGTGTCTTCCATGAGTTCCTCCTTCAGTTCACTGCCTTGCGGTTGGCCAAGAATGAACGCGTCAAATCGAGCGACCTCAACGACCGTAGCGACACCATTTTGATCTTCATCAAGCCTCGGATGAACGAAACGAAGCGAGGCTGGCAACTCTGCTTCGTCCAAGCGGAGGTTCACGTCCTCGTCGTGATTCATGAATATCATATTCGATTTCGTTGGCCCCCAACGGCCACCGCCGTTGCCAAAGAATCGGTTCCCTGAAATGGCTAGGCCACCCATGAAACCTTGATCAGCCAGCCAGCTCCGGCCGGTCGAGTCAATTTCGGTTGCATCCCCACCGGCATTGATTCGGATGATCTCTTCCGGCGACGTCGCTTCCTTTTGCGGAATGATTTCTATCGCCTTGATTGTTGGGAAATCGACTACTGTCGAAAAGGTTACCCAGAGGATGCCGGAATTGATTTCTACCGGAACCGATTCGATGTGAACGCGATTGCTCCCACCGGCTTCTTGCCAGATGTCAAAATCATTGAATTCAATTCCATTCACTCGAAATGAGAAAACTCGCTGGCCAGGGCCTGATATTCGAGGAAACGTCTCGGCGAAGTACAGATTCACTAAGTAGTTCCCGTCGGCAACGTCCTGTGCGAACGATCGCATCCCCCAGTGTTCGCTGTTGATGAGAAAGTCATCCAGTTTTGCTGTTGAGTCCAATTCATTGTCGACGACCGAAACAGCGGTTTTTGAATCGACTTGCGTATCCGCCTGTTCTGCGTCTGGTGATTGAAGGTCCTGTCCACGGATGGTGGTCGTGGCGATCAGCACGATGCAAAGGCACAAACTGAATGGTTTCATTTTCAACTCCAATGAGTCTGTCCGAATTCTAGCGGCCGCTGACGGACGCTCGTTCGGCGGTTGGTACGCGACCGTCTTGTTTCGAGAAATGCTCCATTGGGCAATGCGAAAACGGTTTGGAACCGGGGCCAGAGAAATTCATTCGGTGGATGGGAAGGCCAGAAAACGAGGGGAAGGCCGAGAAACAATGATTGGCGAGGAAAATGATTTACCCGTCGATCGCTGCATCCGCGAAGCCTTGGAGCTTCTGAAACCGAGGGTCTGCGGCCGGGGTGTGCCCTTTGACAACGATGCTGGCTTCGCGGTGATGGATCAAAAATTCGATCCAGTCGATCCAGGGCATGAAGGGCGAGCCCTTGGATCGCTCGATGCTTTCATCCAGCAGCCGATCCAGGAAGGCTTGTGACTCTTCGAAGGAATGAACGGCATCTTCGGCATTGCCCATTCGATGGTGAGTGATCGCAATCAGTGGTTTTGCGATCCCACGCCCAAACCAATTCGCATCATTGGATGCTTCCAATCGTTGAAGTGCCTGTTCGTGGTTGCCCGCTTTCAGGTGAGCCCAGCCAGCAATGTACAGGTTCACTCCGTAGTAGATTTTGGCGTATCGTTGACGCTTAGTGAGCGATTCCGAATTTGCGTCCGAATCAACCGTCTTCGCCAGCACTTGTTCCATTTGCTCGGCCAGTTCAGTTGCACGGTCTGACGAGACGGAACCGACCAGTTGCGCTCGAGCTGCGACCGCGAATGGAACCTCGGCGTCCGACTGCCGGAGTTTCTGCTGAAGTGTTTCGTAAGCGTTGGACCGTCCGGCATAGAGCAATATCTGAGGAACACCGTTCAGCTCGGCTTGTTCGATTGGGAAGCCGGTTTCGACCGCTTTGGCAAAGTCGTCTGCGGAGGCTTCCCAGCGGCCTAATTTTGCGTTGAGTCCACCTCGTTCCAGCCAGACCAGGAAAAATCGCGGCAGGACCTGAGTGGCTTCTGAGTAGGCTTCGTAGGCATCGGGCCACCTTTGAGCATCCGCATTGGCGCGTCCGGCGGCCAGCAAGACGGTGGTTGAATTGAGTCGGTCATTGAAGTTTTCTAGTTCTGACCTGGCTGCGTTTGCGGCAACTTCAGCTTCACGTGCTTCCGCCAGTGCCACCTCTTTTTCGTCTCGTTCCCGGATGGCTTCGCGAGCCTGCCAAAGACTGGTTGCGGTTCCGAGAATCAACGCGATTGCAACGAGAGAGAATGTCGAGATGGCGACTTTGTTTCGTCGTGCAAAAGTCGTGAACCGGTACCAACTCGATGGCGGGCGAGCCTCAACCGGTTGGTCCTGCAAGAAACGCAAGATGTCTTCCGCGAGTGCACCCGCCGTGGAATATCGTCGGTTGCGATCTTTGTGCAGGGCCTTCATCACGATCCAGTCGAGATCGCGTTTCATCGCGGTGGATGGTGTGGTTGGTGGTCCCAAACGGTTGACGTTGCTGGTTCTTGTTTCGTCGTCATTCAGAGTGCTCAACCGCGTGCTCGGACGAGGCGGTTCCTCTTCACGTATGATGCGGCGCAATTCGTCAAAGCCGGCCGTTTGCAAGCGGTCCGGTGCGAATGGTGTGGATCCGGTCAGCAATTCGTACAGCAAAACCCCCAGCGAATAGATGTCACTCCGAGTGTCCACATCATCGGTGCTCATTGCCGCCTGCTCGGGACTCATGTACGCCGGAGTCCCGACCATCGATGTGAATCGGGTGTAGATCGTTTTGACGGTCAGGCTTTGACCAATTGCTTTGGCGACACCGAAATCGATGACTTTTGCGAGTGGATGCCCATCCTGAAGTGTCACAAGAATGTTGGATGGCTTGAGGTCTCGATGAATGATTCCTTTCTGGTGAGCATGCTGAACGGCATGGCAGATGGTCACAAAAAGTTGCAGTCGATCTGGAATGCTCAGTCGATTGCTGTTGCAAAAATCAGTCAGGGGAACACCGCGAACCAATTCCATCACAAAGTAGGGTTGGGCGGATTCGGTCACGCCGGCATCGAAGACTCGCGCGATGTTGGGGTGGTCCATCAGTGCGATGGCTTGTCGTTCCGCTTCAAATCGGGCGATGACTTCGCGAGATTCCATTCCCGGTTTGATGATTTTGAGAGCGGCGCGGCGCTGGACTGGCGACTGCTGTTGGGCCACGAACACCCATCCGAATCCTCCTTCGCCAATTCGTTCCATCAATTGGTAGGGGCCGACCATCGCACCGGGGGAAAACCGTGGGTCGGTGAGTTCGCCTGATTCGGTTGACAGCATCGTCGGAAGAATCGCCGCAGCGACGGGCCGGTCGATCGGATTCTCTTCCCGATCGTTTTCGCGAAGCAACGCAGAGACCGCCGCATGCAGTTGAGCGTCGTCCTTGCATGCTTGCTGGACGAATTTGGTTCGTTCCTCGAGGGACGTAATCTCAAGTGCTTGGAAAAAGATCGTCTTTTCAGATGCAACAGTCATCGCAGCAGATCTTTCCAGTGGCAAAGGGGGCGTCGCTGGTTCGGCCGGTCAGTTCAACCGATGGGAGCATGCGTTTGATCCCACAGAATGCAATGCGAAATCAAAGGCATTCCGGGGCCACTCGATTCACAGATCTTCGTCCACGTTCAGTTCGCGACCGAGCCATGCTCGAGCAAACGCCCAGTTGCGTTTGACCGTTCGAGGTGAGATGCCAAGAGCCTTGGCAGACTCGTCCACTGACAAACCGGCGAAGTACCGCAGTTCGACGAGCTTGGCCATTTCTGGCTCGATGTCGGCGAATTTGGTGAGGGCGTCGTTCAAGTCGAGTAGTTCTTCCGCGTTATTGAAATCGATGATCGCGTCGTGTTCAGCGATTTCATACCTTTCGCGATCTCCACCACGCTTGAGACTATGACGCCGCCGGGCGTTCTCGATGAGTATTCGCCGCATCGCCTCGGCAGCAGCGGTGAAGAAGTGGCCGCGGTTGTCCCATTGCGGAATGTCCTCGGTGCCAACGAGGCGCATGTAGGCTTCGTGAACGAGCGCGGTGGGTTGAAGTGTCTGCCCGGCGGCCTCGCTCTTCATTTTGTGACGCGCCAAACGTCGCATCTCTTCATACACGAGCGGCAACAGATCGGATGCGGCGGCGACATCACCAGATTGGATCTGATTCAAAATCTGCGTTACTTTGGCCACTCGGTTGATGCCCTCGACGGATGTTCATGGTGTGGGAATGATTGGCATTGCTGTGGCGGCACCAGCAACAAAAACAAAGAGCCATTTGGGTTGGTTCGTGGAACACATCCAGCGAGCGGGGCCCATCGAATGCGAAGAATGGAATCAACGTCAATCAAACGCGACACCGGAAACGAACTTGCAATGCACTCATCGTAGTGCGAACGAAAGTTGGAGTCGATCAAGACGCGGCTTGTTGCACGCGGGACTTGGTTGAAGGAATGCGTCAGCGGAAGGGCTGTCGGTTTGCTGGTTGAAATCGGATGGATACGGATTGGTGTTTGGAGATCCCCCGGATTGCGGTAGACTGGTGCCTCGTATCACGCTTTTGCATTTAGCAAGAGTCACAACGCAACTTGAAAGGATTGAACAATGCGTCTTCAATGCGGTGCCCTGTTGCTGGGGATGATGTTGATGGGAATGGCTGTGACAACCAACACGCAAGTTTCTGCGGAAGCGGCTGATGGAGAGGTGCTCGTCGATCCAGGAAAGACCTTCGTGAAGGTCTATCGGCTCCATGATTTGCCGGCGTGGTCCAAAGACGGAACCTTTCGACCCGTGTTGATCATGCAAACGGTGCAAGATCAGATCCTGCCAAAGCAATGGGAAAGTCGCGGTGGAACCGCGACGATGGCTCCTTATCCTCAGGAAGGTGCGTTGGTTATTTCGGCACCCGAGAAAATGCATGAAAAAATCCAAGCCTTTCTCGACAAGCAGCGTCCGAGCAAATGATTGTTCGTACCTCGCCATGACGTTTGGCGAGGCCGATGTCGTGTGACCGACTTCTTCAAAAAATTGGTGTCGGTTGCGATGAACGGTTAGACTCGCTGAACGTCTCTTGGGTAGTCGTCAGTCCTTCGTTCAGCTAGTGATCCGATGAATCGAAATGCTTGGAAGTTCACCGGCCGGAAATCGGAGTTGTCATCCAGAGACGGATCGTCTTCGATGCGAACCAGTTGGTTTGATGCGGTGACTTCGTTTTTG
>NZ_DDGH01000002.1:56648-81200 GCF_002337565.1 Rhodopirellula sp. UBA1907 | reverse complement strand
TGCTGGCCAGCATGGTCGGTGTCTTGTTTCTGCTCTGGGTGCTGCCGCCGGAAGACGAGTTGGTTTTGACCGAGTCGGTGACGGAGATCACACGCGTTTCGGTTGGAGGGAGCGCGACGGTTGATTCGCCGTTTGATGTTCCGACGAAGCAAGAGACAGTGGATTTCCGCACCACTGACTTGGAAACATCGGTTCAGTCACTTGTATCGGCCGCCGAGCAAATGGCAGTGGACGAACCCATGCTGAAAACCGTGGACCCTGCGGGAGACGATGGTTCCGGAACCATCGGCCGAAACGGTCCGGACCAATCGGGCGATGCCGATGCCGACATCATCCCGCGATTCAAGCGATGGCAAATTGATTGGAAGGCCAATGACTTGAATGAATACGCCAGACAGTTGGATCACTTTGGAATCGAGTTGGGCGTTGTCGGCGGAACGCGACCAGGAGTCGATTTGGTTAATGAGTTCGCATCAAATCCACGTGCGCGATACCTGGAACGATCCGACGACGAGAAACGCTTGTATTTTCTTTGGACTCGCCCCAGCCCACTGCAGCGATTTGAAGAACGCTTGCTGATGCAGGCGGGAGTCTCCACTCGCGATCGCCAGATCCTCAAGTTGATTCCAGAAGAACTGGAAATGCAACTGGCAACGTTGGAGCTTCGCCACGCGGTGTCGAAGGGACACGACTCGGTGGATGAGATCGCACGGACTGTCTTCGAATGCGTTTCAAAGGGCAGCGGATACGAGTTCCGTGTTGTCACGCAGCGGTATCGCTAGGCGATCGAGCGATTGGCTTCGGAACATTGTTTGCACCACCGGTCTCGCTCATTGCTTGGTGAAGGTCGCGAATCTTAATTCCTTGGCATCGGATGCAGTGCGATGTTCACCACGCAATCAGTCCGCCTATTGAGAGGAATGATGTGATGTTGATTTCTACCGAGACCATCTTGGGCACCGAGTTGCTTGGATCCGATCGAAGCGTGGGTTCGATTTGTGACCTGCTGTTTGATGACGAGACTTGGGTTGTCAGGCACCTGGTTGTTGACACTGGGCACTGGTTGCCTGGTCGACAGGTTTTGTTGCCGCCGAGTGTGGTCCAAAACGCGGATTGGAATGCCGCGAGTGCCGCCGTCCCTCTAACCAGTCAACAGGTCAGTGATAGTCCATCGGGTGAATCCGACCGCCCGGTTTCGCGACAGATGGAGATCGAGCTGTATCAGCATTTTGATGTGCCGTACTACTGGGGACCCGCCGGAGCAACGTTAGCAGGTAGCGGTTACACGCCGATGCCGTTGGCCGCCGGGTTGCTGCCGATGGACCAAGTCGATACGGACGACATCAAGCGGAATCACCTTCGCAGTGTGAACGAAGTTTCGGGCTACACCATTCAGGGCACCGATGATCATGTCGGACACGTCGAAGGATTGTTGGTCGACGATGAGAACTGGTCCATTCAAAATTTGATCGTGGACACTCGGAATTGGTGGCCGGGCAAAAAGGTGTTGATCAGCCGCGAGCTGATCCAAGAAATCTCTTGGGCGGAAGCGACCGTTTCGGTGGGTTTGACGCAGGAGCAGATCAAGGGTTCGCAACTCTATGAGCCGACCTCGTGAGCGGAATCCGATCGCAGTTGGGCTCAGGTTGTCGCAATTTGTTTTGTGCCTGTCGCATTCGCGGATGAAGTGGTGCTTGGTCGCGAGTTTGTGCGTCCTTTCTGAAATGACGCCTCCATTGTTTGGTAGTTTGTGGGGCCCTGCGGGATCTCACCGAAAGCTTTGTGCATCAACGAGCTTCGCATCTAGAATGTGGGATCCCTTTCTCCCCTCCCCACTCTGATTGATTGGCTACTGATGAATTGGTTGCGATGGTTTGTTGTTTCCGCGGTTGTTGCTCTGCCTTGTTTGATCGATGTGGGGGCGTCGCGAGTTCACGCGGATGATGTCGCGTCACGTCCAAACATCATCTTGGTCATGGCGGACGACTTAGGCATCGGAGACGTCTCTCCGACCAATCCGGATTGCAAGATCAAGACGCCTCGGTTGCAGCAGATGGCCGATGAAGGGCTGACGTTCCTGGATGCCCACACGCCCAGTTCCGTGTGCACCCCAACCCGTTATGGGTTGCTAACCGGTCGGTACAACTGGCGTTCGCGATTGGCCAAAGGCGTGTTGAGCGGAACCAGTGAGCACCTCATCCCCGGCGACCGAGCGACCCTGGGGCACTTGCTTCAAGGTGCCGGCTACCACACCGCGATGATTGGCAAGTGGCACCTCGGTTGGGATTGGCACAAGAACGGTAAAGAGATTGATTTCACGAAGCCGGTTTTGAATGGTCCCGACAACAACGGCTTCGACCAGTACTACGGTCACTGCGGATCGCTGGACATGCCACCGTACGTTTGGGTCGACACCGGAAAGCCAACCAGCGTGCCGACTCGAAAAGAAGGCGTGACGAAGAAACAGAATCCCTACGGTTGGTATCGCAACGGACCGATTGGTGATGACTTCGAGATTGAACAGGTGTTGCCGCACTTGTTCGACAAGTCGATCGCTTACGTGGAAGAACGTGTGAAAGAAGACAAGCCGTTCTTCTTGTACTTGCCACTTCCTGCTCCGCACACGCCGATCGTTCCGGTGCCGCCATTCAAAGACGCCAGTGGGATGAACCCCTACGCGGACTTTGTGATGCAGATGGATCACCACATGGGGCAACTGCTCGATGCGGTTGTGAAAGCGGGCATCGATGAAAACACGTTAGTGATCTTCACCAGTGACAACGGTTGCTCACCGGAAGCCAACTTTGGTGAACTCGCGAAACATGATCATGACCCAAGCGGAAAGTATCGCGGGCACAAAGCGGATATCTACGAAGGTGGCCACCGCGTGCCGTTCATCGTGCGATGGCCGGGAAAGGTCGTGGCGGGCAAAACCACCAACGCGGTCGCCTGTCTGACCGACGTGTACACGACGCTGCAGTCGATCACCAACCAGCCGCGTGAAGCGACGGGTGGCGAAGATGGATTCGATTTGACGGGCGTCTTTGGTGGGGATGACGCGTCGGAACGCGAAGCTTTGGTCAGCCATAGCATTGGCGGTTTTTTCGCGATTCGTCGTGGCAAGTGGAAGCTGTGCTTGTCGCACGGCAGCGGCGGCTGGAGTGACCCTCGGGAACCGAAGGCAAAGCTGCAAGGACTTCCGCCGATGCAGTTGTTTGACCTGGAGGCGGATCCCGCCGAGAAGAACAACGTCGCAAAGGAGAATCCAGAAGTTGTGGATTCGTTGCTGGTGTTGCTCAACGAGTACGTCGAAACCGGACGCAGCACCGAGGGGCCAAAGGTTGCCAATGATCGCGAGGTCACTTTCCTGCCCGAAGGCGTTTCGCTGCCGAGTCCTTGAGTGAGAGATTGAAAGTGACTGAATCGTTTGCCGCCCGCCATGGGTGATGGCGGCTGCTGGACGCCAAGTGGCGGGGAATGGTCAATTTCTCCGTTCCGTGGGGTGACTCAAGGTTGCCCCGCGACAAAGCGGAGGGACCCAGCTAAAATCGATGCGGTATGAATTTGGGGGGACGTGTCTTTGAACCGTCCCCCTTTTTTTTGTCAAACGACATTGCGAATTGCCGCGAAAGCATCGATGAATCGAACCGATGACCCGATCACAGATCCACTGAGGCTCAGGGCGCTAAGAAGTCTGTCGTTGGTGGACAGTCCCGCCGAAGAATCGTTCGATCGGATCACTCGGTTGGCGGCCCGTTTGCTGAAATGCCCCGCCTCGGTGGTCACCCTGATCGAGGAAGACCGGCAGTTTTTCAAGAGCTGTGTTGGGTTGCCGGAACCACTTGCGACGCTGCGAGGATCGCCGCTGAGCCACTCGTTCTGCAAGTTGACAGTGCGGGCGGGGGAGCGTTTCCTGATCGAAGACGCTCGCGTGGATCCTCGAGTCGTTTCGCATCCGGCGATCGAAGAGTACGGGATCGTTTCTTACGCCGGCTTTCCCATCCGCACACGATCGGGGGAAGTGCTCGGCACACTTTGTGTGGTCGATATCGTTCCGCGTGAATGGACCGAAGACGAACTCGAAACGCTGCGTGAGCTTTCGGCGTCGGTCGAGTCAGAAATCGAATTGATCGCGGCGGCAGAGCGAGAACGTGATCACGCTCGCATGTTCCAAACGATGATCCAAGCATCGCCGCTGTCGGTCATTGTCATTGATACCGATGGTCGCGTAGAGCTTTGGAACGATGCTTCCGAAGCCATCTTCGGCTGGACTAGCGCCGAAGTGCTCGGTTATCCCCTGCCGATCATCCCCGAACACAAGCTCAACGAGTGCCAGCGGATTTGCGACGCGGTGGGCGACGGAAGTGTGTTCCGATGCGTGGACACTTATCGTGCCAAGGGTGAGTATGCCAATGGCGAAAAGCGGACCGTGCATGTCAACGTTTCCGCCGTTTCGTTGCATCGATACGACGGGCATTCGGATCGGATTTTGTTGATCATTGATGACGTCTCTCAGTCGCACGCGGACACACTCGAACGCGAACGGCTGTTTCGCGAATTGCAGAAAGAGAAGGCGTTGCTCAGTGAGATGGACGAGCGCAAGAATCGCTTCCTCGCTTTGTTGGCACACGAACTGCGCAATCCGTTGACGCCGATCGGCAACGCGGTCGATCTGCTGCGTTTCGCGGCGAAGGATCCGAGCCAGGTCAACGAGATCAGCACGGTTTTGGAAAGCCAAGTCCGCCAGTTGGTGCGATTGATCGATGACTTGATGGACGTTTCGAGGATCACGCGCGGGCGAATTGATTTGCAACGCGAGACCGTGTCGATTCACGATGTCGTTGCCAATTCTTGCCGAGCGGTGGAATCGTTGTGCAACGAGATGGGCCATGAACTGATCCGGCGAACGAATCCGCAGCAACCTCTCCACGTGCATGGCGACTACGTACGTTTGACTCAGGTTGTGACCAATTTGCTGAACAACGCGTGCAAGTACACACCACCGAGCGGTCGCATTGAGATCTCATGCGGTCAGGTCGATGGCCAGGTGGAAATCGCGGTCAAGGACAACGGGGTTGGCATCCCACCGGAACACCGCAAGGGCATCTTTGAGATGTTCACGCAGGTGGATGAGACGTTGAAGGACAGTCGCGGCGGGCTGGGGATTGGACTGACGTTGGTCAAGCAGTTGGTTGAGCCGCACGGCGGAAAGGTTTCGTTGGTTGACAACGACCAAGCATCGACTGGGAGTGAGTTTCGAATTCAATTGCCGCGTTTGGATGCGAAACCGAACGACCGCAAAACGGTTGTCGAAGATGACGAGCCGAAGCAACGTTTTCGGGTGTTGGTGGTCGATGACGTCCCCGCGATCGCGAAAATGTTCACGATGCTGGTCGGTGCGATGGGGCACGAGGTGCATTCGGCCCCCAGTGCACCCGAGGGCATTGAGCTCGCCCGTGAGTTGGGACCTGACATCGTCTTTTCAGACATCTGCATGCCGGACATGGACGGTTACGAACTCGCGCGACAATTCCGCGGCTTGTCGGAATTGGATTCCAGCATGCTGATCGCGATGACCGGCAACGGGCAACCCGAAGACATTCGGATGGCCATGGAAGCGGGCTTTGACGGGCACGTCACGAAACCCGCTTCGGTGCAACGCTTACGAGAAATCTTCCAAGAGCTGGAAACGCGTCGTTTCAAAGTCTGATCGCCACGGCAATCGCTTGGATTGGCACCCGGCCCTCAGACGACCACGTCGCTCAGGCGGTCATCGAGTTTTCGGCGGTCGATTCAGCATCCAGGGTCTCGTCGTCCTGGATGTAGGTTTTGCCTCGGTAAATCAGTGCGACGAAGATGAACAGGCAAGCTGCTACCAACATCAGCCCAGCGAAGAACCAGTAGTAGGTAGCACCTGGGAGTTTCGACGTGCCATCGGGGTTGGAGATGATCGCGTTGACACCAGCGGCGATGAAGTTGCCCAGTGCGACGGACAGCAGGTAGAAGCTCATGATGATGCTCTTGATGCTGTTAGGAGCCTGCGTGTAGCTGAATTCCAAGCACGTGATCGACACCATCACTTCTGCTGCGGTCAGGATCGTGTAGGCCAAAACCTGCCAAGCGATCGAAGGTGTGCCGCCATCTTGAATGTTTTGTTCGATCAGCGCGATGATTGCGAAGGAAGACACGGTCAGGAACATGCCTAAAGAGATCTTCCGCAAGGGTGTCAGAGGGAACACCCGGTCAATCGCCGGGTACAGCACGTAGCTGAACAGCGGCACGAAGATGAGGATTAGGAATGGGTTCGCCGCTTGGATTTGGCTGGACAGCAATTCAAAACCAAAGACATTTCGGTTCATGCTTTCGGCTTGGATCACCCATGAGGTGGCGGTTTGGTCAAACAGGCTCCAGAAAACAGCGACCAACAGATAGATGGGGATCAGGTTCAGGAGCGCGAGTCCGCCGATTCCAGTGAAGGCATCTTTGAAGACGCCTGGTCCGCGGGCGGGGATGTGGATGAACTTTTTCCGCCCCATCCAAAACAGCAGCGTCGCGATTGCCATCAGCACGCCGGGGACACCGAATGCGATCTGCGATCCATATCGGTCGAGCAGCCATGGCGTGAGCAGGGTGGAGAAGAAAGATCCTAGGTTGATGGCAACGTAGAACCATCCAAAGACCTTCGCGAGCAGATGCGAATTCTTGGTTCCGAACTGGTCGCCAACGTGGGCGGAGACACACGGTTTAATCGCACCCGTGCCAAGGGCGATCAGTCCCAACCCGATGGCCAGGCCAAATCGGGTTTCGTTCATCGCGAGAGCCAAGTGACCGAGGCAGTACAGAACAGACAGGTACAAGATGGTTCGGTACTTGCCGAGCAACCAGTCGGCCAAGAAGGCACCAAGCAGCGGCGTGAAGTAGGCCGCCATGATGAAGGTGTGCCCCCAGAACTTGGCGTCCTCGTCGCTCATCGGATCCAGTTCACCACTGGCGTTGAGCAGGTAGGTGGTCATGAAGACCGTGAGGATCGACCGCATCCCGTAGAAGCTGAATCGCTCGGCGGCTTCGTTGCCGATGATGTAGGGGATGCCAGCAGGCATGCCCGTGGTGGCTTCGGGCTGTTCTCGATATTTGGGGGTGTTCGGTTGGTAGGCATTGGTTGTATCGGGTGTCGACATCAAGCAGGTTCCGTTGGATTGGCACGGATGGGCGAACAGGCCCTGGGGACGTCAGCGAGGAAGGGGTGATGGAGCAGCTGACAGAGGCCAAATTAAGCCGCTCGACGCAGCCAAACCAGTCCCCGCGGCGATTAAATGGGCCGGGAAATCAACGTTTCAGACGAAGCGAGATTTTGGGGCTCGATTGCACGCCAAGCGTCGCGACACGGTGGTCGGTAGCGCCCTCTGGTCCTCGACTCCCTCGATTGAGCCAGGGCATGAAAAAAGCCACGTTCTCCAACTTGGAGCTCAACGTGGCTTGTCTAATTTGTTTCACGAATGGTCGACGAACCAGAATGGTCGCCGGATTCGATCGGCTTAGCGTCGTTTCTTCTTGGCAACTTTCTTCTTGGTTGCCTTCTTTTTGGCGACCTTCTTCTTGGCTGCCTTTTTGACGGCTTTCTTCTTCACAGCCTTCTTCTTGGTTGCCTTGCGAGCGGTTTTCTTGACGCCCTTCTTTACAGCCTTCTTCTTGACGGCTTTCTTCTTGACTGCTTTGCGAGCGGTCTTCTTGGCTGCCTTCACGCTCTTTTTAGCAGCGCGTTTGACGGTCTTCTTGGTTGCTTTTTTCTTGGCCACGTTCTTCCTCCGCGAGAAAGGAACTGTTGCTGAGTCATTGTGACTTGCGAGCTTTGACATCGATTCAGTCAGCGCGATTGCGTCGACGTCTTCGTTGTCAAAGTTGATTGCAAGTCACCGGCCACGGCTCAACAACAATCAATGGTGATCGATTCCATCCGCTTCGATGATCCTCATCGACCTTGCAAACAAAAACGATCGTTAGTACGTGCGCGTAACTGTACGCGCTTCGCTGGATTCCGCAACATGTTTTCGTGAAAAAACCGCTTGCGTCGCCAACAAAATTTGCTACGGCAAACGCATTTTTTGCATGTTGTTTCACTTCGTTGATGATGATGCGCATGTGTTGTTGCCATCAACGATCAAGTCAACGTTGCAACGTCGATTGCAAACAAGTGCGGTAACACTTGGCTTTTTCAATGTTTTTGCAGCAACACGCGTGCAACGTGTTGTTATCGCAACGCAAACAAACGTTCGGCGCGACTTGTTTGTACGACGTTGAAACATGCAACGAGCGCGCGTTTCAAAGGCACAAAAAAAGTTTGAAAAAAACAACGCGTTGATTGCTCAAAACGGTCAATCAATGTCGTGTTGAAGACAAAAGTTGCACACGAAGCGACGCGTTGGAACGTTCAACACGCATGCGTCTGCGCGGCGCAACACGTGTTGCGAAGTGTGCTCGATGACACCTTCGCATGGTCACTCGATGCATCGATCGCTGCTCACTGCTTCGTTGATTGCATGTCACCAACCATGTCACCGACATCGAGATGATGGTGGTGAAGTGAAGCACGATGCAAGCGCGCGTCGCGCGAGCCACACAAGCAAGCGTGCTGGTAACGCAGCTAGTAACGCATCGGGCCTTGGAGCATTTGGTAGTTGCCCACCGCCAGCGACAAGAAAAGGATGCCCAGGAACATGTTTTGCGATGAAAAACCGTACGCGGTGCAAGCACCACCGACGATCATGCTGATCCACAGCCACGTGTCGGTTTGACCGCCGCCCATCATCACCAACGAACGCATGATTCGGCCTCCATCGAGCGGGAAGACGGGGATCAAATTCAACACCGCCCAAATCACGCTTGGCCACACGTAAAACGTGACCAATGCGAACAATCCGACGCTCTCGAAGTCGTTCCCTTCCAGGATGCCGGGGATGGAGTCCAACGGATACGGCATCAAGGCAAACGCAATGACGCGGTACCCCATCGCTTTGACAACCGCGATCATCACAGCGGCCGATGCTAACTGAGCGAGCGGGCCTGCAAATGCGATCCAAAGTTCCGCAGCGGGGCTGAGTCGTGGCGGTGCAAATGACGAGGCGAAACCACCGTAGTTGTTGGTGGTTCGAGGCACCGCGAGACCGCCGAAGTGGTACAAAACCACCGACGATTCGACGCCAAATTGGCGAAACGCGAATGCATGTCCAAGTTCGTGAATCAGGATCGAAAAGAGCATGCAGAGTGCCCACAGCAGCAACAACGAGAGGCGTCCCGGGCTGCCTTCCATCCTGTCAAAGAATTGCACCAAGCTCCAACCAAACACCGCCGCACCCAGCCAGAACGTCCAAGCGATTCGGATTGGAAATCCAAACAGCTCGAAGTTCACGTCGTACGGACTTTCGTCGGGTTGTTGAAGCAGCATCGGACTGGTGGGCAGGTGAGATGGGTGGAAGTGTGTTGAGCTCGATGAAACAACGCACGCGGAAGAGGTGTTCCCGTCCGCGTGCGATGATTTCATTTGGTGAATCGGTTCAGGCAGTGTTCATCTTCGGATGAGGCCGCTGAACAACCAAGATCACTTCAAGTTTTCGAGCAAGAAGGACCAAAGGTCAGCGTACTCGTCAATCTTTTTGCTGGTCGGAGTGCCCGCGCCGTGACCGGCACGTGTTTCAATCCGAATCAACGTTGGGTTGTCGCACGATTGGGCCGCTTGCAACGCCGCGGCGAACTTGAAGCTGTGACCCGGAACGACTCGGTCGTCTCGATCCGCCGTGGTCACCATCGTGGCTGGGTAGCATGTCCCAGGTTTCAAATTGTGCAACGGGCTGTACGACAACAGGTTGTCGATTTGTGTTTCATCGTCGCTGCTTCCAAACTCACTGACCCAGGCCCAGCCGATCGTGAATTTGTGGTAACGCAGCATGTCCATCACACCGACCGCGGGCAAGCACGCGCCGAACAGGTCGGGGCGCTGTGTCATCACGGCACCAATCAGCAAACCACCGTTGCTGCCGCCACGCACGCCCAATCGTTCGCGACTGGTCAGCCCCATGTCGATCAAGTGTTCGGCGGCTGCGATGAAGTCATCAAAGACGTTTTGTTTCTTCAGTTGCATGCCGGCTTCGTGCCATTCGCGACCGTACTCACCACCACCACGCAGGTTGGCAACAGCGTACACGCCACCGGCGTCCAACCAACCGGCAATGCCGGGCGAATACGACGGCGTCAACGAGATGTTGAATCCACCGTAGGCGTACAGCAACGTGCGGTTGCTGCTGTCCAGCGGTGCATCTTTGTGACGTGTGATCAGGATCGGCACCTTGGTGCCATCCTTGCTGGTGCAGAAGACTTGTTCGGTGGTGTATTGGCTGACGTCAAAGGCGACTTCCGGCATGATTGCCAGTTCGGATTCACCCGTGGCCACGTCAACGCGGTGGATGCTCGGTGGAGTGACGTAATTGGTGAACGAAAAGAACGTCTCTTTAGCGTCTTGTCGGCTTCCCAGGCCGCCCACGGAGCCCTTGCCGGGCAAGTCCAGCGGTCCGATCGGAGAACCATCGAGCGAGAACCGTTCGACTTGATTCAGGGCATCGGCCAAGTAGTTGGCGAAGAAGACTTCGCTGAGCAACGAGACGTGCTCCAAAACGTGTTCGCTTTGCGGGATGACCTCTTCCCAGCCCGCCCGATCGGCAGGTTCATCGACGTTCTCGTCGGTTCGCTTGGCGTGCTCGGCCACATCCAAGCTGATCACGCGGCGACGTGGGGCCTCGTGGTCGGTCAGGAAGTACAGCGTCGATCCTTCCGATCCGACAAAGCTGTAGTCAGCGTCGAAGCCCATGATCAATCCGCGAACGGGAGCGTCTTCGATCGTTAGGTCTTGAATGAACACCTGCGTTTTCGGTTCGGTGCCCTTCCAGTTGGAAATCACCAGGTACCGCCCGTCATCAGTCACCGATGCACCAAAGCCCCACTTGGGATGGTCGGGACGTTTCATGACCAGTTTGTCTTCGGACTGGGGTGTGCCCAGTTGATGCAGGTACATCATTTGGTTGTCATTGGTCCCGGTCAGCTCTTCGCCTTCGGCTGGTTCGGCATAACGCGAGTAGTAGAGCCCGTCGCCATCGGGCGTCCACGCGATGCCGCTGAACTTGGACCACTGAATCAAATCATCGGTGTCTTTGCCGGTGGCCACTTCGCGAACACGCCAAGTTCGCCAATCGCTGCCACCATCGGCGATGGCATAGGCGAGGTACTTGCCGTCTTCGCTGGGCACCCATGAAGCGAGCGACATCGTGCCGTCTTCGCTCAGCTTGTTCGGATCCAGCAGCACTTCGCGGTTGGCTTCCCACTGCGAGGGTGGCACATCGACCGGGGTGCGATACAGAACGCTTTGGTTCTGCAGCCCATCGTTGAAGGTGTAGAAGTACGTGTCGCCTCGTTTGGCGGGCAAGCCGGTTCGCGAATAGTCCCACAACGCTTCCAACCGGGCTCGCATCTTTTCGCGTTGCGGCAAAGACTGCAAGTAACTCTGCGTGACCTCGTTTTGTGCTTCGACCCAAGTCGCTGTTTCATCACTCTCGACGTCTTCCAACCAGCGATAAGGATCGCTGACTTTGCGACCGTGATAATTGTCAACGACATCGTCGCGGCGGGTGGCGGGATACTCTAGCTTCATGCGGGAACTCGAGGCGGTGGGTTCTTCCGCCGTGGCGGCGGGTTGGGAAAGGGAGCTGATGCAAAGGCCGGCAAGGAATGTCGCCAGGGTCTTTCGAAGGCGGTCGTTGCGCTGGAAAACGGTCATGTTGAAAATCTCGTCGTACATCGTGGAACGCGGCGTAACCAAAAACGTTGCCGAAACGACTCAAGGCGTTTCGGCGGGCGGGGATGTTTCGTTGGATGGAACCAGCGGACTTGGTTCTGACGCGTCCTCGGTGGCTTCGTCTGCAGGCAGTTCCACCAGTTGGCGACGTCGATCGATCTCGTCTTCGTCCAAACCGGATTGGCGAAGTTGTTCGAGCAAGAACTCTTCGGCCATTGCGATCGCGGATGGTGTGCGACTGATCCGAACCTTGATGCCACTGGCGTCGCCCGGTGCGGCTTGAACCGCCGACAGCAACGCTTCGAGTGCCAGTGCCTCACGTTGTTCCGGTTGATTCGCATCGGTAACGACGAGGTAGCTTTCTCCGTCGATCAAAACATCGACAATCTCAGGCGTCACGACCGGCAACGGAGTTTCGGTTTCTGAATTTGTCTCGGTTTCCTCGGAGGTGTCTTCTTCCGAAGCGACAATCGCATCAAGAATCGCGGACGAGCCATCGGGGTTGGTGGAAACGGAGGGTGATTCACCGCTTCGAAACCCCAGACCAAAGTCAAGAAACTGACTGGCGATCAACAAAGCGATTCCACCGCCAACAGCCAACGGGATTCGTTTACGCATCGTCTGGGTTTCCCTGAAGCGGGGTGAGGTTTTTGGGTTCGGTGGACGTTTCCGCGTTGTCCACATCGTTCGCTTGCTCGGGGGCCTGAGCCGCACCGAGAATCGTGTACTCGAAACGGCTGGTCGGCGTGTCCGCTCGCAATCGTTCCAGTGTAGCGGGCATGGCATCAATCAAAGGCTGGTAAACCCCGGCAACGCTTCGCGGCGCGTAGGAAACGAGCACCACGATCAGCCCCTTGGGTTGCGGCGATTGTTTGTAGGCGGCGAACAATCGGTCGGCGATTTCCTGCGTGCGTTGGGCTTGTCGGCGACTTTCGAGCCGAAACGTTTCGGTGTATCCGGAAGCGTCAAAAACCACGTCGCCCGTTTCGCGAGCGTGGACGGTCCACACTTCGGCACGTTTGAGCAGTTCGTCGTGTCCGACCAAAAAGCGGATCAGTGTGTTGGGGTCGGCGGAGGCCAGTTGGCGCGAACGTTCGATCGCTCGAGCGATGACGTCTCCTGGGTCAGCACTGGATCGCAGGTTGGCTTGTTCAGAGGATTCGGCATCCAGGTTCAGCCAACCACGAAGCATTTCCAAGGCACGGCTGACATCTTGTGTGTTGGCTTGCTGCGTTGCCATTGCCATGTTGCGATCCGCGACCACTTGATCACGCTCGGCCCGCCACATCGTTTGCTCATCCAGCAAGGCTTGGCGTTCTTGTTCGATCTCTTGCGTTTGTTCCTGCGACGTTTCTCGCATTTCCAAAAATTGAGCGAACACGATGATCAGCAGCAGATCCATCAACGGTGTCAATTGAAACCGAGTTCGTCGACGAAGGACGCCGGATGGGTTGGTCGAGGTTTCGTTGGGAAGAGACACCGGTTCGCTCACGTTGTCGCTTCTGTTGCGGGAGTGGACGACATCGCGTTGGGATCGACTCGATCGGCTGGTCCCAATTCCCGTTTGGCTTTCGATGCTGTTTCGCGAACGTGCAATCGGTTTTCTGAAAGCTTGGCAAACCCCGGTTCAAAAAAGCTGTTGATCAACATCAATGTGATCGCTGCAGCCAACCCCGCAAACGTCGACCAGATAGCATCGCCAAATCGTGTCACGATCACGCCAACGGAGGCTTGGTCATCCGAAGCGAGCGCGGCACCGATCGCGAGGATCGTTCCCAGGACACCGGCCAGCGGGTAAGCCTCGATCATCGTGCGGGCAACGTTCCATGCCGTTTCGAAACGAAGCGAGTGCAAGTAGTCGCGACGTTCATCGAGGATTCGCATCCGTTGACTGAGCGCAACACGATGGGGCGAGCCCGAAGGTTCGACCAAGACATCGTGGATGTCCGCCAAGCAGGCTTCGATTTGGTCCGACGGATGAGCGTCGTAATCCATCCGGCTGCGGTTGGGCAACGAGTCCGTGAAACGCTGGAGCGTTTGCACGATCTTTTTGCGATCCCCCCTCGCCCACATCGCCAGCACAAAAAAGAACAGCAGGTGCGCCAGCGCGGCGACCACGATGGCAACGGTCGAGTAAGACGAAATCAGCTCTAGCATGGCCAGTTGTTGTAGCGATGAACGTGGGGGATCTTCGTAGCTGGACTCGCCAGAGTTCAGGAATCGCTGGTGGAAGACGACTTCAACCAGCGTACCTGATACGGAGCCATCGCGATGGGGGCATTTTGATCCAGCGATTCATCCGACAAAACATCGAGGTCAAATTGGCCGGGCAAATCAGCGGGATCGATCGAACGAGTTTCGCCGGACAAATTGGCCAGCACGCACAACGCGGGCTGGTCATCATGTTGTCGCACGAACCCAAGAAGCCCATCGGTTGGCAATTCCAGAACGGTCTGCGAAGCGTTGGGATGAAACTGAGTCTGCTGCTTTCGCACTCGCAACAAATGGCGATAGCCATCGGCGACGAGTTGTTGCAACGATCCGGTTTCGGACAACGCCGCTTCCAGTTCGGCTCGCTCGTATTTGTGACGATTGATTCGTCGCGGAATGCCCGACGCTTCGACGCCGGCGATGTCGTTGGGCGATCCCACCAGCGAGTGGAAGTAAACTGCGGGAACACCAGCCATCGACAACATGATCGCTTGCGTGGCCAAGAACCGTTGGGCGTGCTCGGCCGCGGGGACTTTGGTTCGATCGGCGATGGCGTCCAGGTAAGTGATGTTCAATTCGTACGGGCTTTGCGAACCATCGGGTTTGGTTCGCATTCCAATTCGACCACCGTGAGCTTTAGCGACATCGACGAGTGCATCGACTCGTTCCTGTGGCAGAATGCCCTCGGCGGGACGCACTCCGATGCCATCATGCGATGCGGTGAAGTTGAAGTACGTGACTCGATCGGTGGGCAGGTCGAGCGATCGCATCCAGCCTTGAAGCACGCCGGTGTCACCGCTGTGAATCGCATCAAGCAACAACGGTGGTAGGCTGAACTGGTAAACCATGTGTGCTTCATCGGTGCCGTCGCCAAAGTACGAGATGTTCTCGGCGTGAGGCACGTTGGTTTCCGTCAGCACAATCGTTCCCGGTGCAGCAACATCCAGCACATGTCGCATCAGTCGGACCGCGGCGTGCGTTTGCGGCAGGTGCAAACACGACGTGCCGATCTCTTTCCACAAGAACGCGATCGCGTCGAGCCGAATGATGCGTGCACCTCGGCGAGCGTACTCGACCAACGTCTCCAGCATCGCCAACATCACACGCGGGTTGGCGTAATTCAGGTCGACTTGGTCGGCGCTGAACGTCGTCCACACATGACGCTTGCCCGATGCCGAGTCGAACTCCGTCAGCAGTGGCAAGCTTCGCGGTCGAACGACTTCCGAAAGATCTTCGGACGGATCGGCGGTGGTGTAGAAGTCTTTGTACTCGGGTTCGTCGTTCAAGAAACCTTGGAACCAACGATGTTGTTGCGACGAATGATTGAGCACGAGGTCGTACATCAAATCAAAGCGTTCGCCCAAACGCTTGATGTCGTCCCAGTCGCCTGATTCGGGATCGACGGCCAAGTAATCGGCGACTGAAAAACCATCGTCGCTGGTGGATGGACAAAAGGGCAGCAAGTGAACGCAGCGGATCAGTTCGTCGAGATTGTGATCCAGCAAGAATTGCCGCTGTGCGTCGAGCGGCGATTTCCCCGATTCGCGAATTTGATCGGCGTAGGTGATCATCACGACATCGCGATGATCCCATAATTCGTCGGGAGTTGAGGGGGGATTGGATTGGTCAAAGCATCGTTTCAAGCCGTCGGCGAGCACGTCCGGAACGTGCCCATACACATCGGTGATCCGTGACCGAGTGACGTCGTCGATGGTTGAGTTCACAAGTTGTCCTGTCCGGTGAAGTTGGTCACGAGGGCTCGCAGTTTGCGCCGCAGCACCCCGTAGGAAAAGAAAGCACGGCCGATTTCGTAATTGAAATCAACCATCTCATCTCGGAACGCTTTGTCGCGGATGATCCGCTCCACCTTCGACACAACGTCCTTGGTCAGATAGCCATCCATTGAGATGACCTTCGCCCCTTTGGGCTCGATGTCGGCGACGTAAATCGAGTAACGATTCACCAACAACGGTTTGCGATAATAGAACGCTTCCAGCAAAGCGTTTCCGAACCCTTCGTAGATACTTGGGTACGTGATGAAGTCGGCTTGCGAGTAAGCATCGGCCAACGTGTAAATGCGGTTGCCATCGGCGTCGAACGCTCGTTTGTCACCGACTTGATGATCACACAATCGCAAGTCGACGCCACTGCTTTCGGCCAAGTCCATCAGGACCTGGAGGTATTCGTTGCCTTCGTCACCGCTGGCGTGCGAGATCACCAATTTGCACTTGTCGTTTTTCAAAGCAGCGACCAACGCGATCGCGTGCTCGATGCCTTTGCGAGGCACGACGCGAGTTGGTTGCAAGAACAGAATGTCGTCTTCTTCCAAACCGATGTCTTTGCGGAAGTGAGACGAATACTCGTCGGCTTGCGGTGGTTCGTTTTCGAAGTCCAACACGTTGGGCACCAAGATCGACGACACACCGCGGCGGTGCGACAAGTCTTCTTGTGCGAACGAGTTGATCGTCACGTTTTGAATTTGTGGCAGCGCGGGCGGAAACGCCATCCACAGCATGTCGGTCACGGCCGAAACACTGAAGCGATCTCGTTCCCAATAGAAATCGTGATGGTGCGCAATCGTCGGAAAGCCGGTTTCGGCGATGAAGTTTGTCAGCGCAACGCCGAGCGGCAAATTCATCGGAATGCACAATGCATTTTGGACGATCAACAGATCCAAGTCGAAACGCCGAGTGAACTCGTAGAGCGTTTTCTTCAGATAGTCCGCCAGCGTGTAGATCCGCTGGGTCACATCGGGCGTTCGAGTCCGCGTGCCAAAGGCGCGGCGATTGATCCATTCGATGTCTGGATGGCCAAAGTAAGCGTGGGGAACGACCATTGACGTAGCTTTGTCACGGTCGCTCTGCCCCGAGTACCAATGGCTCACGTGGCCGTTGTCCCAGAGAACCTGAGCCCATTTCGCGCTCTCGAGCGACACCCCATCGGTGCCGGCGAAACGTGTTCCCACAAAGCCGATTTGGACGCCCATCGTTGATGCCACTCATGCGTGTGTCGTCTAGCTATTGAACGTCAAGTAAACGTTCGCTCACAGACACTCTACTATCTGTTCCCAGTGTGTCAGCACCATGTCAGGTAAACAATTTTGACAACGGGCGTCATCGGTGCGCAATCGCAGGCTGCGACCGTCCCCGGCGAACAGCGCCGTCCGCAGCCCAAACTCCTTTGCCGCCCAGACATCGTTGAGCATGTCGTTGCCAACGTAGAGCACCTGATCGGGCGAAATTCCGAGTGAACCAAGATGACGCATCGCACGATCAAACAACAACGGACCCGGCTTGGCCGCTCGGTAGCGATAGGAAAAATGACACGCGTTGAGATCGAACACGGATGACAGATCGCCCGCAATCGTTCTTTCGGCCGAATCACTTGACGGGTCACGTTTCGCGTCCTGGGGACGGTTCGCCATCAATGCCCGAACGATCAGTGGAGTGTAAAACTGAGCGTTGCTGACGATCCCCAAACGACGCCCCTTTTCCTTCATCGTCATCAAGGCATCGTGAGCACCCGGCATCGGCCAAACCGGATTGGAACGCCCTTCGACGCCACAAATCCAATTCACCAAAATTTTTGAATTCGTCGCCAAATCCCAGCGTCCGTTGGCATCCAGCACCTGCCGCCAGATCTCCAGAATGTCGACTTCGGGCTTCGGGTTCGTCTCGAAACGAGCCGCTTCATTCGTTGCAACGATCAGATCTCGTAACTGGTTGGAAGTCGGGATTTTGCTCAGGTCATCGACTCCGGCGGCGATGGCGGCATCGCGAATCCATTGGTTGGCCGCGTCGTGCTTGGCGTCATCAGCGGTTCCAACGTCGCCGCTGCCGCTGATCACCAACGTTCCGTAGACGTCGAGCAAGATGACCTGGATCTCACTTAGGTCCAGCGGTTTGGGCTGTGTCAGCGGGATGTGCGCCGGTTCGACCGAGATCGGAGTTGGCTGAAGCGGTGTGGAAGAAAAGAGAAGGTCCGTCAGTCCGGTGTCACGGTCGTTGGATGAGTTCACGGCGAAGGCGATTGTTTGGGTTCGAAGTGAGGCGAGTCAATCGTATCGCCCGCACCGCCGGAACGCTGCCCCGATGAATCGGAACCATTCTGACCAAAACCTCGCTGACCAAATCCATCTTGCGTCGACGGACCATCGGATGAGCCGGATCCGCCACCGCCAAAGGTCCGCATTTGAAAACTTCCCGCGAAACGATGACGCAACCATCCGCCAATCAACGCGCGACCGGGAGGAGTCAAAAGCGTGAAGCCAAGTGCATCGGTCAGCAAACCGGGCGTCAGCAACAATGCGGCCGCGAACGCGATCATCAACCCATCCTGAATTTCGCGGCTGGGCATCTTGCCTTGCGACATCGCTGATTGGAACCGAAACCAAGTCGCCAAGCCTTCGCGGCGAGCCAAGAACGATCCGATGATCCCAGTGATGACGACGATCAACAACGTGGTCAGCCAGCTGGTCGCATCCGCCAAACGCAGAAGCAAAACCAGCTCGATGAAAGGGACGACGATCAGGAGTGCGAGAAGTCGAAAGAACATCAATTGGGGCTCAGACGAAGGAATGAATCCACTGCCAACTTGGCAAGAGAATCGGTTAAGATTCTGTACGATACGATGGCATTGCGATTCTCGTTCCGCAAACTGACATCTCCCGCCTCGATCCCCCCGTTCTCTCTCGCTTTTTGCATGCGTTTTATGAAATTTTTCGCGTTTTCGCGGTCTCGTTCCGTCCACCAGGCCAAGTTGCTCCGGACCGAGCGGTCGGTTGCCTCCAAGGCCCAAATGGTAGCGACACGGGGCGTTCTGCTTTTGAGTTTTGTCGCGTTTTCTTTGACGCTGGCCGGCTCGGATGTCTCGGCCATGGACCCGTCCAAGCTGCCTGCCAAAACTCGTTTGGCGTTTGTGGGCAATGGAACGGCGCAGCGGATGAGCCTGTACGGGCACTTGGAAACCATGCTGCATCTGCGAACCAGCGACAATCCGCTGGTCGTTCGCAACTTTGGTTGGCCGACCGATGAAGTTTCCAAGCAACAGCGCCCCGGCAACTACACCGTCATCGACGATCCGTTCCAAGTCTTCGCACCGCAAGCGTTCTTGTGCTTCTTCGGCATGAACGAATCGTTCGCCGGAGACGACGCGGAACAAATCGCGAAATTCGAGGCGGACTACCACGCTTACTTGGACGGGTTGGCGAAGCAGTTTGGCAGCGATGGACGACCGGTACAGTTCGCTTTGGTCACTCCAATTGCGTTTGAACCCAGCGGAAATCCATTGCAACCGGATGGTTCGCTCCACAACCGTTACTTGGCCGCCTACGCCGATGCGGTCAAACGAGTTGGCGAGCAACGTGAGTTGACGGTTGTCGACGTGTTCACGCCGACCGCTGAACTGTTTCAACAACAACCTGGCTGCCAGTTCACAACCAACGGCATGCATTTGAACGAAGCCGGTGACGAAGCCGTTTCATTGCTGATCGATGCGGCGTTGTTTGATGGTGCCGGACCCGCGGTCGGTGCGGAACGCTTTGAAGCGATGCGAGAAGTCGTCAACGACAAAGCTTGGTTGCACCAGCAAGACTACCGAATGCTGAACGGTTGGTACGTCTACGGTGGACGTCGCACGTGGGATACGGAAACCTTTCCAGGTGAGTTTCAAAAGATTCGCAAGATGGTCGCCGTTCGCGATCAACACTTGTGGGACATGTCCGCCGGTCGCGAAGTGCCGGACGTAGTGGACGATTCAAAGACCGGCGAGGTCTTCATTCCCGAAACCATGTTTGGTTCTCGCGATGATTCGTTCCGCGAAATGCGTGAGCCCAAGACGTTGGAGTATCCCACACCGGAACAATCCATCTCGCAGATGGAAATCCCCGACGGTTTCGAAGTCGAATGTTTCGCCAGCGAGAAAGACTTTCCCGAACTGGCCAACCCGACGCAAATTGCATTCGACCAACGCGGTCGGTTGTGGGTGTCGTGCATGGTCAACTACCCGCAGTGGTTGCCGGGCAGCAGCCGCCCGAGCGATCGATTGCTGATCTTTGAGGACACTGACGGCGACGGCAAAGCGGACGAGTGCAAACCGTTTTATGACAAACTGATCTGTCCAACCGGATTCGAGTTTTACAAAGACGGCGTGTTGGTCATCGACGAACCGCACATTTTGTTTTTGCGAGACACCGACGGCGATGATGTCGCCGATGAAGTCACGCACGTGTTGGACGGGATCGGAACCGACGACACTCACCATGCGATGGGCGCATGGGAGTATTCCAACGGCGGTCGCCTGCACATGCAGGAAGGCATTGCGATGTCGACGACGGTCGAAACACCTTGGGGCCCCGTTCGCGAAGCGGGTGCATCGGGCAGCTACGTTTGGGACTTGGAAAGTCTGCGTTTGACGCACTTCCGCACACCCGGGCAATACAACCCGTGGTGTTTGGTCTTCGATCAATACGGCAACGGAATCATTGGTGACGGGACCAACGCCCAGCACCACTGGACGAACGCGTTGTCGGGCGGCGATGTCCGTTCGCGAAAAACGTTGGAGCCAATTTTCAACAACCACGGGATCCGCCCGGCGGCAGGCAACGAAATCCTGCACTCACGTCAGTTTCCAGAAGAGTTTCGCAGCCGTTTGATCTACGCCTGTGTGATCAACATGCACGGGATGCCGGCGTTCGAAATTCGCGACCAAGATGATGAAGCGGGTTTGACCGGCGAGCGAACCGATGACTTGTTGGTCAGCACGGATATGTTCTTCCGTCCCGTCGATCCCAAAATTGGACCGGACGGAGCGTTGTGGTTTGGTGATTGGTGCAACGCCCTGATCGGTCACATGCAGTACTCGCAGCGAGATCCAAACCGTGACCACGAACACGGCCGGATTTACCGTATGCGTCACAAAGAACGTCCTTTGCTCGACGTTGTGACGCAGTCGGATCTGCCGACGATCGAGGTGATGGATCAATTGTTGGCGTTCGAGACGCGAACCCGTTACCGTGCCCGTCGAGCTCTGCTCAGCCGTCCCGCCGACGAAGTGGTTGCCGCATCGAAGCAATGGTTGCAGGACAATCCGACTGCCGAAGCCGCTCTTGAAATCCTTTGGGTACAGGAAGCGTTCCACAACGTCGACCTGAATCTCGCGAGAAGAGTTTTGGCGGAGGGCAACTTCCAACAACGTGCCGCCGCGACCCACGTCGTTGGCAACGAATGGCGTTTCCTGTCCGGCAACGAACAAGCTAACTCGCCGGATCAAATCGAATTGTCGGTCGATCTTCCGTTCGTGCAGTTCCTTTTGGAAGCCGGCCGAGACGACCACGCTCGCGTGCGATTGGAATCGCTTCGAGCTGCCAGCCTGATGGATCATCCCGTTGGTGTTCGTGTGGCATTGGCCGGTATCGATCGACCTGCCGACAAATGGATTCAATATGTGTTGGAACACACCATGTCGGCGTTGTCGAAGCATTGGGATGGCGACTCGGCCGAAATTCAGGAACTGATCGCATCGTTGCCAGCCAAGGCGGCCGAGTATTTGAAGGAATACAAAATCGCAACCGGGCCCGGCGCGGAAGTCTATCGTCCTTTGAAGATTCTGGCCGATGTCGATGCCAAGCAAGAGGACCAATTGGTCGCGTTGCAAAAAGTCGTCGCCGCATCTCGTGGGAATGCTGAAACGGGTGCGAAGGTGTTCGAACGTGTTTGCTCAGCTTGTCACTTGCACGGCAAACTTGGCAAAGCGTTTGGTCCTGAGCTGACCAACATTGGCGAACGAATGACGAAGGAACACATCATCCGTTCGATCGTTTGGCCCAACGAAGAAATCGCTAAGGGATACGAAACGGTCATGATTTTGACCTATGACGGTGAAGCCATCGGCGGCTTCATCCTGAAGGAAGACGAAGAAACGATCTCGTTGGGAATCGCTGACGGCAAAACCAAAGTGATCGACAAGGAAGAGATCGAGATTCGCAAACCGATGAAGGCAAGCAGCATGCCCGAGGGTTTGACCGAAACGGTCGCCCCGAGTGAGTTTTTGGATCTGTTGGCTTTCTTGGGTGGTGAGTGGATCGCGACCAACCCGAACACCGATTACCCGCTTCGCAAAGATGGGGATCTGATCGAGGTGACTCGTGATTCAATGATCAGTGTGCCTGGCGATTGGCCTGCCGTTTGGAACCGCGAAGCGGAGCACTTGTTCAGTGGAGAAGGCGTGCGAAAAGATCGTTTCGCAGTTCACTCGAAACAGCCCGCAACCGATCCCTCGGTGATCCTTCGGTTGGCGAACCCGGCCGAATTGGTACGCGGAAAAATTACGAACCGTCGTGACGAGGAGTTCCACGACCGAGCCAAGGGATTGGCCGTTTGGACGTCCAACGACGGAAAGGATTGGACGCGTGTTTGGAAGAGCAACTCGACGCAGGCCGAATGGAAGGTCGAACTTCCCGAAGGCACGGTCGCGAGCTACATCAAAATCGGCTTGGAAGGAACAGGTATCTTCCACATCGATCGCGCGGTCTTCTTCGGTCGTCCGGTGAAGGGCGAGTGAACCAGCCGTCGACCTCGTGATTGTTTGACGATGAAACGAAACAAGGCCCGCTTGAAATCAGTTCAATGATTTTAGGCGGGCCTTTTCGTTTTCGCGGTTGGTTCTTTCGGCGGAGTCAGTCTTCTTTGGGAACACCGATTTCCCGGACACGCAGACCGAACTTGTCGCCAATTTTGACCGTTTCACCGGTGGCGATTGGGTGGCCACCCGCGCGCAGCGTCAGCGGCCGATCGCAGTGCACGTCAAAGGTCAGCATCGAACCGGGCACCAAGGCCAGGATCTTACGAAGTGGCTCTTTCTTCTCCGCCAACGTGACATTGACGGTGGTGCGGATCTTCAGAACCTTCTCCTTGTACATCGATGATGTCGGAGGACTGGGTTCGGTCGGCTTGTCTTCGGTTGCGTTCTCGCTCATTCTTCCTTGTATCCTGACACATCGTTTATCGACCGGAATCATCCATGAAATCAACCGTTTTATTCCTCTCTGGCGATTTGATTTTTGCCTCGCGAGTTCGTGCCGCATGCGAATCGGCTGACAAAACGTTCTCGTTGGCCGGGCGATTGCCGGAAGAACCCAACGAAGACGTCGGATGGGTCATTGTTGACCTGTCGACTCGCAACGGAGTCGTCGCTGAGCTCATGCCGACAGTTTCACGGGTGTGTCCCGAGGCTCGCGTGGTTGCATATGGACCGCACGTGCAAGTCGCCCGATTGAAAGGTGCCCGAGAGGCGGGCGTGCCAACCGTGCTGACACGAGGCCAATTCGACGCCGGTTTGTCGTCGATGTTCAGTTAGGAAGCTTCCGGCGAGCATCACCGCCGCTGTCTCACCAAGTGCTTTTGACTCGGTTGAGTTGCAGCTTTTCCAAGGCAACCTTTCCACCTCGAGTGAAAAGATGAACGGACTCATCGTCGGGGGTGAAGGCAAACTGCTCGCTGTAGGAGAACACGCCCCCGGCAGAGAAGACTTCCAATGAGCTCCAGTCGATCAGCATGCGGACGGTGAGCTTGTTGTCGTCGTCCGGTTTGAGTGGCTTTCCTAGCAACAGTTGCTTCTCAATGTCGTAGACGATTTCTTTGTTGGCGATCTGGAAGACAATTTGACCGGCGTTGGTGTCGCTCAGATCAAACGTGGCGGTCAAGTCAAACGCCTCTGCGCGAACGTCCTTCAGCAGCCCATCTTTTTCATCCTGCGGGGTGATGGTTTTGTTGGTCCAAGTCGTGGTGTCTTGGTAAATCGTCTTGATCGCTTGTATCGGTGTGCGGGTGACTTTCATCTTTCTTTCGTGAGTGACCAAGCCAATTTTCACAGGGAAGGTTGCGTTGCGTTCCCACGGGCTTTCGCCAATGCCGCCGTTCCAGTGATCGTTCCAAGCGATTTGAATCACATCGCCCGAGGGAAGGTTGGGGCGAAAGAAAGTTTGACCGGCATAGAAGTCCGGTCCAACATCCATGACCAGGGTTTCTTGTTCCGGAGTGAAGCGAACTCCGTCAAATTGACCAACCAAGTAGGAACCATTCGCGTCGTGAAGGACCCACTTCTTGTTGTCCGTGTTTCCATCAAGTGGCAATTCAAACATGTCCGGGCACTCGAACCCAAAGTCGATGTTGCTGAGCTGTTTCCACTCGACCAAATCATCCGACCCATAGAGCGTCGTTCCGTTCTCGTACAAAGCGAGGATCCACTTGTTGGTCGGTTCGTGGAAGAACACACACGGGTCGCGGGGATCGGCTCCTTTGGTTCGATTGGCAACCGGATTGCCGGAGTAGTCATGCCAGGTGGTTCCGCCATCGTTGCTCCATGCTATGCAGGTTCCCGCCTTGGTTCCGGTGTAGATCATTACCATGGCTTCTTTCGTTGATCCGGTGATCTTTTCGGCGGTCTCTCCGGAGATCACAACGCCGCTTCCGGAGTAGACCTGTGCTCCGCTGACATTACGTTCG
>NZ_DDGH01000002.1:54817-56487 GCF_002337565.1 Rhodopirellula sp. UBA1907 | reverse complement strand
CTCCGCTGACATTACGTTCGGCTTCGGCGGGCAAGAACGATTCTTGCGGGATGAGTGCAACGCCTTCGTCTTCCCAGTGCAGCAGATCGGGGCTGGTCGCATAGCCACCGTGGCGAATCGCTTTGCCCCACTGATACAGCATGTGGTACTGGCCATCGGCGTAAATCAACGCGTTGATGTCGTTCATCCACTCCGTTTTGGGGCTGAAGTGAAACTGATTGCGGTAGTCTTCTTGGTAGTCGATTCCGGCGGGGTGAGGATCGTATTGTGACTGGACGAAGGAAGCCGGGAGCACACAAGCAAGAACCGTCGTGATGGCAGCCAAAAGGCGATGTGGGGTGTTCATAGATGGTGGGGGCAGATGGGGTGGGATGGGGAACTGCGTCAGTATAGCTGGCTGGCGGAGCCGTCTCTCGCGGGTACACTGCGGGCCCGCCCGGCGGATGCGAAGTTGCCCAGAGGTAGCCAATTCGCGGGTGCAGACGAACTCGTTCTTTCTCTCTCTGGTTGAATTTGATGACGCACGATGTTTACGCGGTTGGCAATGCTCTCGTTGACATTCAGACAATGGTTGCCGACGACTTGCTGTCGGAATTGAAGCTCGACAAAGGCATCATGACGCTGGTCGACGACGAAAAACAAGCGACCGTGCTGAGCCGATTTGACCTGCCGTCGCTGTCTCGCTGTGCAGGTGGTTCGGCCGCCAACACGATCGCTGCGGTCGCGGACTTTGGTGGCAAAGCCGCGTTCGTTGGAAAGATCGGTGACGACGAAACCGGGCAATTTTTCTTGAAAGACTTGCGGGCTCTCGGGGTCACCATCGACGTCGATCCGCAGCCTGAGACGCCAAGCGGAACGTGTGCCGTGTTGATCACCGAAGACGCTCAGCGAACCATGCTGACGAACTTGGCCGCGTCGACCGCGTTGTCCGAAGCAGACATCGACGAAGATGTGATCGCGGCCAGCAAGTACGTCTACATCGAAGGTTATTTGTTCACCGGCGAACAAACCAAAGCGGCCGCTTACAAAGCGATTGAGTTGGCAAAGAAGAACGATGTCAAAGTCGCCTTCACCGCCTCGGATCCATTCCTCGTCAACATGATGAAGGATGAGATGTGGGACCTGATTCGCGGCCCCGTCGATTTGTTCTTCTGCAACGAAGAAGAGGCCAAAAGCCTGACCGGACTGGATGACGCCATTGCCTGTGCGAACAAGATTCACGAGTCGGCCGAAAACGTCGCCATGACGCTTGGCCCAAACGGTTCGATCCTGATGCACGGCGGCGAAGCGATTCCCGTCGAAGGCGTGAAGGTCAAAGCGATCGACACGACGGGAGCAGGTGATATGTACGCCGGCGGCATCTTGTACGGCATCACCAACGGTTTGGATTGGCGTCAGTCGGGCCACTTGGCTTCGCACGCCGCCGCTCGTGTGGTCGCTCAAATGGGCGCTCGCTTGGCAAAGCCATTCACCGCCGAAGAAGTCAAACAGTTGACTGATTTGACCGTGTGAGCTGAAGCTTGCTCAATGACCAAAACGAAAACGCACCTGCGAGCAACTCGCAGGTGCGTTTTTTCGTTGTGTCGGATGGGCGTCTGCTACTGAAGCTTTTTCACGGCAGCCACAACGTCCGCAGGTTCGGCTCGTTTCTTGTAGTCCGCATCCAGGAA
>NZ_DDGH01000002.1:0-54670 GCF_002337565.1 Rhodopirellula sp. UBA1907 | reverse complement strand
AGTAGTCCGCATCCAGGAACGCGTAAGTGATCTTGCCGTCCGTGTTGATCACGTAGGTCGCAGCAAGAGGCAATTCCATCGCGTCGTTACCGTTGAACTTGGCGAGTTGCAGTTTGTCGCGGTAGATCGGGACAATGGATTCGGGCAAGTCGAACACGATACCGAATTTCTTTGCGAGCTCGTTGTTGCGATCGTGCAAGACCAGCATGTCGAGGTCGTTTGTTTCCGCTGTTTCCTTCGCCTTGTCAGGGAGTTCAGGCGTCAGGACAATCAGCTTTGCACCGGCACCTTCGATCGCTGAAAGCTGTTTTTGCATCGCTCGCAATTGCAGGTTGCAATAGGGGCACCATCCGCCGCGGTACCACATCAAGATGACCGGGCTTTCGGACCACACTTCGCTGAGAGTAACTTCGTTTTCGTCCCAGCCCTTCAGCGTCGCATCGGCAGCTGAATCGCCGACCTGCTTGGCGGACTTTTCAATGCCGCTGGCACGAACTTGGTCGACTCCACCTTGGAACGTCTTCAGGACTTCTGCCGGGTATCGCTTGGTCGCGTTTTCGGCAGTTTCTTTCAGTTGTGAGGACAGGCTTGTGTCGGAGGATTCGTCAGCGTGAGTTTGTGTGGACATGACCATCGCGGGGAGGAAGGCGGCGCAAAAGAAGAGGCTGAGTCGCATGGGTTCGCAACGTTGAACTGGAAAGGAAGAGAAGATTGGCAACAGTTTGGGAATGTCTGCTGCCAACGGCGATCCGCCAGAACCGATGTTGACCTTACCGCCCGGAATGATCGGGAATTGCTGCAGGCTTGTTGCGAATCAGCGTTCGACTAGTTCGATCTTTGCAAATGCCAAACGGAAGGTTTCTTCGGTCTCTTCGAATTGAATTTTCGCAGTCCGTTTGGGGCCTTTGCCTGTGAGGGCGATGATCGTTCCTTCGCCATATTCGTTGTGGCGGACCGTGCTGCCTTCGCGGTAAGCACCCAGCGGCGTGACGCCGGATTGCAGCAGATCGCTGGCCGTCTTGAGTTCGGTTTGAATGGAAACCTTGGGCTTCTTTTTCTTCGGTGGCGGCACGTCGTCGTGATACAAATCCGGAATCGCGGATTGGTCCGTCATCGGTAGGATGCGTGGTCCATCGGCCACGTCAGTTTGACCAGCAGGGCCGGTGTCGGTGACCGCGGCGGGCTCTTGGACCAAATCCCATGAGTCCGGGTATTCGTCGTCGTAGGCATCGTCAAAGAAGTTGCGACTTCCTTTGACTTCGACGACCTGCATTTCATCGCGAGGCAATTCGCCCAAGAACATACTGGGAATCGCCGGTTGATTTTCCCCACGAAAGCTTCGCAGTTTCGCGTAGCTGATCTGCAACCATTGTTCGGCTCGCGTGACACCCACGAAGAGAAGACGACGTTCCTCTTCGAGTTGGGTTTCGTCTTCTTTACTGCGGCGGTGAGGCAGCAGGTTGTCTTCGACCGCGATGATGAATACGCGAGGGAATTCCAACCCTTTCGCCGCGTGCAAAGTCATCAAGGTCACACGGTTGTTGGAGTCTTCAAATGCGTCGGTGTCCGACACCAATGCGACTTGTTCGAGGAACGCTTCGAGTGATCCGTCCTCGGGATGCATTTGGTCAAATTCGACGGCCGCGGAAATGAACTCATCGACGTTGGCGATCGGGTTGTTGTCTTGTTGTTCTGGAGTGGTCCGTTCCAAGTACGCGACGAACTTGATTTCTTCGATCAAGAATCGGAGCAGATCCTCCAGCGTCGCGGTCGCTTTGATGCACAAACGATCGTAGAGACGAATGAAGGACGTCACCAACGTTTTGGCTCGTTTGGAAAGCGTGTCGATTTCATCGACACGGCGAGCGGCTTCCAGCATCGGGATGCGATGATCGTCGGCAAAGCGTTGGATTCGCTCGAGTGTCTTGGCACCGATGCCTCGCGTTGGTGTGTTGATCACACGTTGGAACGCGACGTCGTGGCGAGGGTTGTTGATCAGGTGAAGATACGCCAGCAGATCCTTGATCTCTTTACGTTGATAGAACTCCAGCCCGTTAACGATCTGATACGGGATGCCGCGATTGCGGAGGGCGTGTTCGATCGATCGCGTCAACGCGTTCATCCGGCACATGATCGCGAAATCTCGCGGTTCGGCGTTGCCCGCGATCATTTGGTTGGCGATTTCATCGGCGATGCCGTCGGCTTCTTTGTAACCGTCCTCGTACTGACGCAGCGTGACCGCTTCGCCGGTCGGGTTATCGGTGAACAGATTCTTCTGTTTGCGACGGCGGTTGTGCCGAATCAGTTGATCGGCGACGCGAAGGATTTCTGGCGTGCTGCGGTAGTTTTGTTCCAGCCGAACGGTTTTGACGCTCGGGTAATCCTTTTCAAAATCCAGAATGTTGTTGAGGTCGGCGCCACGCCATCCGTAGACCGATTGATCGGGGTCACCCGTCACGGCGAGGTTGGGATGGTCGACCGAAAGCGCTCGCACGATGGCGTACTGAGCCAAGTTTGTGTCTTGGTACTCGTCGACCATGATGTACTTGAGCTTCTCGTCCAGGTTCGATCGCACCTCGGGGTTCTCCCGCAGCAACCGAGCGAAGTGGAAGAGCAAGTCGTCAAAGTCGACCGCGTTGGCGGTCAGCAATTGTTGTTGATAAACCGGGTAGACCTTCGCTGCGACGGTGTCGCCGGCTCGGCCGGTTTGTTGAGCCATGATCTCGGGAGTGATCAGCCGGTTCTTGGCATTGGAGATCGCCGATGCGATTTGCTCGGGCGAGGTGTGGCTGGTCGATACACCAGCGGCCGCGATCGCACGCTTCATCGCGGATTTTGAGTCGGACGAATCGTAGATCGAGTAGTTCTCGGCCAAGCCGACCATCGGTGCGTAACGCCGAAGCTGTTGTGCGCAGAACCGGTGGAACGTGCCCATCCAAACTGGTTGGTTGGGGGCGAGCAAATTGACTCGCGACCGCATTTCGTCCGCGGCTTTGTTGGTGAACGTGAGCGCCGCGATTTGCCACGGGCGTATCCCGCTTTGCAGCATGTACGCGATCCGGTGGGTGACGACGCGTGTCTTACCGCTACCGGGGCCGGCGATAATCAGCAGAGGTCCGTCGATGTGCTGGACCGCTTCGGCTTGTGCCGCGGTCAGATCTTTTGTGATGGCATCCATGACGCAAGATTAGCGTTCCCAGGGAAACTGGGCAACGCAAACAGGGGACCGACCCGATGGCCGATCCCCTGTGCGAGATTTTCAGAGAGTGATTGTTTGGCGATTGACCGCCAAGCCGCTCACCACATGTATTCCAAACCAGCAGCGAAACCGTTCAGGGTCAGCGACGTTTCCGAGGTGCTCGGTGCTGAGACACCGGCCCCGTTGGTTGCGAAATCGTCGATGAAGCTATTGTCCAGTGGAGCCGCGTAAACGTCATCAATGGTCAACAAGTGGTAAGAACCACGCAGCGACAACGAGTGCGAGAAGCGGTAGATACCCGTTGCTTGGAAATCCAAGATGAAGGCACCATCTTGTCCGCCCGTTTCAAACGTGTTCAAAGCACCGGGTGTGATTCCGATCGACGACGTTTGACCGAAGTCGTTTTGAACCCAAGCCCCTTTGACTTCGGCACCCAGTTGAATTCCGGGACGAGCGTTCCACCACAGGTCGACGCCGGCCTGAGGACCGAAGTATCGGTTCTCAAGGTCGAAGCTTTGCTGGAAGTCAGCAATGGTGCTGGAGTTTTGCGAGCCATTGAATGCATATTGGTTGTCGAAAACCACGTGTCGGAGGCCGAGCAACCAAGAGCCTTGGAAGCGTCCGTACGGTCCAACGGTGCGACGACGGTAGTTGATTTCGTAGCTGTCGAATTCCGCTTCGTAACTGATCGATTGGAAGTTTGACAGGTTGGCGTATCCGCCTCCCGGCGTGGTGCCGTAACCGGAATAGATCGAGGTCAAGTTCCCGCCTGGGTCAGAAGCCGAGGCGGAGCCGCCCCATTCTTGGCCGCCCATGAAGGTGAACTCGACATTTGAGCCGGCACCGAAGATCAGTGCGAACGAGATGCGAGCACCGGCTTCCAGGTCATCGTCGCCCAAGTCATCTTGAGTCAGAACTGGGTTGTCGGCGACGTTCGGTGTGCCAGTGGTTCCGCCGTTGGTCAATACTTGACCGTCAGCAAACCCATCGAGCTCCTGCGTCAGGAACAACCCTTCGACCGATACGTCGTACCAGCGTTGGGCTGATTTACCGGCTTCGGAGTAAGGTCGCAGGGCTTCGGCTAGACCGGCCAAGCCACCACCAATGTGTGCTGCCAGGATGCCGAAGTCGGTGCTGCCGGGGCCGCACTCGTTGAGGCTTCCAAGCAATCCGCCTTGGCCGAGCGAGCCGTTGGTCAGGCACGAGCCCAATCCACCGCAGGCACCGCATCCGCCACCGCCGCATGATCCGCAGCAATCGCCCATCACAGCGGGCAAAAGGCCGCGGAAGTTGCTGCCGCATTGGCCACTGGTGCAACCCGAGTCGCCGCATCCGCAGCTCATCGTGTCGCAACCCGCAGCGTATCCGCCGCCGAGGAAACCACCGCTCTGATAGCCAACCGGCATGACGCCAGCAGGTGCATAGGCGGCTTGTGGGTAACCGGCCGGAGCGTAGCCAGCCGAGCCGTATCCACCAGGCATCATCAGCGGAGCCGATGGCAAGGTGGTGGCGATCGATTGTGCACCTGGCATGGAGCCTGGTGGCATCGACATGGCTGGCATGCCGTCGACCATCCCTGCTGGTTGAACACCGGGCGGTAGCATGAAGCCACTCGCCTCGTAGTCCATTTCATCACCCGCGGTGGGTGGTGCTGCAGCGACTGGCGTGGCAACTGCGGCGGCGATCAAGCCACCACAGACCAAGTCACGAAGCTTTCGTAATTTAACCGTCACGCTTTCGCTGAATGATTCCGTCATCCCATTGTCCTCAAGGGTCACACGCAGTCCGGTTCTTTGGTTGGGTCCGGGTTTGATTTGGGGATCGGGGGTCTGGGCCATCATGGGTTGCTCGTTTCTTTGCCTGGCAATTCGTCGCATTGCAATCGTCTCCGCGGTCACAAAGACCCCAAAATCCCCCCGGGGGTCCCGCTCACGCGAGGACGCCCAGCCATAAAATGTCCTGTGGCTGTTGAGTTGCTGAATGCTCCAAAGGATTTTGCATCCAACGACCCCGCCGTTGTGGACCGTTCCGCCGTGGACCGAGGTTGAAAGCGTTTCCGGGGAAGACTGCCGCCAAATTGGGGGCAACACCGCGGAAAAGGAGTTCAATCTCGAACGAAGAAACCGTTCCAGGCGGAGTTATCGGCACAACTTCCAGCAAACATTCGGTAATTCCGGAACAATCGGACCAACCCGAGTGATTGACACAACGATTCCAGGTGGACTGGAACACGAATTGCCCCTATAGAGCCCTGGATTCGCTCCCTGCCAAAGAGGCAGGATGTGAATTCAACGCGAAGATGACTTTGACAAATCAGGCGAAACCGCGATAATACGCACGTGGTGCAGGTTTCCCTTGATGCCTTTTAAGGGCGATTGAAGTTGCCTTGGCGGTTGCCCTCATCATCACTCGTCTCTGTGAATGTGATTTTGTTTTGGCGGTTCAATCCGTGGCACAACGCATTTCTAATTAGACTGAGTGCTACTCATACCTCTTTTGTGATCGATCCCCCATGAACTTTTCAACTTCCGCAGCGGTCGCTGATTCGAAGGTGGATTCGGGAAACGTTTTCACCAGCGAATCCATCGCTGATCAAACCGACGAGCAACTGGTTGCGAAATATCGCACCAGCGGACGTCGTGATATTTACGAAGCCCTGATGCGTCGATATGAACGCGAGATTTACGCGTATCTGCGTCGCTACATCGGCAACGCCGAAATGGCGGAAGATGCCTTTCAGGGCACCTTTTTGCAGGTTCACCTGAAGTGCAACCAGTTTGATCTGACGCGTCGTTTTCGACCTTGGCTGTATGCGATTGCTACCAACCAAGCGATCGACGTGCAGCGTCGTAACAAACGCCACCGTATGGTCAGTTTGGACCGCCCCGCAAACGGTCAAGAAGATGATCGTGGCGGCAGTTGGTCCGAAAAGCTCGAAGGGGCGATCACGGATCCATTGGCAGCTGCTTCGAAAGAAGAAAACGGACGCTGGGTGCATCACGCCGTCGAATCGCTGGGCGAGCCAATGCAGCAAGTGGTCGAATTGGTTTACTACCAAGGCCTGAAATACCGCGAGGCAGCCGAGATTCTGGGGATTCCCGTTGGGACCGTCAAAAGTCGTTTGCACGCCGCAGTCAATCGTTTGAGCGGTTTGTGGGACGACAGCCACGACGGCGAACGCGACGCGGAAGAACAACCAGGCGTCTAATCGCGAAACCTCATTTTTCGCGGCCGTTTGGTTGCGAACTGGACACGAGCGGCACTTCGGGGCCGCTTTTTTTCTGCGCCGAGTTGGGGTTCGAGTGAACCATGGGAAGCATCCGTTCGTCTGATTGATTGGGTTTGACTCGGTCGTGAGGCGATAGAATGTTCTTCACAAAAGTGGAGCACGAACCTGTTCGCACCTGACCTACCCGAACACTCGCTCCACCGCGGGCGTAATCATTTCTGAACCGATCCGAAACGTGTCTCGTCCAAATCTGCTGGGCGTTGTGCTCGGTCTTTCGCACGAAACTGCGCTCAAGGGCATAATCCCCGGGTTTTACGACGCAAGCCACGGCCGATGCCGTTCGAGTTGAGCTTTTCGGATTGGTTCGAAGTCTGCTTCCATTTCTCGCGTTTCTTTTTCCGCTTACGCAACGTCCTTTGTGATGCAAGAAGATCTTCTTGGATATCTGCTAGGCGCGCTTGAAGCGGACGAAATGCTGCGGGTCGAAAAACTCTTGCGGGAAAGTCCCGAGGCCAGAGAAATGCTGGCCGAGCTGGAACGCAAACTTGGGCCTCTTCATGACGATTGTGAAATCGTCGAACCGCCGCCCACTGACCTGGTTGCTCGAACGCTCGACGCTCTGCCGCCACTTCCGCCGATGCCCGGCGCCGAACCCGATCAATCGACGACACCCGCCGAATCCAAAGTGTCCGCGCCGGTGACACCGAAATTGTCTCCGGTGATGGAAGGTTCTGATTCGCTCGCGTGGACTTGGCGAGATTGGGTGGGCTCGGTCACCGCCGCTTGCATCATGTTGGCGATCGCATTGCCGTCGATGGTGGAAGGTCGCTTCATGGCTCGCAAGCAGGCTTGTCAGGACAATCTACGTCAACTGGGCACGGCAATGACCCAGTACGTCACTCGCAATGCGGAAGCGCGTCTGCCTTCGGTCGAGTCGACCGGCTACCAGGCATTTGCCGGTGTCTATGCACCACGGTTGCATTCGGCCGGTTTGATGATGGATTCACGCTCCACACTTTGCCCTTCGATTCGTTCCACCGATTTTTGGTCCGCTGGCGGACTGCACCCAGAAGATGGCAACTTCGCATCCGAAGGTGCCGCAGAAGAAGTGCCCACCATGGTTACGCTTCGAATGCTCGACGAAGCCGCTCGTGATTTGAATCATTTCGCCGTCGCTGGTGCGACGACCGTCGAAGAGCAAGCGGCATGGCAGCGAGCGATCGCTCGTTTGCAATGGCTGCAACAAACCGCTGGTGGTCACTACGCCTACACACTCGGTGTTCGTGACGGCGAAGAGTTTGCATCCCCGCGGTTTCAAGGGCGTTCATCGTTTGCTGTGATGAGTGACGCCGCTGTGATGAAAGTCGTGGACCGTGTCGTCGACGAGGAAGGCTGGGCTCGTGCCGCTTCGCCGTCGCAGGATGGACTGATCAGTCACGGTGGCCGCGGGATTAATGTCCTGTACGAAGACGGCCGCGTTCGCTTCATCCCGGGAGAGTCCTTGAACCAATTGATGGACCATCCATTGGTCAATCATGACGGTCGCCCGGAAGCCGGCGTCAACATCGACGACGCCTCGCTCGCACCCAGTTGGCAAGCGCCGTTCGTCCACGCTCGCCAGCGCTGATTGGCGCGAGTTCGGTTTTGCCGAACGGGCGTTTCGCTGGCTTCTGTTCAGCTGTAAACGAGCGTTGGTTCTATATTTCGTCTGCGTCGGTAACGAGTCTTACTCGTTGGCCTGTTCCGCCTGACGAAGGGCTTCTACTAGATCGGAGATCTGCTCCAGATTTAGTTCTTCCGCACGTGCGGTCTCGCCGTGGCCCAGTCGTCCGAGGATCTCGTCGATCGTCGGTTTGTCCAAGCGACCTTTCATTGCGCTGATCACGACACTGCGCAGAAACTTGCGTCGGTGAAAGAACAGAGCTCGAACGGTTTGGTGGAAGTACTTCAAGTCCGGAATCGCGTTGCGACGCTCGTGATCGACGTCGAGACGCACGATCGCCGAGTCGACTTTGGGACGCGGCCAAAACACAGTGGGTGGAAGGATGCGAACGATCTCGGCCCGGCATGTGGCTTGAATCCAAATGCTCAGTGCGCCGTAGTCTTTCGAACCAGGGCCAGCGACCATGCGCTCGCCGAGTTCCTTTTGAATCGTGACGACAATGCGGTCTGGCGGCGGGTCTTGGTGCAGTAGGTTGCTGACGATTGGAGTCGCGACGTTGTAGGGCAAGTTCGCGACCAACATGAATTTGCTGTCGTCAGGCAATCGCGACTTGGCTTCGCGAATCGATTCCATGATGTCATCACGGAACGTGCTTTTGTTCTTCAGTGCGTCGCCTTGGATCATCTTCACGTGCGGGAACGGTGCCAGTTCCTCCGACGCGAGTTGAAACAGGTTTTGGTCGATTTCAACCGTCAAGATCGCGCCGGCTTGAGCGGCCATGATGGATGTCAGCGAGCCGACTCCCGTTCCGATTTCCAACACGATGTCGTGCGGCCCGATATCGGCTGAACGAGCAATCAGTTCGACCAGGTTCAAGTCGATCAAAAAGTTCTGACCGTACTTAGACACCGGGCGCAGTCCGGCGGCCGTCAAACGTTTGGACAGGTATGTCGCGGTTTGCCGTGAGCCGCGAGAAGCGTTGTTCGAACGCGCTGGAGGTTGAGGCGGTGCGACGGGAGGAGTGGGATCGATTTCGTCACTCATGATTGCGGGCTCCAGGGTGTGTTGGTGGGGGACGCAGGGTTGCTTGCGTCGGCTTGGTCGTTGGCATTGCCGAACTGCAATGTTCGTTGCACATACTTGGCCAACAAGTCAGTTTCTAAATTGATGCGGTCTCCGACTTGGCGGCCTCCCAGTGTGGTGGCGTCCAACGTGTGAGGGATGAGTGCGACCGTGAAGTAGTCTGCTCCGACATCGACGACCGTTAGGCTGATGCCGTCAACCGCGATGCTTCCCTTGGCAACGATCTGTTGTGCGAAGGGAGCGGGAACCGAGAATTTCAAATTCGCCCATGGTGGGTCGTCGACTCGTTCGATCAATTGGCCGACGCAGTCGACGTGGCCGGTGACGTAGTGGCCGCCCATTCGGTCTCCGACCGCAAGCGATCGTTCCAGGTTGACGGTGGACTCGGCCGTCAGTTCGCCGAGATTGGTTCGGCTGAGCGTTTCTTCGCCCGCCTCAAAGGACAACTCGTCGCCGTCGATTTCGACAACGGTCAGACAGCATCCGTTGATCGCGATGCTGTCGCCCAGCTTCACGTCGCGAGTCGGATCTGCATCCCGGAAGGAGGGGGCGGCGATCACCAGACGTCTGCCGGGCGGTTGTTCCACGACGGCAGAAAGTTGGCCAACGGATTCGACAAGACCGGTGAACATGACAGCGAAATGGGAAGATGGAGGCAGATGGCGGGAAAGACGGCTCAAAACCGAGGGAAAACGCAGGGAATCGGTGCCGGGTGGTCAGTTTCCGGGGCATTGGACAGAATACCGCCCGATCGGACAACGTCCGCCTTTTCCAAATCAAATTTTGCGGCCCTCCATTGAGCCGAATTTCGTTCCCCCTCAATCTCATAGTGAACCCATGACACTGATCGAATCGATTCACGCTCGGCAAATCTTGGACAGCCGCGGCAACCCAACCGTCGAGTGCGAAGTCACGTTGATGGACGGTGCCGCCGGTCGCGCCGCCGTGCCCAGCGGAGCCAGCACCGGGATGCACGAAGCCTGGGAACTGCGAGACGGCGACAAGTCCGTCTTCATGGGCAAAGGCGTCACGACCGCTGTCAAAAACGTCAACACGAAGATCGCCGATGCCTTGGAAGGCATGGACGCAACCGATCAAGCTGCGGTTGACCAAGCGATGATCGAACTGGATGGCACGCCCAACAAAAAAGAACTCGGTGCCAACGCGATCCTCGGCGTTTCGCTTGCCGTCGCTCACGCGGCTGCCGCTTCGACCAACCAGCCTTTGTTCCGCTACCTCGGTGGTGCTGGCGCTCGCATGTTGCCCGCTCCGATGATGAACATCATCAACGGTGGTGAGCACGCCGACAACGGTGTCGACATCCAAGAGTTCATGGTCATGCCATTGGGCTTCGAACGCTTCAGCGATGCACTGCGCTGCGGAACCGAAATCTTCCACAACCTGAAAAAGGTTTTGTCGGAAAAGGGATACAGCACCGCGGTTGGCGACGAAGGCGGTTTCGCACCTGACTTGAAGAGCAACCAAGAAGCTCTCGATGTGATCATGACCGCGATCGACAAGGCGGGCTACAAAGCTGGCGAACAAGTCTGGATCGCTTTGGACGCGGCTTCGACTGAGTTCTACGACAAGTCATCCGGCAAGTACTCGTTGGACAACAACCAAATGTCCGGCGATGAAATGGTCGACTTCTTGGCCGATTGGTGCGACAAGTACCCGATCTGCAGCATCGAAGATGGCTGCGACGAAGACGACTGGGATACCTGGAAGAAACTCACCACCAAGATCGGTGACAAGGTGCAACTGGTCGGCGATGACTTGTTCGTCACCAACGTCGAACGTTTGCAACGCGGTATCGATGAAGGGATCGCCAACAGCATCCTGATCAAGGTCAACCAAATCGGAACGATGACCGAAACCATCGACGCGATTCAGCTCGCTCATCGCAACGGTTACACCTCGATCAGCAGCCACCGCAGTGGTGAAACCGAAGATTCGACCATCGCTGACTTGGCCGTTGCCATGTCGACCGGCCAAATCAAGACTGGGTCGGCAAGTCGTAGTGACCGTATGGCCAAGTACAACCAATTGCTTCGCATCGAAGAATTGTTGGGCGACGCGGCTCAGTACGGCGGACCATTGTTCGCCAAGCGAATCACCGGCTGATCTCCGAATTCACGATGAAATGATTCAGCAAGCGGAGCCCCAGTGGCTCCGCTTTTTTATTGGATCGGTCGCAAACAGTTTTGACGCTCGACGACCGTACGATGAACTTCCAAGTCCGTCGATGCCGAGTCGGTATCCGTTCGAACCGGTTGCGTCATGGAAACCGGTGCTAACGCACTGCGGCTAATGTTTGAATGCCCTCGCATCTTTTTCTCTGAGCTCCAAACGCCGCTCAGGTCTTCACTCCCCTTCGCTGATTCCCGTCAGCCCAATCGCTTCATCGACGATCAATGTCGGGATTCCCCCACGGATGGGATACAGGCGATCGGCTGGAGAATTGACCAATCCGCCTTCGATTGGGTCTGTCACGCGTTCGTCCAATTGATCACGCGCGGTGCCGTCGCTGATCGCCTGATTGACCCTCTGGATGAGGGATTCGTCCGCCAGTGTGAGCTGGCCGCCGCTTGAGGGACAGCGCAAGATAGGCAAGATATCCGGGGTGATCATGGAGGGCTTCTCGGGGTTTCAAAAGTTTGACTGCAAGGGCGGTGAGCGTGCCACCGAATTCTAACCTCGGCAAACTACTTTTCTTGGGGCGGCCTTGCCATGCCCGATCCCACCTGCAGACGAAGGATTGTCATGCGGAATTCCAATCGGACGAACAAGTTCATTGTTGGCGTTTTGGTTGCGGGGGCATCGATGTCCCTGACCACGTCGGTCACCGCTCAGGAAGGCGGTGAATTGCACGCTGATCCAGCGACCGGAATCGTGTACCGGAAGCAAATTCGCCAGGTCCAGCGTCCGGTCAGCGAAGTCCAAATGAAGACTCGCGAGCAAACGGTTTACACGCCCAAGGCGGTTGTCGAGACCAAACCCGTTGCTCGCACGTCCTACGTTCCCGTGACCACGATGATGCTGCGTCCGCATTTGGAAGGTCGTTGGAACCCATTCCGCCAGCCCACCGTGGCGTACCGGCACGTTCCCGAAACCCGCTGGGAAGCACGCTCGGAGGTCGTTCATCAAACCGAGACCCGAGTGAAATGGGAACCAGAAACCAAGCTCGTTCAAGTTCCCGAGCGAACGTTGCGGATGCAGAACGATCAAGTCGTCCAGTACGAACCGGTCGGCCAGTTGGCACCTCAAGCACAATCGCTGGCGTCGACATCCAACATCCGCCCAGAAATCGCATCGCGTCTGCGTCCGATCGACTCCAACGCACCGATCCAGCCGATCACCACGGGAGCGGACCAAGTCGCCGCAGCATCGCTGGCAACCAGAGAACGTCCACGTTCATCGCTGCAATCCGGAATGCGGGCCACCGAACTAGCCCCATCCAACCCAACCATCTACGGCCCACCCACAACGGGAACCACCGTTGCAGGCTTGCCAGTAATCAGCGTCTGGCGGTGAGCTAAACACATAACTCCGAAGCTGTTCTTATCTGGCAGAGTCAGTCACGGCCGGTAGGCGATCTTGAGTCAGACAATGCCTGCCAACTTGTCCAATTTTGGCTCTATGCGTAAGGCATGCGATTCAGCGGGAACGTCTGCGGTATGCGATGCTTGGTGCAACCAGTAGCAGTGCGAGAAAAGTCGAGGGCTCAGGGACGGCAGTTGCGGTACCTGAAAATTGAGCATCCACATTCAATGCCCGGAATGATGAGTTTGTTCCCCCGTTGTTAGTTCCAAGCAACGAGAATGTAGGAAGCAAGCTAAGCGAATGAGGTCCGTTGTTTGAAACGATTGTGTCACTAATGTCCAGGACCGTGTCTGCGCTAATCGCTCCTTGCTCGTCGGTTTGCAAAAGTGATGAAAGGGTCAGTTCTGTGAATCCATCGAAAGAAACCGAGCCTCCGACCTCGTTGGAAATTGAGGCAGTGAAGGTTACGAACTCACTCTGATTGATCAAATTCGAAGAACCACCCGATACCCCAACGCCGGTAGTCCCGGTTTGATGTAGATTGGCGCTTCCAGTGGCGGTCACAACGGCATCGAAAGTTACACCATCAGCATCTAGTCCGATCAGGCTAATGCTCAGTGTATTTCCGGATGCACTCCCACCCGCGGACGTTAAAGTGAACGTCTGCACTATGGCGCCGCTGGCGAAGTTCGCGGCAGGTCCTACGAATAGGAGCAGCAACGTAAGTCTTGCCAGGTTTACTGAATTATGAATCACTTTGAATTCCGCGGAAAATTTCGTATGCACTTTGAAGTTAACTTGCCGCCTGCTGGTAATGCTAAGGTGAACGTGGTGGATGATCAAGGAAAACTATCTCTGCTTCACTGAATCTTAGTTAAACGACATTGGTTGTCGTTTGAGCATGCCCCTCGACAGGCTGGTGTGTTCGGTGCCTGATTAATTTTTTTTGGGCAGTCGGCTAAGGAGCATGCCACTATTTGGAGTGTGGAGTCGTCGTGAGTTGTGGGCGTCTCACAAAGAAAATTAAAAAACTACAAAACACCACCGAACGGTTAGAGGCTTCAGTCTTGCGTTTGAGGTCGAGTGAACGCAACAGAGTAGAACAGTTGTCTCCAAATATTCCGTCGGCACATGTGACGCAGCGTGGTCGCGTCGTTTGTTCGTGCTTGGCAATTGACAGACCCGAACTGCGTTCATGAGGGCGAATTCAACATTGCGAGCACTGAATCTAAACCTGCACAACCTCTATCATGTGGAGTGATCGCGAGATGCAGACGCTATTCGGTTAGCGTCATCGGCGTGTTGTCTCTCTGTATCATGATCGCTTCGATCCGGTTCGTTTGGACCGCGTTTTGGGGGCCGAGCAACAAGGCTGGATTGGTGGGACGTTGATCCTGATTCCAAGTCGCGATGATGGACTGGATGGCATCTCCACGCTCGGCATCCGATCCCAGCGGCGTTATCTTCAATTCAGCGAGACCCGGTAGCGTTTGCAACGAACGTCGGGCGATCAGTCGAATCGCGAGATACGGATCGTTCAAAAGTTGAGCGAGGTAGATCGATTGCCAATTGTTGCCTGATGTCGCCTGTGCGTCCGACCAACCCATCGTCCATGCCGCGAGCGCCCGGTTGGCGGCATCGCCTTTCAGCAGCCACAAAATGGAAGCCGCGACTTCCGATTGGTCAGCGTCCAGTTCCGGTGCATCGATCGAATACCAGTCGCTCAGATGGGTTGCTGTCCATTTCAGTGTCTTGTCCAGATGGCATTGGTTGCATGCGTTGGGACGTTTGGCGGCCAGATCCTGTTTCAGATCCGGAATGCTAATCGTGTGATTGCGAATCGCTTTGAGCAGTCCATACGCGGTGTGGGGCATGTGGCAGTTGTAGCAATTCGATCCGGTTGAATCCTCCGCGTGATGCGTATGAGATGTTGAGTACTGCTGTTGATCATGGCACTGAAGACAGGCATCGTTGCCGATCGCAGTGGGCTTCAATTGGTCGTTGGCCCAATCAGTGCGACTGCGTGTGTCGTCGGAGGATTGATGAAGTTGGTGGCATGTCAGGCAACCCATCTCACCGCGTTGAAAGCAGCCTGATTGTTCCAGTGAGGTGTATTCTCGTCCCGAGACGCGAACCATCCCGTCGGAGTAAAACGTTCCTTCATTGGTGCGGACGACGCGGTCGCGAATGGCTTCATTCTTTAGCAGCTCCTTCATATCCGGGCTGTGGAGATGCCATACATCGAATGACTCACGCAGATCAGATCCTGGTGGGTACGAGACGCCGTGGATGTTGATTCTCTCCGGGTCGCCTTTGAGGGTCATCACCGAATGACATTGGCCACAAACTTGTGACGATCGAACGTGCGACAGTCCTTCGGGATTGACGATGGGATCGTTCGACAAGGCGACGGCCTCGGCGTTCCTGTCGGTCGACTCTCGATGGTAGGTGATGTGTTGTTGCCCCGGTCCGTGGCATGCTTCGCAACTGATACCAAATTCGGCCACTCGCGTATCCCATTCGCCGACGCTCATTTCGCGTTTTTGAGGGTGCGTGGAATGACATTGGCTGCAGGCCGCATTCCAACGTCCGATTTCGTGCGAAACACCCTGTTCAGCTGGTTGTAGGAACGCCGCTGATCGCGGGACCCATTCCTGTGTTTCATTTAAAAAGACAAATGGCAGAATGCCCAAAGTGCGTTGCACGCCCATGGGAAACCAATACACTTGCATGTGATGCGAGCCGGTCGCCATCACAATGGGACTTCGGACTCGCTGGAGTGCCGCCGCTGTTCCCGGTATGGCAGCTGGATCAAGCATCTCGACCCAGCAAACATCACTTCCTTCTGTTAAGTGGTAGTTGCGTCCGTTTTCCGACAGCTTCACATCATCGAAGTCGCCCAGCAGAACCTCTGGATCGGCAACTTGCGTCATCGTGCGGTGATAGGAATCGAACCAAGTCGCGTGGTTCTGTGGGTGGCATTCGATGCATGCGTCAGAAGCGACATAGCCTTTGTCGGGAACCTCGATTGGACGAAAAGCTGATAGCTGAGCCATCACTGGCAAGCTGTTCTGAACTTCAGGTGACAACCGCTCCGGTCTCGCAAGGTCTCGTGGCGGTCCAAGCGGCACGGGAGCTGGCGGCAGAGCCAGCACAACAAAGCCCACTGCGAGGACTGGCACGAGCAACGCGCCTGCAATGGAACGCTTGATCCACCAGACCAGCCCGCCGGCGATGAGCCCAACGACGACACTGAAACCGATGACTGCTCCGTTCATGGCCGCATACTCAAAAATGTCGCTTTTCTGATGCCGACGAAGACCGCGGCCAACAAGCACAGAAAGACGCGTTTCGCTCGGCAGCCGGAGTGAGCCCGGATCTTTACCTGCCGGCACTCAATTGAAAGTATGTCCTTTCAAAGTATGTCTCTGCCATCAACCGTTTGCAACGGAGATCCAGATGGTGCCCGGCACCAGACGCAATGACGTAGCCGACGGAGGCTCTCCGTCGGCAATACCACCCCGCGATGCAGCAGGCATCTGCAAGCTTGCGACCTCGTGCTCGCTGAGCAACCGCATTGTTTGCTGTGATGGGTTGCGCTCATGCCGACGGAGAGGCTCCGTCGGCGACAGGGTTTTAGGCAGGTGATTGCCGAGTGCACTTCCCCGCAAGACGCCGGTCGCGGGTGACGCTATATGGAGGCAGCACCAGTCAAAATCAACATGCTGCTAAGCGGCTTTGACGAGACCACAAGGAATGCCGACGACCTCAAGCCTGGATTTCTGGATTTGTTCGCGTGCTGACGCGAGCAGAGGATCGATGTACTTCTTTGACTTTTCGACCTTGCTCATCCAGTCTTCGTTGCCACCGGGAGCGGCCAGCAAGCCGACGATGTCCGATGTGTTGGAACAAGTCAGGTAGTAACAGCCCAGCAACGGAGACGCCTTGAAGACATCCCGGTTAAACACACCCTTTCTCAGGCAGCTCATCGCCGAATTTCGTTCCGAGATGTCCAGGCCGATGAGGACAAGTCGTTGGATCAGTTTCTGCACGCTGGCAACCAAATTCACCATCATGCCGCCGTCGATGCAAGCCGAGGCGAGGCCAACCGTGAACTGGCTGGCCGTCCTGCCAATATCAAGCGCGCCAGCCACCAGTGCTTTCTGAAGCATCTTCTTGACTGCCTCCCCGGCCGCTTTCGCGTTGCCGCCATGAAGTGCCGCAACAGCGCGAATGGATCGGTACCGCTGCACGGCGGTTCCGTAAAAATCGCGAATGTGTTGGATCAGTCGCTCGCCCGAGCGAACGATCCCAACGAACGGGGCGACGTTGGAAAGGATGCTTGGGTCCAATGCGCTAGGTAAAAATGCCTTCAGATCTGCCGCATTCACACCGGTGGCGCTCTCCAGCATGCGGACAACAAACCCGTTTTGTTCCTGGGATCCCTGCGAACCTTGCCCGGATGCTCGTTCGGCATTGCGTCGGATATCTTGACTCTCGACTTGAAGTCTTGTTGTTTCCGTAGTTGATATGCCACCTTTGAAGCGGACCTCAGCACTGTGAAACAGGGTCCGCATGTTTTGTTCGCGGTGACTGTTCAACAAGTCCATCAGTTCTTTGGGGGGCATGATCCGATTCCATTCGAAGCAATGTTTGTGAAACTCGTCTGTGGCCAGCGATCCTGCTTCCACCCGTGGTGCAGTGCATTTGGCCAGCCAGCGCTTTCGATGGAACGGCTCGTTCTGATCCCGCTGCGTCCTGTCCGCGATCGCGACAAACTTGACCTCGTCGTCACAATACGCCATTCGTTGTCATCGGCATTCCGTGAAACGGAGATGACCGCAAAAATTTGCAGGGAATTGTTCAGCTCAAAATGCTCTTGTGGCTTCGGTTTGACGTAGCGATCAAGTGTTGGGGCAACCACGTCAGAAATGCTGAGCTGATCTGGGCCTCAGCGAAAAATCACTGAGGTGTGGCAGCCGCCCGGCACATTGCGAGAAGCTGGTTCCGGCGGGCGATCACCTTTTGGTGAGAATCGCTCGGTTTTTTCTCGTCAACATGGATTTGATTCAGAGAGTCCTGTGCGAGATCGGCGCGGCGCATGACTTTCAATTGAATCTGAGCCAATCGCAGTCGTGCTTCGTTTGACAGCGCTCCATCACGGTCTGCGATGATCTGCAATGGCCCCACGGCCGGGACGAACTGTTTGGCGGCCGCATAGAGCTTTGCCAGATCAAAGAGGGTTTTGTCAGATAATCCTCTCGCGATGGAAAGCTGGTCCAATCGAGCGAAGTGCGAATTTGCAACACTCAAACTACCACTCGCGATGGCTTGTCGAAGCAGCATCGACAAGCGATTGAATTCAGGGTGTGCCTGAGACGCAGTCATGGCTGCTTGCGCGGCAGCTGCTGCGTCATTGGCACCACGTTTTCTTTTGCCAAGAAAGCCGCGTTTGGTCTTTGTTTGTTTGGAGGTTGCGGATTGTTGCTGAGCGTACGTGGAATTGGCATCGACCTGGGAATGCTTGCTCGCCAAGGCTGCTGCCACCGGATCGTAGGCGATGGCGGCTTCACGCTGGATGGCTTCACGCCGCGAAGGCGGGCAGAGCCACTCGTATTCCTGCAGCCACTCGTTGCGAGAGATCACGTCCCAGTTCTCGCAGTCGACACGGCCGGTGTGCAGCATCCATAGGCCGATGGGTGCACCGACGAATGCGCCGAGCATATGCAGCAACCCTGACGAGACCGAGAAGCCGGCGAAGAACATCTCGACGACTTGCAGGAACAAAAACAGCATCGCGAGAGTGACGACTTTGACCTCGAATGCCAGTGCTCGGATGAAAAGAAACAGACCAAAGACCAGCACGCACTCGACATCGTTTTCCGGTGCCCAAATCAAGGCGATCATCATCAGGCCGAAGACGGCGGAGGATGCACCCAGCGAATAGCCTTCGCCGACGAGCACCAGCATCATCAATTGTTCGACAACACACTCGCCGACGGCGATTCCCAAATAGATCAGCAAAAACTTCCACGCACCGACCTTTCCTTCGACGATCAAGCCAAACGCCCACAAAAAGAACATGTTGCCCATCAGGTGAAACGGGCCGGCGTGCAGGAAAGCACTGGTCACCCACTGGATCGGATTGATCGTCTCGTAGGACAGAGCGAAACGTTCCATCGTTTCGAGTTCGATGTTGCCGGTCACCAGTCCCCAGACGCAAACGGCGAACGCGAGCACGTTGGCGACGATCAAGCTGACCGTGGCGATCGGCCAGTGATAAATGGGGGCGTCGGTTGAGATGGGGACAAACAACACGACGCGGTTCCTGGGGCGGAAGGAGGAGGGAGTGAGACGACAATCGCGATCGTAGTTTAATGCGATCGGCCTGTGTGGTGGCGACAAACCACCTGATGTGGGGCGCGCGTTTTGTTTCCGTCCAATCCGTTCGCTCAGAAAAATGTTCGCGAGCGGCGTTGCCGCCCGGCGTTTGGCATGTGCTCATCGCGCGTTTGGGGTGCATCAACAAGGGATTCAGATGCGCCGCTCGCTAGCAAGTTGGGTTGGTACGGAACCGCTGGGTCGCTGAATTTGATTTGTGTCCAAGACACTCCGAAAGTTCCGGCGCGGGAATGGTTGAATCAATCGCTTCAGTGGCCAACAAACTACTGCCGAGCGAAAACACGGCTTGGGTGAATTGACTTAAGATGTGCCGATCCGCGTTCGCTGTCGTGCGATTTCACCTCGCCCAACGTGATGATTGCGGCCGGACAGCCCACCTCGAAACCACCTGCCTCGTTTCCCAGTGCCGACTCCTATGCAAGACGCAGAATCCAATTCTAAATCCGCCGCCGGTTGGATCGTTCCTTCGTTGTCGTTGATGATGTTCCTTCAATTTTTCGCGTGGGGAGCTTGGTTTGCGAGTTTGTCCGCCGCGATGGATTCGAATTTGTTGGGAGCATTCATCGGTGGTGCGTACGAGGCGGCTCCTATCGCAGCAATCTTTGCACCGTTGTTTTTGGGACTGGTCGCCGATCGCTTCTTTGCCAGTGAACGTGTGATGGGAATGCTGATGCTGGTGGGCGGCGGCATCATGTTGGTGATACCGGGGTTGGCCGAAAATGCGTCGGCGTTCGCGAATGAGACCGCGGATGCGATGCGAGCCGCGGGGACTTATGAAGCGGAAGCGTTCAGTGCTTCCCAAGCCGAAGAGAACACCGCCGGAAAAACGTTGGTGTGGATGATCCTTGCTTACTTGCTGTGCTACATGCCGACGCTCGGGCTGGGGAACACGATCGCGTTTTCGAACATTCCCAGCCAGAACGATTTTCCAAAGATTCGCGTGTGGGGCACCATCGGATGGATCGCGGCTGGTTTGACCGTCGGGATCTTCGGCTGGTCGTCGTCATACAACATCTTTTGGTTGGGTGCTTTCAGTTCCTTGGCTTTGGGAGTGCTGTGTTTCTTTCTGCCGCACACCCCACCGCCGCTCAAGGGCAAGCCGATGGACATGCGATCGCTGTTCATGGTGGATGCCTTCACGTTGCTGAAGGATTGGAACTTCCTGATCTTCGCGATTTGCTCGACGTTGATCTGCATTCCATTGGCCTACTACTACGGCATGACCGCGACGTATTTGAATCAAACAGGATTCGCCGAGCCCGCCGCGACGATGACGATTGGTCAGATGTCCGAGATCATCTTCATGTTGTTGATTCCGTTCTTCTTCCGTCGCCTGGGCGTGAAGGTGATGATCCTGGTCGGGATGGCTTGTTGGGTGTTGCGATACGCCTTGTTCGCCTACGGAGCCCCGGATCAAACGACGTGGATGTTGCTTGCCGCGGTGGCGCTGCACGGCATTTGCTATGACTTCTTCTTCGTGACGGGATTCATGTACACCGACCAAAAGGCTCCGCTTGGCATTCGCGGTCAAGCTCAAGGGTTGTTGGTGTTTTTGACTCAAGGTGTCGGGATGTTCTTCGGTTACCGAATCATGGCGGGCGGAAACCTGTTCGGCTTCATCCCGTTGAATTTGACGTTTGGACGTTATGGCGAGCAGGTCACTTCGTCACCAACCTACGTGGAAGCATTGGCCGACGCTCGCGGCGAATCAGCGTCGCTGTCGTTCCTGGAGACGTTCACGCAGATGTTTTCGAGAGCGTTACCGGAAGGACTCGATGCAGCGATTCTGGCGGAAACGATGGGGCAATGGAAAGACTTTTGGTTGTCGCCGGCGATCATGGCAGCGATCATTTTTGTCGTCTTTGCGTTGACGTTTTGGGACCGAACCGAGACGGAACCCGAAGCGGCCGAAGCAGCGACCGCCGAGCCCGTTCCTTCTGATCCCGCTGTTTGATCGGCCCACGATCGAGACTTTGCCGGCGGTGGTTTGAGCGAAATCGTTCACTTGGCGAATTGGCGTCGAAACCGCGGGACCCCGCGGTTGGATCCTGCGTTATGATGGAGCGAGGGATGTGACGGCGAGCCGGTTGGCAGAGCCGCGACATCGCGGGTGGAAGATCGCTTCTTCAGCCATATCGCTTTCTCTGCCAGACAGGGCTCTGACGTGACATTTCCTTTTCGCCTCGGTTTTGAATCGCCCGACTACCTTTGGTGGTTGATGGCGTTGCCATTGCTGTGGTGGATGGGATGGTCGCATCTGCGAGTGCTGGGTGCATGGCGACGCGTGTTTGCTTTGATCGTACGGACTGTCGTTTGGACAGCGATTGTTGCCGCTCTGGCCGGAGTTCAACTGGTTTGGACCAGCGATCGAGTCACGGTCATGTACGTGCTGGATCAAAGCGAGAGCATCCCGTCATCGAAACGAACGGCGATGCTCGACTACGTAATCGAATCGGTTCGTCGGCACCGCAATGCAACGCGAGGCGATCGAGCGGGCATCATCGTTTTCGGTCGAGACGCGATGATCGAGATTCCGCCATACGACGACAACGTGCCACCGATCCGTCGTCTAGAAAGTTTGCTCGAACGTACTGATGCGACCAACCTGGAGACGGCGCTCAATCTTGCTCAGGCATCGATGCCCGAGGACACGTCACGTCGCATCGTGATCGTGACCGATGGCAACGAGAACATGGGCGAAGCCCGCCGGATCGGCAGCCGCATTGTCGACGCCGGAATCGGAATCGATGTGGTTCCGGTTTTGAAAGAGGCCGGAGGCGAGGTGTTGGTCGAAAAGATCGATTTGCCAACCAACATTCGCAAAGGCCAACCGTTCGAAGCTCGGATCGTGGTCGATCGCCAAGGTGCCAAGTCGACCGACCCTGATAAACCCGTGTCGGGGCGACTGAGGGTCAAGCAAAAAGTTGCTGGCGAAGAAGCATTGTTGCTGGAGCAGACCGTCGAGCTGCAACCGGGAAAGAATGTGTTTCCGCTGCAGCACAAGATCGATCAACCGGCGGCCTACACCTACGAAGCTGAGTTCATCGCGGATGAAGACGAGGATGACTCGCTGACGCAGAACAACAGCGCGACCGGGTACACCTACGTGCGCGGCAAAGGTCGTGTGCTGTTGATTCACGGGCCGGAGGACCTTGGCGACTTCGAATTGCTGATCGCAACGTTGCGTGATTCCAACATCGAAGTGACGCCGATGCCAACGACGCAGCTCTTTGGATCGTTGGCGGAGTTGCAGCCTTACGATGCGGTGATCTTGGCTGGTGTGGCCAGAGTGTCCGGCGAGACGACTCAAACGATCACGTCGTTTAGCGATGACCAAATCGAAATGTTGGTCCGCAACACTCAGCAACTCGGGGCCGGGTTGCTGATGATTGGCGGACCGGAATCGCTGGGTGCAGGTGGCTGGACCGGCACGGAGCTCGAAAAGGCGATGCCGGTTGATTTCCAGATCAAGAACACCAAGGTGCAAGGTGTCGGGGCGTTGGCTCTGATCATGCACGCCAGCGAAATGGCGCAGGGGAATTACTGGCAAAAGCAGATTTCAATTGCCGCGATCGAGCAACTCGGCAGCGCCGACAAAGCCGGAGTGGTTCACTGGACCATGAACGGCGACAAGTGGTTGTGGGGCGGATCCAAGGGGATGTTGGAAGTCGGCCCCAATCGCCGCGCGATGTTGGCGGCTGTCGGTCGAATGACGCCAGGTGACATGCCCGAGTTCGATCCGGCGATGCGGATGGCGGTGACCGGATTGGTTCGCACCGATGCATCCGTCAAACACCTGATCATCATCAGCGACGGTGACCCGGGACCGCCCAGCAACAGCGTCATCCAAGCGTTCAAGGACAACAGCATCACGATCAGCACCGTTGCGGTTGAGTCGCATGGGTTGTCTGACAGCAGGCGTTTGCAAGACATCGCTCGAGCGACCGGTGGCAAATACTACGCTGTGAAATCCGGTCGAGCATTGCCGGGAATTTTCCAACGCGAAGCCCGCCGGGTGACTCGTCCGCTGATCTATGAGCCACCCGGTGGCGTCACGCCGCAGATCATTTTTCCGCACCCCGTGGTCGACGGGGTGGACTCGTTGCCACCGATCACCGGTTTTGTCATGACCCAGGTCAAAGACAGTCCGCTCGTTCAGGTGATCGCTCAGTCGCCAAAACCCAGTACACCCGAAAACGCGACGATCTTGGCGACTTGGACTTATGGTCTGGGGCGTTCCGCTGTGCTCACAACCGACGCCGGGGCACGTTGGACCAACGCTTGGACGGGATGGCCCGGTTATGAAAAATTGCATTCGCAGTTAGTGCGTTGGTTGATGCGTCCCACCGGCGACACCGGCCAATTTTCTTTGGCGACACAAGTGCGAGACAACATGGTCGATGTGATCGTGACCGCGCTTGGCGAAGACGATTCCTTTCTCAACTTCTTGGAAGTCGGCGGCTCAGTCCTGGATCCCGAGCTGCAACCGTTGATGTTGGAGATGGAGCAAACCGCACCGGGACGTTATGAGGGCTCGTTCCCGATCGATCGAGCAGGAACGTACTTCGTCAACGTCATACCTGGACAAGGCAATGCGCCGTTGTCCACGGGAGTCACCGTGCCGTACAGCGAAGAGTTCCGGTATCGCCAAACGAACGAAACACTGATCGCACAGTTGGCTTCGATGAGACCCGACGGTGGCGAAGCTGGCTTGGTGACTGAGCCTTTGGAAGCTGTCCTTGACGACGCGTTGCTGTCGCGGGACACGTTCCGAGGTGGCTTGCCGTTGGCACGTCGCATTCGTGATGCGTGGCCCTGGTTTGTGCTGGCGGCGTGCGTGTTGTTCTTCACCGATGTGTTGGTTCGACGCGTCGCCATTCGCTTCGGTTTTTTGAAGTCTTGGTGGAAGCAAATGATCGGCGAAGCCCAGCCCGCAACGGCAACGGTCGCACGGTTGGATCAATTGCGTCAAACCAAGGAAGACGTCAACATGCAGCGAAGAGCCAGCCCACGGTTTGAACCTGAGTCGATCGACATTGGCGGATCGAAGGAATCCGACATTGCTGGGTTGGATTCGTCGTCGGGACGATCTGGTGAGGCTCCGAACGCGTCGCGGCCGGCGTCGACGGCAGGTGGCAGCGATGAGTCTTCTCCAACCAGTTACACCGAGCGATTGCTCGAGGCCAAGCGTCGGGCGAAGAAGAAATGATGATGTTGGTCTTCGCCGCTTTCGCGTTGCTGCTGATCGGGCTGGAACTGTTCACCGGCTGCGCCATGCTCGGTTGGGCAGCGGACAAGATGGTTGTCGAGCGAGAGAAGTCGCCCGGCCCGTATTGGTTCGCAATCACACTGCACACCATTGTCGGGATCGGGTTCCCGATTCTGTTTGCGATCTACAGTTAGCACGCGAGAACCAGCACCGGCTCGAATGCAGCGTCGTTCATCGCTCAAGTCGCCGATGGCGAGCGGACTGCATCGGACGATTGACGATGGCTGAACCAAGCCCAGCGAACAGTCGCGTACAGGATCACGGCCGTCAGCGTTCCAGCGGCGTCGGCTAGGAAATCCATCACATCGGAATGTCGGCCTCGCACCAGCGATTGCGTCAATTCGTCAACGCAGGCGTACACCAAGCACATCGCCACGATGATCGAGAACCGACGCCACACCCGGGTGGAGGTCGTGCAATAGCAGAGCAGCGTCGCCAGCCCGAAGAAGGCCGTGAAGTGCATCACCTTGTCATTCACCGACGGCAGAGACTTGGGCAGTTTCGGTAGATGGGTGCCGATAAAGATGGCGGTCCAGTAAGCAGCCAACGCGATCACAGCCAATCGAAAGCCGAGCAGTCGAAGTTTGGTGACCGGTTGCATCAGCGGTGCTCTCGCGAGGACAATGGGCGTCTACGACAATTCGTTTGCTAAAGGTCTCTATCGTGCGTCAGCAATCCACTCCTTCGATCAACCTGGCGTCGTTTCCGGCGTCGCGGGCATTCTTCGCGACTCTCGTGCTCGCACTTGTCCCATCTTCCGCATTTTGCCAGTCCGCGGAAACTCCCCCTGCTGCTGCCGAAGACGCTCCGGCCGCGGAAAAAGCGGGGGAATCAGATGTGAAATGGCGTCCTTTGGCGGGGAAATGGGAGGATGCCCACTTCGGTGGCGACGGCGAAGTCACGCGAGAAATTTGGAAGAAGAAATCCGAGGACGCGGCTGAGAAGCGTCCGGCGAACGGAAAACTGTTCCGTCTGGGGATGGGCGACCCGCTGACTGGAATCCGTTGGACTGGTGAGTTTCCGAAAGAAAACTACGAGCTGCGACTGCAAGCCCGTCGGACCGATGGATTTGACTTCTTTGCCGCGGTGACATTTCCCGTTGGCGAAGAGCACTGCAGTTTTGTCCTGGGCGGCTGGGGCGGCGGTGTCGTCGGAATCAGCAGCATCGACGGCAACGATGCCTCAAGCAATGAAACGACCAGTTACAAAGATTTCAAAAACAAGCAGTGGTACAGCATTCGAGCCCGCGTCGACGAAGAGAACGTCACGGTCTGGATCGATGACTTAGAGTGGAGCAGCGTGAACCGATCCGAGCACACGTTCGATATCCGGATCGAGATGGATCCATGTCTGCCGGTGGGGATCGCCAATTTCCAGTGCGAGAGCGAAGTTCGAGGGATTGAGTTCCGCAGTCTGGCCGGCACCGCTGGTGACGATGCGTCCGCAAAAGAAACCTCTGAGACGACACCGGTGGGCAACCCATGAGTTTGGATCCGTTGGACATCGATCGTCACTGGATGCAGCGGGCGATCGAGATGGCTCAGTCTGCCGCGATGGAAGACGAGGTTCCGGTCGGAGCGATCATTGTTCGGTCGGGATCGGCGATTGCCGCCGCCGCGAATCAACGCGAAGCCTTGCATGACCCCACGGCTCACGCCGAAATGATCGCCATCACCCAAGCGGCCGCTTCGATCGAAAATTGGCGGCTAGAGCAAACCACGTTGTACGTGACGCTCGAACCCTGCCTGATGTGCGCCGGTGCGATCCTGCAGGCTCGCGTGCCGAGAGTTGTGTTTGGGGCCAGCGATCCCAAGGCCGGGGCGGTGACCAGTTTGTACGAAGTGTTGACAGATTCTCGTCTCAACCATCGCTGCGAAATCACGCACGGGGTGATGGCAGAACAGTGCGGCCATTTATTAACCGAGTTCTTCTCCGCCAAGCGGGCATTGGGGAAAAAGTAGGGGAAGAAGTGGAAGTCAATTGACGCTAGAATGCAGGACCTCCCCAGTCGCTGCCGACTGTTACGCCCTCCCCACCTATCCCGAGGCCAATCGCCTCACGCCAAAATGAAACTGAATTCGCTCTCTTTCCCAAGTCCACGATTCATGACCCTTCATCGTTTGTATTTGACCGGACTGCTTCTCGGTGGTTTGACGCTGACCGGTTGTTCCCGCTCCAACTCCGACGCGGAATCAAAGACGCCTGAAGTTGAGGAAACGGTGGTCAGCGTTCCTGCGGAAGTAACGCCAGATGATCCCGAAGCGGTGGCCGCATTGACGGAAGCCGGTTACATCCTGACGAAAGACGATGACGGCAACGTTGTGGAGTTTTCCATCGCAAATCAAAAGGGTGGCATCGAGAAATCTCTGCAATACCTCAGTGGCATCCCGAACACTAAAGAAGCAACCTTCAACGGTCCCGGCATTGATGATGCGGGAATGGAGAACCTGACTTCGTTGCCCAATCTGAAGTATCTAACGCTATCAGACACGGCGATCACCGACGAAACACTGAAGACCGCTGGCAAGCTGGATTCCGTCCAAGGTTTGTTCTTAAGACGCACCGGAGTTACGGATGATGGCTTGGAGTTGCTCACCGGTTTGAGCAAGTTGCGAGCGATCGATTTGCGGAACACGAACATCGGCGATGCCGGAATGGACCCGCTCGCCAAGATCAAAACCTTGGCCGATGTGCAGTTGGAAAAGTCCAAGGTGACTGATGAAGGATTGGTCAAGCTTGCACCGCTGCCGCTGAAGTCCATCAATTTCAACTACTGCACGACGATCAATGGGCCGACGATGGAAATGCTGGGCCAGACCCCGACACTCGAGTATTTGCAGGGTGACTATTCCAAGATCAATGACGCATCGATGGCTGAACTCAAAGGGCTCTCCAAACTCAAACGCCTACGGATTCGTGGTTGTGACGTGACCGGGGAAGGCATCCAGCACATCGCCAACAACAAGGCTCTCGCACGATTCGAACTTCGCGATTCTTCGGTCGATGACGATGGTTTGAAAGTCATCTCGCAATTGCCTGCCGTGACTTACGTCGATATTTCAGAATGCCGTTTGGCATCTCCCGAAGGCATCGCTCAACTGGGTGAATTGACAGGTCTGACTTACCTTGGGCTTTGGGAAACCAAAACCAACGATGCGACGTTGGAGGCATTCGGCGAACTGGTCAACTTGGAAGAGTTGAATTTGAAGTCCACTTCGGTGACCGATCAATCGTTGCCTGTGCTGATGAAAATGACCAAGTTGAAAACGTTGAATGTTGCTGGAACGCAACTTGGCGACGACAGTTTCCTTGAGTTGGCAAAGCTTCCAAATCTCAAGAGCATGAACGTTGCCAACACCAGCATCGGTTTCGATGTCATTGACACATTGGCTGAGAATCATCCTGACCTCCAAGTCATTGAGTTTGAAAACTGATGCAAGCAAGTGCTACCGCGAGTCGTTCCAAAAGTCGCCGGCCCGGCGAAGATGAACTGTCACTCGACTACCACCGTGAACTCGCCAGTCGTGTTCCTGGCGAGTGCGTTCTTCAGGCCATGGATGACCAACTGCATTGGGTTTGCGAGTTGGCCGGTAGCCTCTCGGCAGAACAGATCGACAAGGTTCACAAGCCCTACGCTTGGACGATTCGTCAGGTGGTCGAGCACTGCGTTGATGCGGAGCGAATTGGCGGCGATCGAATGCTGCGAATTGCGGCGGGAGATCAGGGCAACCAACCGGCGTGGGATGAAAACGCTTACGCCGCGGCACGCTTCGGGTTGGGAAACATGCGAGAGCTGATTTCTGAACTGGGGTACTGCCGGCAAGCCAACACCACATTGCTGCGGCGAATCAATCCGCGAGCTTGGGACAACGTTGGCACGGTGGATGGCAATCGGATCAGCGTCCGAGGGATGGCGTGGGTGACCGCTGGTCATCTGCTGCATCACTTGGAAATCATCGAGCAGCGATGTGATATTCACGTTCCTCGCGGTCCTCAAATGACATGAGTACCGCGACCGAGAAAGTGTTGCGGCGTCGATTGATCCAGCGTCCCGCCGAGTCCGGTTTGCGGCAGACGCTCTACGATGTGATCTTCGAGGCTGATTCACCACTCGGTCGAGGTTTCGATATCGGGTTGTTGGTCGCCATCATCGCCAGCATTGTGCTGGTGTCACTGGAGACCGTCCCCGAGTACGACCTTCAACGAAGTCCGGATTCGACCGAACCCGCTAGTTCGATTGCGACTGGATTCTGGGTGGCCGAATGGATTCTCACCATCCTGTTCACAATCGAATATGCGCTTCGGTTGTACTGCGTACGGCATCCGCTGAAGTACGCGTTTAGCTTTTGGGGCGTCGTCGATCTGCTCAGTATTTTGCCGAGCTACTTGACGTTGTTTGTTGGCAGGTCGGCCAAGTCATTTGTCATCCTTCGCAGCGTTCGTTTGCTGCGAGTCTTTCGAGTGCTGAAGCTTTGGCGGATGATGAGCCAGGCCGATGAGCTTGCGGATGCGGTTTGGAAATCACGCGAAAAGATCATTGTCTTTTTGGCGGTTGTCTTGGTCGCGGTCACGATCAGTGGCACGCTAATGTACCAGATCGAAACGGTGTTGATGGGCCAATACCACGACAGTGAATTCACTTCGATTCCGCAAGCGATGTATTGGGCGATCGTGACGATGACCACGGTTGGATACGGAGACGTCGTGCCCCACACAACAATTGGCAAAATCATTTCAGCCGCTCTGATTCTGCTCGGTTATTCATTGATCATCGTTCCAACCGGGTTTGTCAGCGCGGAGTTGTCTGGCAAGCTTGCTTCCGCGGCGGAGCACCATCCGTGCCCGCAGTGTGGTTTGTCAAACCATCGATCCGGAGCGGTCCACTGCGATCGTTGCGGACATCGGTTGGACGAAGCAATCCTCCCGGAACCTGCCCCCGAAGCAACGCCGACATAGGCCAGCGGATTAACAAGGTTGACGCTATCGTGGACCACCTTCGGGCGGCGGTGGTGGATGCGAAGAGGCGGGCTCTCTAGCGTTCTTTGGGTTTGGACGAAGACCGCAGATGATCCGCATAAACACGAGCCACGTCGGCCATGTAGTGGGTCATTGGTGTCTCGGCCGCCCGCGTCATGAATCGCAGAGCTTCGTCTGGTTTATTCTCCGCATCCGCGATCAGACCCAAGTACAAATCGGCGTAGAAACGAGCGGATTGTTTGGACATCGGATGATCGATCGCGTTCACCGCCGCTTCGATTTTCGTCGCATCTCCGCCTGGTAGGCGATCGAGGATCTCTGACATTGGAACTCTGCGGTCGCCCGGAGCAGGCAACAACAGCTTGCGAGCCGAATCAATGTCGTTGGCTTTGGCTTCGCAGAGAAAGTGCCATGCCGCGTTTTCGACGTCGTTGGGGTTCACGCGTCGATGAGCTTCAAACAATTCCCGTCCATCATCGAAACGCCCCGCGAAGAAGAGAGCGATGCCGTACTGCCAAAGATACGGCCGCATGTCAGGCGATTGTTTGATCGCGGTTTCGTAGTGAGGAATGGACTCGTCCGCTTTGCCACCTCGCAGCAACGCATCCGCCAATGCGACCTCTCGGCTCGCGGCCCCAGACTCATCGGCTCGCAAATTGGATTGGGCGCGTTCGATCGAGCGTTCATGACGGTCCGAGTGATCAACGCTGGGCGGTTGTGCATTCGCGGTGGGACTGGTCAGGCACGTCAGTGAGAGAGCGAAAACTATAAATGTGCTGAGCGTTTGGCGAGGACGAGTGATCATGGTCTTTATTTTCTTGGGGACTGATCGGAAATTGGCATAGGCTTCCACGCTGTGTGCCCTGCATGTGCATCATTCTCTCCACAGGTCGGAGGCTCGGAGGCCTATGCCACATGACTCGGGTTGCATTGGGGGGAAGCGGTATGATAACGCGGAGGGTGAACCATCCTGGCGACAAGAATTTTATCGAGCAAATGACGACGATCTTGTGAAACCCATTCTGTATTCTTTCGTGTGGCTCATGGCTGGCAGTGCCTGGCTGATGTCGTCGGGATGTCGGTTGCCGACCGGTCTGACGCACTCACGTTGGGCGATGGAGCATCCAGAATACGCGAAAAAGTATGCCGAAGGTGTTCCCAAGTCGGATCCGATTGGCAAAGTGAAACAAGCCAGCGACGCGCGGTTCTTGAATGGTGCCTCGGGCACTTACGTTTCCGCTGGTGCCGCGTATCGGTCAAATTCGGGCGGCGGTTTTGTCGCGGACGTAGGCAGTGAAAATTACCTGACGTCCTACCTCACCCAAAGGCTTTCGCTATCTGGTGCTGCGGGCTGGGATCAAGCTTCGATTGGCCTCGACACTGGTTTGCGTCTTCAGACTCCAACTCGATTGGCGCCCTTCGTGGGAGTCGGTGGCTACTTGGGGATGAACTGGGAGACGGTTGATGCGGACGATGACGGAGTCGACAACGACGAGGATGGATCCACCGATGAACTCGGTGAAGAAGACACCGAATACGATCTGACCATGGCGTCGATCTATCCCGAAGTGGGTGCCCACTTTTGGTGGACGCCGCATGCGCGGTTGACCGGTTTTGGACGCTACTGGGTCACAACGGATGGACGCGAATCCGATGCCTGGATCGTGGGCGGCGGACTCGCGATTTTTCGGAAGTGAACCAGTCGTTGGTTGAAAGCAATCCGATCAAGGATTGACCGACGTCTCTTGCGGTTGGTCCCAAAGGCGATAGGGATCGTCCAAACGCTGCATTTCCGACAGCAACAAGGCCTCCAGTTCCTGACGTTTCTCGGCGTAAGCTGGATTCTCCGCGAGGTCCGTTTCGAGTTCCGACTCTCGTTTGTGTTCGGGTAAGTATTCCATCGGATTCGCTGCCAAATTGAACAACTGAGTTTCGCGGACTTTGCCATCCAACGCGTCGTACTTGATCAGTTTCCAATCGCCCTTCTTCACGCTTCGCATGCCCGGTTTGGTGCCACCGCAGTAGACGCCATAGAGGACATCACGAAGAACGTCTTTTTCGCCGCGAAGGATTGGTTGCAGCGACTGCCCTTCCAGTGTTTCGGGCGGATCAATTTTCGCGAGGTCGACCAGAGTGGGCAACAGATCGAGAAGGTACAAATTGCCGGTGGCACGTTTCCCCTTTGGAATGCCAGGACCCTGGATGATGAATGGGACTCGCCAAGTGTGTTCGTAGAGATTCTGTTTGCCTTGCAAACCATGGCGGCCAATCGCCATTCCGTGATCGGACGTGTAAACGATGTAGGTGTTGTCCAGTTCGCCCATCTCTTCGAGACGACGAAGGACCTTGCCGATCTGAATGTCGATGTTTTCACTGCAAGCAAATTCTCGCCCGAGCTCGTTGCGGATCGTTCGTTCGTCGCGACGATCCCAGACGCCTTTGACACTCACTTCATCGCGAAGATTTGGGTGTCCATGATGAAACGGGTGAGCATCCAAATGGTTCGGCGGCAACGGCGGTTGCTTCGGATTCGCGGGAGGCAACGTCTCACGGTCGGTGTGATTGGTTGCTCCATACTTGGCGAGCAACTCAGGGGTTCCATCTCGCGTGTCGTGCGGATGCGAGAAACCAAAGTAAATCAGAAACGGATCTTCATCCGATGCCGCGTCGCGTTGGTCGAGGTATTCCAGCACTTGTTTGCCATGCCATGCGCTGCCTGTTTCTTCGGTTCCGCCACGCTTGGTTGCGTCACGCACGACGGTGAATTGCTCGTTGGCGGCGGGGTAGCTGTTGCCTTTCTTGCAGGTTCGCATCGTGTCGTAACCCGCTCGATTGAAGATCGCCGCCATGGTGTATTCGGGCAGGTCTTCGGGTGCCAGCTTTTCGTCTGGGTAGCGAACGCTTTGATTCTGTTTGCGTTTTTTTGCGTTCTTGGGGCGTCGCTGAGGAAGGTGCCAAACGGTTCGTCCCGTCATGATCATGTGACGTGAAGGAGTGCAAACGGCTCCCGACCACGCGCCCATATGATGGGCCCCGTCGAACACCATTCCCGAAGCCGCCAAGCGATCGATGTTGGGTGTGTCGAGTGGCGAATCCGGGTTGTAAATTTTGAGGTCCAGTGGCGATTGATCATCGACCACGATCACCAAAAAGTTGGGGCGTTCGTTGGCGTTGACTGTCGAAGCAAACGCGAGGGTGAACAACGCGATGGAAGGAAGCCATCCGGCGACGGGGCTGAGGGGACGCATGGGGATCTCTTCGGGGATGAAGCGGAGGGGCAATTCGGTAGGTGATTCGCGTGATCAGGGGTTGGGGCTGGTGTACTGTGAAGGTTCAATCCAACGGAGATCGTTCCAGTAGCCGGTGTCGTTTGGTTGAGGATCGCCGGGAGTGCTTCGTCCGTTGACGACGATCTTTGTCAGAGCGTTTTGCAAACGGCGAACAACATTTGGGTGATCAGATGAAATGTCTTTGGACTCTGATGGATCGCTGGCGAGGTTGTAGAGTTCTCCATCATCATCGTCTCGCCTTGGTGCGATCCATTTCCAGTCGCTCGCGGTGATCGCGAATTCGCCTTTGATGCCATGGTTGATCAAGGGAACGCGGTGATGTTCGTAGGACGGATCGAGCAGGATGGATGCAAAGCTTTGGCTGTCTTCGGCAGCCTCGTCGGGCAACGGTTGGCCGAGCAGTTCGGCTACGGTCGCTAGCAGGTCGACTTGACCCACCAACGCATCGCTGGTGCGGCCGGGTTGCTTGATGCCGTTGGGCCACCGGGCAAGCATGGGGACACGGTGACCGCCTTCGTAAATATCGCGTTTGCCACCTCGATACGAACCATTGCTGTGATGACCGAAGTCATCGATGCGTTGCTTCCATGATTTTTCGGGACCGTTGTCGCTGGTCAAAACGACAAGCGTGTTGTCGCTCAGCCCGTTGTCTTCTAAATGCTTCAGCAATCGCCCGAGGTGGTGGTCCGTTTCAATCATGAACTCGCCATAGCCGCCGCAGTCTCCTTGCCCCCAAAACTCGGGCAATGGGCAAATGGGATAGTGCGGCGAGGTCAGCGGCAGGTACAGGAAGAATGGTGGTGCGCTCGACGCGCTTTCATTGGTGGGTGCGGCAGTGACTTCCGTGATCCACTCGATCGCTTCGTCGGTGAAACGAGTCAAGCATTGATTGTCGATGAAGTCGTCTGCGACCTCGATGGTTGTTTTCTTGAAACGCTTTCGGGCTTCGGCCTCCGTCTCTTGGTAGGGAGGTTTGATGCGGTAATCGACATGACGTTTGTTCGGTTTCTTTCCGGTCCACAACTTGGGAGGAACCGCAGCGTGACGACCATCGAACCACGCCAATACTCCGTAGTTCAATGAAGCGGGGATTCCGAAGAAATGGTCAAAGCCCTTATCGAGCGGCATGTCGCGAACAGGTTGCGACCAATCTCGATTCTCCGGTGTGCCAGGGAACTGCATTCCAAGATGCCATTTGCCCACCATGCCGGTTTGATACCCTTCGTCGCGAAGGAACGATGCAAGCGTCATGCGATCGTCTGCGATCAAGCACTTCCCCTCGGCAACCATCACGCCTCGCTTGAGCGTTGTCCGCCAACTGTAGCGTCCGGTCAGCAATCCGTAGCGTGAAGGCGTGCAAACGCTGTCACTGGAATGAGCGTTGGTAAACGTCAGCCCTTCTTTTGCGAGGCGGTCCATGTTGGGCGTCTCGAATTTCGCATCGGGATTCATGCTGCTGACATCCCCGAAACCCTGATCGTCGGTATAGACGATGATCACATTGGGCCGAGTGTCCGTTGAAGTGATCACCGGGTTTTGCTGGGCGATCACGTTGCGATTCGGGACGGCCAAACAAACCAAAACGACGGCCAGAATCGCAATGGATCGAAGGCGATTTGATCGAATGAACCGAAGCGGCAAGTGAGGGAAAACCCTGGGCGAATCCGAACGCATATTGAAGCCGACAATGCTTGGGAAGCGAAGTTAACAGGGTGGATTGTATTCCAATCCCGTATCGGATTCGCATCACGAGGTCATTTTTCGCCCAGTGGCAACCTACTGTTGTTGAGGTTGAAGACGCTCGGCTCGTCGAAAGTACTGCTCGGCTTCGTTTGTGTTCCCAAGTGCATCGTGCATCGCGCCGAGATTGTAAGTTGCACTCAGGTGATTGGGGACGATTTCCAACACGCTTTCGAAGTAGCCGATGGCGTCTTTCGTCCGTTGTTGATTGGCAGCGATCACACCGAGATTCAAAAGTGCACTGACGTCTTCCGGGGATTCGTCCAGGACGCTTTGCCACACCTCGATCGCGTCTTCCCATCGCTGGGCCGACATCAAAACGCGACCTAGGTTCGTGCGATGGTCCATTCGTTCCGGTGCGAGTTGCACCGCCTTTTGAAACAATTCGATCGCCTCTTCGTTGCGTCCTTGTGCGGAACGAAGCGTTGCCAAATTCCCGTAAGCGTTGGCGTAGTTCGGGTCGATTTCAATGGCTCGTTTCAGTGTCGCTTCAGACGCTTCGAAGTCACCCATCATTCCTTGGGTCGCGCCCAATCCGTTGTAGGCTTCGGCGAGTCCGGGGTTCAGTTCGGTGGCACGGTTGTAAAGCGACAGTGCTTCTTCCAGGTCACCCAGGTTTTGACGTGCCTGAGCCAAGTTGATCACCGAGTCGGCAAAGTTCGGTTTGATTTCCAAGGAGCGACGCAGATGCGTTTCGGCCTCGAGGTAGTCGCCACGTCGGTTCAGCAAGGCACCCAAATTGTTGTGAGCCATGAACGAGTTCGGGTTCTTTTCCAGCGTGTCGCGCCAAAGCACTTCCAGTCCGCTGTAGATCGTCGCTTGGCTGAATGCCACCGTAGCCAACAGCAATGCTGCGCCGGCTGCCATCAATTTAGGAAGGTATCGGCCCAGCCCGTATTCTTCTTCGTCGTCCTGTTCTTTGGATTGAAGCCAGGTTGCCACCACGCCAACGATCAATGCGATCAACGGAACGCTGGCCATGTAGGCAAAGTGATCGGCGACGAAGGAAAAACGCATGGGATAAACATCAAAGAATCCCAACGCGGGGAACAGCGTTCCGGCGTACAAGCAAACCGCTGCGATTGGCCCGCGTCCCAATCGGTGACGCATCAAGAACAGCGTGACCATCACGGCAACGGCTGCGATCGGGAATGCGTTTTGGGTCCAAGACGTGACGTCAATTTCCCAACGTGGGTAGGTGAAGATCAACTCGGTCGGCCAAACCAGTTTTCCGGCGTAGAACCAAAGGGCTCGGCCCGCGATCAAGACGCGTTGCCACGGGGACAGTTCCCAGTCGATGCCGCTGGCACCCACTTGGAACTTTTCCAGCCAAACGGTGAGCAAACCCATTCCGATCCCAATCACGAAGAAGGGAGCCAGGACGGTGAAGTCTCGCAGCCGAACCGTGCCACGTTTCCACCAAATCATCACGATCAAGGCGGCAGGCAACGTCGACGCGACCGTCTTGCTCAACAGTGCGGCGATGAAGCAAAGCAACGCGAGTGCATACCAACGTCGATTCCTCGGCGTCGACTCATCCGAGGACTCTGGTTGAGTGAAGTCCCAGTACCTCAGCCAGCAAAGAACCGTCAGCAGTGTGAACAAACCCGACAGCACGTTCTTTCGTTCGGTGATCCATGCGACGGATTCGACGTGCATCGGGTGAACAGCGAAAAGCAGTGCCGCGACGTAGGCACCCGGAACCGAGAAACGTGAAAGCACACGCCAAAGCAACAGCGCACTGGTGCAATGGATGATCACGTTGACCAAGTGATAGCCCATCGGATTCAGGCCCCAAAGGTGATTCTCAATCCAGAACGAGCTGTGAACGATGGGGTAGTACTGAGGTGTCGCAGACGGATCTGTCCAGATCGCGATCAGTCCGCCGACCGTGTGGAGCGTTGGATTCTCGGTGACGTAATCGTCATCATCCCAAATGAAACCACCTTGGATCGCAGGCAAGTACGCGATCATGGTCAACGCAAAAAGTGCCGCTGCCAACATCGCCGTCACAAGCGTGCTGGTGCTGCGAGAGGGCTCGTCCGACGCGGGAGGGTTGGATTCCAGACTGGCGCTCATGATTGTTTGTCACTTGCCGAGGGGATGGGGCTGCCGTGCGGGTCTTTCTCTGGTGAATCCGTTTGGTGATCGAGTTGGTCCTGCAATTGACGATCCGTGAAGTGCTCGAGCTGGTGTGCTTTCTGGTGAATCCGGCTGCCTTCCAGATCCACGCGAGTGACCAAATACTGTTCCCACAAACGGTGCGAGCGAACCAGTGATTCCGCTTCGGTTCGGCCAACATCGGTCAACTTTGGGACAAGCGTTTCCGATTGATTTTCGACATTGGCAGTGCTCGTCGAAGTCGAAGCTTCCGCTTGAGTCGTTTCGATGCGGCCTCGCCATGCGTGATACTTGACCGCTGATTTGATTGCGAAACGGTTGGTCAGCAACACATCAGCCATCCACGCATCCAGGTCGGCTTGCATTGCCATTGCGTCGGCGATCGGCCGCTCGTCCAACGTCTTTTCTTCCATTCGGTAGAGTAACGCCAGCACGTCGTCGGTCAAAATGGTCCACCGCAGCCAATGCTTGCGGCACAACTGTGGTATCAATCCACGACGAGGTGATGCAACGACAGCCAGCGTGAATGCGAATCCGGTGGCAACCGCCATCATGCCGGCGGTGGTCGTGCTGCGAAACCCGAACCATGTTGGGATCTCGACGGCGGCGACATGACCGGCCCAAGCGCAGGCGGCGCCTATCACGCACGCCAGCACGATCATCATGCCCAAGCGATCGGTCAGCAAATAAGCGGTCGCGGCGGGAACCACCAGCATGGCAACCACCAATATATTGCCCACGCTTTCGAAACTGGCAACGGCCGTGACGGCGACCAAGGTCATCAATACATAGTGAATCGCTTTGGCCGAGAATCCGCTGGATGTGGCCAGTTCAGCGTCGAAGGTCGCCATCTTCAGTTCCTTGAAGAACAAGATGACGAACGCCGCGTTGATCAGAGTCACGATCGATAGAACCACAACGACGCGAGGGACGTCGGTCGAACCGAGAATCGGAATGGGGACCGCCCAAGTATCCAGTGGCGTGGATTCAATCGCACCGTAGAGCACGCATCCGGGATCAAGATCCACTTTGTCAGCCGCCAACACAATCATCACCAAGCCGGCGGCGAACAACGTGGTGAAGACGACGCCCATGGAGGCGCCCTCGTCGACTTCACCGCGAACGTGGATCCAGTCTGATAGCAGTGCGGTGAGAACACCCACGATGACAGCACCGAGGAACATCCAGCCGCTGCTTCGACTGCCCGAGATGAGAAATGCGGCGGCCAAACCAGGCAACACCGCGTGACTGATCGCATCGCCAAGCAGGCTCATGCGGCGTAGCACTAAAAAGCAACCAAGCAGCGATGAAGCGACCGCACACAGCATTCCTGCCGCGACGATCCAACCGTCCAAGGCCCAGTTCCATTCGACCATCCAAAATGGTTCGGTCTCTGCCAACCCGATCATGCTTCGACTCCTTCGGTGGATGAAGCGTGCGGGTCGGTCGGCATGCGACGTTCCCCCAATTCCGCGTTGAGCAGCGATTCGAGTTCAGCAACCGTTTCAGGTTCCAGCACGTGTTCAATCGCATCAGCATCCCGGTCGACTCGTTGGGGAGCGATGTCGGCATGGTGAATCAAATACAGTTCCCACAATCGGTGACGCCGTGTCAGCCGGCGAGCTTCCGATTCACCTCGTTTGGTGAGGGCGAACTCCATCTTCGTGATGTTTTCGCTGATCCATCCGTCGCTGGATGCCTGTTCCAAAATTTTACGCAATCGTTTGTTCGACCAACTGCGGGCTTGCACCAGTTCATCCCAAGAGACCGACAGCCGACTCGGATCGGTTTCGAACAATTCGTAGAGTTCTCGCAGCAGGTGCTGACGATCGATGCTGGCATTGAGCGACCGACGACGCCACATTCGAATTAGCAAACCACGCCGGGCACCGACAAAGAAGCTGATGAGAAAACCCACGCCGGTTGTCAGCACAATCATCGCTCCGCTCGGCAGTCTTGGCAGCATCGCGCTGGCGGCGGCTCCCACCAAACAACCCACCATTCCGATCGCTGACGAGAGCACCATCATCCAAACCAATCGGTCCGTCCAAAACCGAGCCGATGCGGCGGGGATGACCAACAACGCGATCACCAAAACCAGGCCGACCGCCTGCAGACCGATGATCGTGATCACCACCACCACGCTCATCAGTGCCGCGTCGAGCAACACGACCGGGTAGCCTCGCGAGCCAGCGAAGGCCTCGTCAAAACAGAGCAGTTTGAATTCCTTGAACAGCCCCACGCAGATCACCACACAGATCAACGATGCGATCGCGATCAACCACGCGTCGCTCGCGACCATCGAAGCGGTCTTGCCATAGATGAACGATTCCAGCCCAGCTTTGTTGCCGTTCTTCATCTGTTGGGCGATGCCGAGCAACTCCAAGCCCAGTCCGAAGAAAACACTCAGCACGATCCCCAACGCAGCGTCCTCTTTGATGCGAGTGCCACGACGGATGATCAGAATGGACGCGATCCCAAACATTCCCGAGACGGTGGCTCCGGCCAACAGGACCGGCAAAGAACGACCATCGCCGCCCATCGCGGTCACCCAAAGGAAAGCGATCGCAATACCGGGCAGCGCAGCGTGCGCGAGAGCGTCACCCACCAACGCTCGGCGACGAAGCAACGTGAAGCAACCGACCAGTCCAGCGGCGAGCCCCAGCATTGCGGCCCCAAATATCACGACTCGTGTGTTGTGATCCTGCAGACTGATCACCCGCCAAAGTTGCTCGGTCATCAGATCGAACGTTCCCGACGACGCATCGCTTCGGTCGCTTCGTCCAACAAAGTCAGACGGCCGCCATAAGTCTTCTGCAGGTTTTCGCTGGTGAAGACATCTTCGGTTTTGCCTGACGCAACGACTCGCATGTTCAGCAACACGACGTAGTCAAAGTAGTCCGGTACCGATTGCAAATCGTGATGAATGACGACAGCGGTTTTGCCATCGGCACGCATCTGACGTAGCAGATCAATGATCGCCGCCTCTGTTGCCGCATCAACGGCGGCAAGCGGTTCATCCATCAAGTACAAGTCCGCGTTTTGGACAAGTGCTCGCGCCAAGAAGGTGCGTTGTTGTTGGCCACCGGACAGTTGGCTGATCTGACGGTGAGCCAAGTCAGCGATGCCGACCCTCGCCAGTGCTTCCCGAGCCAAGTCGCGATGCTTTTTGCGAACCGGCATGCACCAACCCAAACGTCGGTACAAACCCATCGTCACCACATCGAGTGCATCCACCGGAAAGTCCCAGTCCACGCTCTCGCGTTGTGGGACGTAACCAACTCGGCCGCGGGATTTGGCGTAGGGTTCTCCAAAGACCTCGACTCGGCCCGAGGCTCGAGGAATCAAATCCATGGCGGCTTTGAGAAGCGTGCTCTTGCCGGCTCCGTTGGGTCCGACGATGCCGACCAAATTGCCAGCCGGAATTTCCAGTTCGACGTCCCAGATGACTGGTTTGCGATGATAGGCCACCGTTAGATCGTCAACCTTCAACGCAATGGATGACGACCCTTCCCCGTCGCCGGTTGATCCGGCGGGTTTGTTCGAAACAAAGGAATCGGCGGGGGGGGCGGACGAACTCATGGACTAACACTGGGGGGCTGGAATAGCGGGCTGTTGATTTAGTTGTATACCGAATGACAACAGTTAGCCGATGGGCGTTAGCCCCGGTTGGCTTCTGGTTAACCGTTGCTAAGGAACCGTTCGGAATCAAGTTCGGCTTTAGCGGTGCGGCGCGAGCCGCCCGGTGTGTCACCGGAGGGCTCGCGCCCTTCCGCTACTTTTTAAATCCCGAAGTTGTTTTCGAATGGTTCCTAACGCGGTGCGGCTCATTAAATCAACAGGCGCTAGGACGAAATCTAATTCGGGACGTTGGAAGATTCGTTGGTCGTATCCGCGTCCATGCTCAGTTTGCCTCGCAATCCGTTTTCCGGGGCTTCACCTCCCAGAGCTCGAGTGATCAAGGTCACATTGTGATCGATCATTCCCAGGTAGGTGCCTTCGTACGTTCCCTCTTCACCGGCGGCATCCGAGAATAGTTCGCCGCCAATCTTGACCGAGTGCCCACGCGAATTGGCTCCGTCGATCAATGCTTGGATGCTTTTGCCGTTGACGCTCGTTTCGATAAAGACGGCAGGAACCTTCTTTTCAACGATCAAATCGACCAGTTGATTGATGCGTTGCAATCCAGCTTCGGAATCGGTCGAAATTCCCTGCACACCCAGCACCTCAATCCCGTACGCCCGGCCGAGGTAGCCGAATGCATCGTGCGAGGTGATCAAGATTCGTTGGTCTTCCGGGATGGTCGCGAGGGCGGCTTTGGCATCCTCAGCCAGCAACTGCAGTTCTGCTTGATACTTCTCCGAATTGGCTTGGAAGGTGGCTTGATAATCGGGCAATTCCTCCCCCAAGACAGTCGCGACTTTGTCAGCCGTGAGCGACCAAAGTTCAACGTCGAACCAAACATGCGGATCGGGGTGGCCTGATTGTTCAGAATCCGAAAGGAGTCTGCTCTCATCCAAGTCTTCGGTCACAGCGATCACTGGTTTTGACTTTCCGACCTTCGCGAACGCGTCGGACATTTTGCCTTCGAGCATCAGCCCCGAATAAAACACCACGTCCGCGTCGATGATCTGAGCAACGTCATCGCGAGTCGTCTTGTAGAGGTGTGGGTCAACACCGGGACCAAGCAACACGGTGACTTCGATCTTGTCGCCTCCGACGGCTTTCACGACATCCCCAACCATCGCCGTCGTCGCGAGAACTTGCAGCTTGTTGCTCTTCGCTTTGCCGGCTGAATTGGTGCAACCTTCGGTTGCTGCAAAAGCGAAGATCAACATTGCTCCGGCCATCAACACGATTCCCCAGCGAGACGTTGTGGATCGGTTGGACGCGTGCGCTGAACGCTCGGTGGGAATCGCAGAATTCATTTGGAGGTCTTCTTTCGTTCTTGAAGCCATTGTTCCACCGCGATTCGATTGGATGGAAATGCCATGTTATTCAGTTCGCGTTTGGTCGGAACGCACCATTTGAACTCACTCAGTTCGCTTGGTTCCAATTCAATCTTTGAATTCTTTGGCACTTTGCAAACAAAGAACAAATCAATCACGTCAGCGGTCACGCCAGCGTAGGTGTAATTGTTCGGTCCAGTGGTCAACAGCGACAGTTCAGTCACTTTGAGCTGGGTTTCTTCGGTGACTTCACGACGCAGCGCCTCTTCGATGGACTCGCCTCGATCGACGAAGCCACCTGGCAATCCCCATTGGCCTTTGCCAGGGTCGCGGGCCCGGCGGACGAGCAGCAGTTCTTGATCTTCGTTGACGATCAATCCACCAACGGCAGCAACGGGGCCAAAGAAGAATGCGAAACCGCACTCATCGCATCGAAACGGGATCTCGCCGGGATTGTCGTTGGGTGTTTGGCACGACGGGCAATACCGAAACGCCTTTTCAATCGGTTCTTGCGAACGCTTTGGCGGTGCGGTGCTCTTCTTGCGAACACTTTTGACAGCGGATTTCTTTGCCTTCTTCTTCGCTGATTTCTTCGCTTTCTTGGTGGGTGATTTTCCGACGCTGCTCTTGCTTGTCGGGTGTGCCGCGGGATGAGACGCGCGAGTTGATTTGCGAGAAGACTTCTTCGCCGATTTTCGCGAAGCGGACTTCTTCGCAGATTTCTTGACGGTTGCTGCGCTGGGTTTTTTCTTCATGGTTCGACCTCCTCATCGGTCATGGAGAAGGCGACGATGGATTCGGTGTGGTAGTGCGCCGCTCGCAAAACCCCAGCACCGCTGAGACGCGTTCCGAGAGTCCTAAGTTCTTCGATCGAGTGAATCACACCCATCCCAAGTGACTCGACCACGTCGTCGTCTAGTTGGCAGTGCAGCAGCACGTGTCCATCGGCGATCAATTGATTCCACTGACGTGCCAAGGGCGTTGCTGCATCCCAGTTCTTGAACGCTGTGTCTTGGTCCAAATCGTCTGACGCGTTTGGTCGCGGATCCGCATCATCGGATTCCACTTCCTCCTCGTTTGACTCGATCCCGATCGGTGGCTGCCCAAGTTCTCGTAACCAAACTGGGCTGGGGGATGTGTTGACCTGAGACCAAATGACGATCGTTCCGCCCGGCGTGACGTGACGTCCAGCAGCGATCGCGGCGCGTGCCAGGTTCGCCCAAGTCTGCGAGGTTTCATCTCCGTCCAGAGCGGCGACAACCATTTCAGCGGTCGGTACGGTCTCGCTGATGGCGGCAGAAGTGCTCGCGGATTCTTCGCTGTCCCAAGATTCTTGGTCGGCCGTTTCGCCACTGGCGTACAAGTTGGTCAACTCATGACGCAAGGCATCGGGCGTTCCCGCGATCAATCGACCAAGTTCGCCGGCGGCATCCGCGGAAACCAGCATCATGACTTGCACACCCAACAACCAAGACGCTTCGGATGGTTCGGTTGTCGCACCCGTTTGATAGCGGTGCTGGGTCGCGGCATCGGCGAACAGCGGGAAAATTCCAGTTGGGTCAACGTTATTGATCGCATCGCGAGCTCGAGCCGAAAGGATCGGCAACGTGAAATCAGCGTCGACCAAGTCCTTTGCTAAATAGACCGCTTCGGCGTTTTCGTCGGCAACGATGTAACGCAGGCTTTCGCGGCGATGCGGTTCATGGCGAACGACTTCCACCTTCATTGGCTTCAGTGTTTCCTGGCAGTTCTGCACCGCCTCGAGTTCTTCTTGTAGTTGCGATGCCAAAGATTCGTCGGCTTCATGCCACAGCACCACGCTGACCTTCCCCGCGTTGGCCTTGGCCAGCATCGAAAGCACGCCTTGCAAGACGTCCGAGACTCGCGGCACGTTGGGGTCGACGGCCAAAGCCACATGGTCACCGGGGACAATGGCTTCGACGACGGTTGGGAAATCCACCGGCGTCTGCAGCATGCTCTCAGCCAGTTTCGCGATCGCCTCGGGCGAACCATTGACAGGTTGTGAACGAGCCGAGAACGACCCCGCCACCGCGGCAGGTCTCAACTCCCACAATTCGCCTTCGACAGCGCCGCGGTAATCCTGGGCTGAGACGACTGGCAACGAAACACGTTTCATGGAACAAGTGGCTAAAATGAACGGGATGACCGATTGGATGAAAGCGACCCACGCGGCGCTGAGATCGAATGCGGTTATCGTATCGAATCGCGGTTCCTTGGGAGACCCCAGCGAAACGCAACCAGACCGCTCTCCTCCTCTTTTCTGGCAATTGCGATGACTCAACTCCTTGCTGAACAACCGCTCGTGGTTTCGATCATGCTGGGGGTTTTGGCCGCGGCATTGATCTACAGTTGGTTGCAGACCGGCAAAAAGGCGTTGGTCATCACCGGTTTGATTTGTGCCGCGTTGATTCCCGTCGCTTGGGTGATCGCGGGAAACTGGGTGACCGATGAGGAACGGATCGAGACTTTGATTTACGACATCGCCAAAGCCGTCGAAGAGGAGCGGTATGACGATGTGGTGGAGCTGATTGGTGCCGACCAAACCAAATCACAAGCCGGAAACGAACTTCAACGCTACGAATTTGAAGTCGCCAAGGTGGGCAACATTCGTTCCATCAAAATGGTTCAGGGATCCGTTCCGCCACAAGCGAATGTGGACATGACGGTGAAGGTAACCGTCAGCGAAAAACGCGGATCGATCAAGAACGTTTCGATCCCACGACGGCTGATGCTGACGTTCGAAAAGAGCGGTGACCCCAATGCAGCCCATGGTGGTTGGCTGGTGTCGGAATACGCTCACATGCCGGTCATCGGCAAACCCGACGCCTATTCGACGGGGACCTTTTGATGTCGCCCGATCCTGGCAAAACAGACATGCCCCAAACGGCACCTTCGCCGATCGCTCACCCGTATCCCGGCCGATTGATCACGCTGGATGGAATCGACGGTGTTGGGAAATCATCTCAGATCGAAATTTTGGCTGAGCGTCTAAGATCCGAAGGCCGCAACGTTCTCTGCGTGCGAGACCCCGGTTCGACCGATCTGGGCATGAAGCTGCGAGCGATGTTGCTGGACAGCGATTTGGAAATGCATCGTCGGACGGAGGCGATGCTGTTCATGGCCAGTCGCTGCGAGATGATTGAATCTACCTTGCGATCGGCCCTCGCCGATGGAGTCACGGTGATCAGCGATCGTTTCCTTTTGGCCAACGTGGTCTATCAAAGCGTCGGCGGAGAAGTCGACGCGCAGACGTTGTGGCACCTTGGGCGACTCGCGTGCGGCGGGGTTCAGCCGGACGTGACGCTGTTGCTGGACCTACCCGCTGAAATCTCGATGCAACGAGTCGGTGGCGAAGCCGATCGAATGGAATCACGAGGCGTCGATTACATGGCCAAGGTCCGCCAAGCCTTCTTGGACGAATTGCCCAACGCCGGTGGTCGCACACACGTCATCGATGCATCAGGAACGATCGAAGAAGTCGCCAAAACCATCGCAGCGATCGAGCTGTTTTGATTCAGCCTGTAGGTCTCTCGTTCCCGCACACCTGAACGGCATCGATCGTTGCGATGGCAGCCGCCGGGCGACGGAACGATTCAGAATGTGGCTAGGACGCTACAGGCTGTTTTCAGATTTGCCGAAGACGCCGGCTCACAAAACCCGTTCACTTCAGCCGACGGCCGTTAGGCCCGGTTGTCACGCCAAAATGCAAGCCAATCCAACCTTCCAGCCAACTCGCCCACCACTGTCCACGTCAACCGCAACGCTGCTCACAAAATTTTCGCTCGCATGCTTTCACGGTTCAGAGCGTGATGCAGTCCGCCCGCTTCGTCGGCTCGAGATGGCTTGGTCCCCAGGTGAGCTGAGACCGGATTGCAAGCATCAACGAGAACTCATAGGAGCCTGCCCCTTTGCAGGCTCTGACTGTCTTCTGCGTCTACCGCAGGCAAATCTGTCTCGAGGCTCTACTAAGCAGGTCGGCAGGAATGATCGGGTAGAACCTCACGTAGGCGAGTCTCTCTGAGACTCGCAAATTGCAGCATCTCGGAGAGACCCCGCTACGTGATCAAGCCCAAAGACTCCCGCTCACGTGCTTAGAGCTGCCAACGTTTTTGACGGATCTCTACAGAAACACTTGAATCACTCGCGTTGCCCTTTGTTTTTGAGCGGTAGAGATCGGTGGCGGTGCCCCCTGCCTTCGATGAAACTGGCCGTTGGCTAGTAGTCCTCCACCTTGGCCAAAGGCCAAGCTCAACATAGCCAGCGGGCAACGCCCCTGGTCTTGTGCCGCGCCACCCGCACGCTTTGGCCAAAGGCCAAACTCATCCACCTCATCGTGCCAAGAATAGCGATATCGAACGCTTCACTCAGGGAAGGTGTAGCCCGGATTGGCGGAGTCGAAATCGACGTCCGGCGACGTTGGGTTCACAACCAAGTCGCGGTACACGTAGGGATCGATCTTGAGCGATCCAAGGGACGGAGGCCTTAAACGGACGGGCCAAAACAAGAATGAATGCTGTTCTGTTTGATTTTGTCAGACTGCTTGAAATACAAATCGCTTGCTGACCGAAGGCAATCGAATCTCCCCCGCCAGAGTACAGCGATTGAGCGAGTCGGGTGTCGGTAAAAACGGAAGAAGCACCGAATCACGGTGAACGCATCCATCGCCGGTGAGGAAGCGGCTACTGATCGCCGTTCGCAGATGGCCTCATCTCGGCCCGGTCAGGGCTGGCAACTGAAGCGGACGACTCGCTCGATGGGGATGCCTTCGACTTGCCCGTCAACGTGCGCGATGGTGAGATAGTCCGAGCCGAGGACCGCCGACTCAACCTCCAGGTCACTGAACGTCGACACGCCACCGAGACCATCGTCGACCGTGTACTGAACGGTCACCTCGTGAAAGGTGTGACGGTCGGCCAGAGGCAAACCCTTCCAGAGCAAACCACACGCCATAAAGCCGCAAGCGAAGCTGGTGGCGGCAATGAGAATGAGTTTGCGTCGATCATTCATTTGGATGTTCATCGGCGATCGGAAATGACGTGGAGCAATCAAAAGGGAGCGGGGCATGAGTGAGCGAATAGAAATGGCAATGCCCCCGTCCCCTTCGATCTCAAGTAGCTCAATTCTGGTCAGAATCAGAGTCGGTCGACATTTCCTTTGGGGCAGTCGTTCTCGGAAGCAAACGAAGCATGGACTCGACCTGCCTGAGCGCTTCTTGCGTTTCGGGATCCGACAACAATTTGAGTGTCTCGTTTGCCGAACGAATGGTAGACGGGAGTGACGAGATACCTTTGGCTACGTCGTCCCCGACAATATTCGAGTCCTGAAGCGTTTTTTGAAAATCATGAAACAATCGGTACACAAATGATTGACTCAGCTCGACCGTGGTTGTGCCCTGTCCCGTCGCTACGGTCGCACCGTCGATGACCACGTTGTACGATCCCGAAAACTCGAAGCGAATGACTCCCTCGCTTTGCTGAGGATCGATCGAAGCACTTGGCTCGTCAGCGTAAGTGGCGGGCGAGCAAAGAACGGATGCAAGAACAAGCAATCCGGAAAACATGGAAGTGGTGTGTTTCGGCATTTTTAGCAACCTGCATATCGAATGGTGAATCTTGATGTGTTCGCAAACGTCTCTGTTCGAGGAACGTCAAGCACCACGGGGGACGGAGAGTGAGTTGTCCGTTCGAGCGAGCACCTCGCGCCATTCGTCCGTGAATGTCTTTGTTCTGCTCGCCTTTACAAACTGCCAGCCTGTTTCTGTCTTCCACTGGATGCGAAATCCGGCATCTTTGAGAGTCGTGTCCTTTGGAAACCAAAATGCGAGGTAACGCATGCCGATGGACCTTACAGGCTCCGGGGCGAAACAGTAGGCGTTGCTGATTGGATGATAAACGAATCGAAAGACGTTTGTCGTCGAAGGGGATGTCTTCTCGTCGACGCGAAAATGGACCATCGCAGAACAGATGGGGCCAAGGCTCAGAACGAGAAACACGAAAGCCAGTTGAATCGATACGACACACGGCAACAGCAATCTTGCAACTTTGTGATCGCGTTTAAGCAACAACGGGCCGAGGCACAGGAGGCTCGCGAACGCGGCTACAGGAATTGCGAGCGTGCCGGTCAAAGCCAAAAATTGCCCAAGGCTGATGGCGAACGCAATACAGGCTGTTCCCAGGAGTAGAAAGCGGAGGGAGAATTTCGGTCGCATTACGTATTCAACTCCAGTCACCAGAGCGTTAGGCATCACGGGGCACGGCGAGCTGACGATCCATTGCGAAAAACGCCACAACCCGTGCTCCCGTGCATGTCATTGTTCTGCTTTTTCGCTAAGCAGGGCCTTGGTGAGCGAGCTTGAGTCCTGGTTCGCGTGTCGGCCCGTGAACATGATTGCAGTAGCCGCGATCGTAAAGAGCGACCCAACCGTCACTGTAGCCCATGCGGTGTTGTGAGGAACAGCGATATCCTCGGGAAGTGCCGCATAATAGGAAGCCATGCTAAGGTAGCCGTGTAGGACACCAACCAGGCCGATCAGTGCGGGCAAGAAGACGATCCACCGTGTCCTCAGGATTCGGCTTCCTGGTGAGTTCCATAAGTCGTTCATGAACGCGGCAAGAATTGCGAACAGGCCTGCCCCAAATATCATTGCTCCGTAAAGCATCCCTAAGCTATCGACGGTGTCAGCGATGAAAGATGATGGCAGGTGACTTGCTGCTATTTGCAACAGTGAGAAACTGGCGAGTCCACCGAAAGCGGACAGAATCAACAGTCGTGAAAGTCTCATTAGGTGTCCTTGTAAGAAGAGATACTGCGTTGTGGTGCCTTCAATCAGCAGAGCGGCGGCCGTAACCGGGCGTTGAAGAAAGATTGTCCATTTCAAAACCGCCCAATTTCGCCGCTCCAGTTCATGGGTGGATGATCCGAGTGCCACGCTCAAGACAGGAGATGGATCGCGATTCGGAATGCGCCATAGCCCAAAAAACATCCAAGAAGGGACGTGAGGATAGCCGAACGCCACCACCCACGCAGCCATCGGCGAAATGCAAGAAAAAGCAAGCCCCCACCGGACGCCATGCCAACGGCTACTGCCGGCGTAATCAATCGGGATAGAAAGTCATGATCCGAGCCGAACGCCGTGTTCCAAGTCGTGTAAATCCAAAGGAGCGACATTCCAACCAATGAATAGCCGAGAATCAAGCAAACCACTGCGGGTATGACACGAGTACTATCACGTCGGGCAGTGGGGCTAGCGTCTTGACGCTCGCGATTAAGCCGAAGACCAGTCGTTGATTCCACCTGGAATGGCGTTTCGTAAGGGTTGGTTTCAACCATCAGCATATTTCAGTCGGGGAACGCCTGTCTTAACCGGGCACGAACGGAAGGCTTTGATTTCAGTTGCCGCGTGATTGAGTGCGCCGGTTCACGGATTGGTAATCCAATTGCATGTGCGGTGAGACAACGCAATAGAAAATGTGGCAGATCAAACTTTTGGTAGAGTGCTACCACTGGCAATATCCCCATCGTTGTCGGTGGGCAGCTCATCACAGCAAGAACGCGGTGGCATGTTGAAGTAGGCCCACGAGGCAAGCACAGACCAAACGACGATCATCGGTGTAAATGTGCGGTAAAAGGTCACAACGCCCTTTTGTCCTGCAACATTTTCCGGCATGAAGGCGTCAGCAACAGCTATCGAGGCCACACATGCAAGAACGACGGTAACGCCCACGCAGACGAATGCGATTGCTTGCAGGCGAGTTTTGAATGGATTCATAGTGACTCTCTCTGGGTTTGCAGCCGTTCGGTTCTAGTTGGAAAACGTCACGCGTCACCCGGTACGCGCGAGAGACATTGAACTTCAAGACCGCCCGACTCGCGTACTCGGGTGCACGCGATGGTACTGTGCGTCTACCTCTGCCTGGATATTTTCAACTCAGTTTCATTTAGTAGTTGATCGAGAGGTCCATCGAGACTCTCACGGCGAAGATGTTTGAACCGAATTGTTCCCTCGGAATCCAGGACATAGACGGTTGGCCAGGCTCGAACATTCCAATTAGTTGTAATGGGGCCGTCGATGCCATCGGGGCCATTCCAGAATGACCGCCAGGGAATCGCGTTCTCGCTAACTGAAAGCTGGGCAGACTTTAAGGTGTCGTCCGCATTTACGCCGACAATTACAAATGGTCGATCCGCAAATTTTGCATAAAGCTCTTTTTCGTGTGGAATGTCCCCGATGCAGGGACCGCACCAAGACGCCCAGAAAACTAGCAGCACAACCTTGCCGCGATTATCGCTTAATCGCATTTGCTTGCCATCAATGTCAGCCCCTACAATATCAGGAGCCGCTACACCAATTGCCAAGTGTTCTAACTCGAAAATTTCTCGACGAGCGCGCACGCTCAACTTCTCGTCGCCCCGCGTTGAAAGTACGTCTGGATAGTCTGAGGCGACCAATTCAAAGCATCTAATCGCCTCAGATTGTAGTTGTTCGATGTCTTGATTCGCAAGAAACTGGTCGAGGTTCTTCCTCACACGCGAGTCAGCGTATTTGCCAAAGGAGCCAACGCTTGGACGTTTCGCCCAAGAAGAAGGGAGGCACATCTCGCGTTTTTGCGACAGGAGTCGTCCAAGGCGGAAGCACGCTTCTGCACGAAGCTCCTTTGAATCGCCTTCGGCCATCAGAGTCCGCAAAAGGCTCTCTGACTGCTTTGATACCCGTACCTTGGCACAGAGAGTACGCAGTTCTTTATCACGGTGTTTCTCCAGGATCAATTTGATAGCGTGTTCATAGTGGTCAAACAAATCTTGATCAAATTGACCAACCGAGTCCCCCATCTTCAGCACTTCCAAGAGTGCGTCGAATCCATCCTGGCTCGATCCAGCTTCCTCCGCGAAGGAAATGAATTTCGGAGCGAATGACCAGCCGGGCCATTCCCGATAACGAGCGATCGAACCATCCTCAGTCTTGACGCCATTATATTGCATCTGCCACGCCTCCGTGCTCGAAGCGTACTCACGCTGAAGCTGTTGGAGTTCGTTTTCCGGCGATTGGGCAGCGAGGATGCCGACGCAGAGAGCAGAGAGAATTACCGTGTAAAGTAGATGACGCATTTTTCAAACTCGGATCTAAGCACAGAACGGTTGCGACCACCCGGTCGCCACGAGAGATCTTCCATTGTCAAAACGTCCGGCTCGGCGACTCGGGTGCATCGGAAGGTTCGTCGGCGTTGTCATAGTGCGGAAATGCGTACATCGGAATAAACACCGTCTGATTATGGAAGCAAATTCACGCGGCACCGGCATTTCTTCCGCTCCTGATTCTAATGTATCCAACCCTTACCATCGCAAGCCACCCTAATCCAAACACTGGGACGGGAAGAACCATTAGCGCATAGATCGTCGCCGAAATCACTCCCTCCTGCGTCGGACGAAGTAGGTATGGATCACAAACGAACAACAGGGAAACGCAAACGTATGCGATTCGCCAGGCGTAGCCGCGGTCGCATGAAAAATATGTGCCCAGCGTAAGCAAGAACATCCCAACCGAAATCACGCCATGCCCGATGTAAGTGACATCGCTACAAGCTATCAACCAATCACTCTGGGTTGATTGCGGTGAGAGTTCACCGACGTAAAGGCGTAACGCTGGATAGGAGAAGACGCAGAAAAAGGAAAACACACCAAGCAGCACAGTATTCCAACCACGGCGAAGCCACTGGGGCTCCACCGGTTTCGCAGGATCATTGGGCGGCAAATATGGATCTAGATTCAAAGCAACGTTATTGATGAGGATCGTTGGCGTCACGTGAGTCTGCTCGACGAACGATATGATTGTCCCCGGTTTGTCCGGAGATAAGTCGGATGGAAGGGTTTTCTCGCCGGCTGCGTTGTCCAGTCTCGGGTTCGTAGTCTCGGATTTATCGCCGGTTGGAAGGGACTTATCGCTGGTTGCGCTTCCCTCACCTAACGTGGTGGTGCAGCACGCTGATGTCAAGCATTTTGTGCGTTTGCGAACCAGTGTTCCCTGGGTGAACGCAACTTTTGCCCGCCAAAAGCTGGTTTTCGATTCGTTAGGGGCAACCGGGCAGGAACAGCAGGCAACCCAAGCAATCAAAGGGACTGCGGAATAGATGCATCCCTGTCGCGGAGCGATCCATTGGATCGCGGTGGGCTGCTGACTGAGAAGCCGAACCGGAAGTCCGGCGGATGCCTTGAAGGAGTGCTGAGCGTAGGTAGATCAGCACTTGGGCGGGAACAAATCGCGTGTCCTTGAGCGATCAAGGACGTCCCTTATTTGGGGAGATCTCGATGCGTACCCGTGAGTAGGACTTGCCCGAAAGGCGGGGCGGAATGCGGCAACGTATGCCCGTGCAAAGAGAAGTCAGCAGAGGGCCCCATCGATCGATTGCTGAAGGCTCCGTAGCGACCCACGAAGACTATAGCTTGAGCTCTGGGGGAGATACCGCGCACCACACTCCCTTTCGTCAGCGGTAGTCATTCCATCGCGATTGCGGTGACGCTTAACTGAATGCGAATGGTCTCGCGCTGGTCGGATGGCAATCGGTTGTCCAAGTGTTCAAAATCGCGAGTCTCGTCGATGAGTGTTACGGTTTCGCCCTCGGAAATCTTTGCAAAGCTTCGGGATGCACCCGGGTTTTCGCTTCTTGATGTGTAGGAGCCAACGCTAGCAGGATAGATCTCCTTGATTGGCTTCCGTATTGTTTCCCTGACGGCTCTACGACCTATCCCTCTGCCACTTGTCGGATCATACCCCAGTTTCGTCGTGATGATTAGATCCTCCTCAAACTGCTCCTCCGGAGATACGGGGTCAGGCAAAAGGAGGACAAGGGAGCCGAACGCGTCCTTGCTCGAGTCCGCCGAACGGTTCTTCGTGTAAAATGACTGCGAGGATTCTAAGTAGTTTCGTTGAAAGACAATTCGACTCCTCCGATTTTTTCCTTTTGGCCGATGGGAAATCGTTACTTCCCACGTCCAAGGTACGCCAGTCACTTCGAAAGCCCATGCGTCCAATCCTAGGTCCGCGAGGATAGTCTCGGCGTCCAGATTGCGTCTAACCGTCAGCTGTGCTCCGGATTGCTCCGGGGCCTTTGACGGTCGCTGATTCTGCGGAATTTGGCTTGTCTCAACCGGTCCCGAAGATTCTCCGCAACCACAAGTCATTATCGCTAGAAACGCGAGCGACGAAATGGTTTTTGGGAGAGATCGCATGCGTGAAAGCTTCCTGTTGTTCACTGGGTAGCGACCGCGATGACCGATGTCGCGGCCAAAAAACTCACCGTCAGGAAGCGGCCTAACCGCGACTTCAGTGCATCGCATTGTTCGCCATAATCGTAAGTCGATATGCCAGTCGACGTCAATGCGTTGATATTATCCTGGGCATTAAGCGACAATAGTTATCCAGCGGATTCATTCAGATCAGTGTATTCCCACGCAATCCGAAACGTACCGTTCTCACTTGATTTATCTCTGTCTAACAGATAAACCACATCGTGATTGTTAAGCTCGGTTGGTGGATCTTTAAAACTGATTCGAACCAAGTAGCGATCGTTAAGATCTGACATGACCGTAATAGCTTTTAACCGCTCTAAGTCATAGTCATCGGTTTCACCGTGTGTTGCTGGTTTCCAACGGTCTCCGACAGTGCCCAGCCAATAGCGGCGGTAAATGGTTTCTTTCTCCGACAACGAGGACCAAAATGAGGCTTCGTCTCCGCTGGGATATTTTCTGTTTACCAAGCTGATGTCGCGGTAATAGTGAAGCACCAGCCTCGCAATAGCTATTGCGGTCTCGTCTTTCGAGTTGAATGTTGACAGAAGTCTCTCAATGGAGTGTTGCGGGTTCGAGCTCATGAGATTTCAGGTGGCGAACGGCGGTCATCACGGGGGACGGACAGAAGACTTGCAAGCATACGAGAAAACGGACCACCCGTTCTCCCGTGCAATTCATGGTTCGTCGTCATTTCCAGGTTGATACTTTGCTGACCGTTTAGTTTGCCAATTTGAGCATTTCGGTTGCTCGGGCTTGGGAAAGCGGCATTCGCATCGCGGGCATTGGCCGGTCAGCTGAGTGGATGTGAATCCGTGATCGCATTGTGGACAGACATACTTACTCGCGTACATCCGCTCGATTGCGCATTGCATTCTCCGGTCGTGTGTCGAAAACGTGTCAGCGAACAGGCCAGCAGCCAGTCCGAGCGTCAGTCCGACTAGCAATATCAACATTGCCGTGTACTCGCTCTGGCAATAGCTTGCCGCAAGTCCCGCAATGCAGACGCTCATGGCCGTGCATGCGACTAAGGGCGTTCGCATCTTGTTCCAGGCCAGGATGGCTAAGAGGAGTACAATCCCATATCGAATCCAGAACGCAAACGTGGTTGAAGGCAATATTTGACTAGCGAGGTTCATGTTGGCGCAACCAAGCGTTGGACGTGTGAAGCATCTCAGGAATTGCGATTCGATTGAAGACAGATCGACGAACGTCCGCGATAACCGAGTCGCGGCGATTGATTTTCCATTGTCAAAAACGACGACTCCGCGACTTCGGTTCATCGCATGGTGCGTCGGCGGTCTTCTTCGTGATGGGGTGCTTCGTTTCGGTGCGAACTAATTGCGTGAGACGCTCATTGAAGGGTATGGCAAGAAGTCGCAGGAGTCTACAAACCAAAGCCACCGTACCTCGCTGATCGCCACGACCGTTTGCCACATTTTTCGCATCGTCGGAATCTCGCAATCAGTTGGGGAATCCATAGAGGCAAATTCCAAATTAGGTACGAAAGCAGGAACCAAGCTATCGGCGCGATTAGTAGCCACCACCAAGTTTTGACACCGGATAGGCCAATGCCCAATCCTGTGAGCAGCGAACTAAAGCCGAAAACCACACAACCACCGATCGCAACCGGTGTACCCGTTTCATGTCCGCACTCTGAGCATCGCAGTAACAGTGTTTTCTCCAGTCATGTTTCGCATCTGACAGCGGCGTACTTGAGCCGACGAACGATACGGTTCAGCGGGACCGCGCGAGAGACGCACCACTTCAGAGACGTCAGCTCGCGGTCTCCGTTGCAGTACGTCCAACATGGGCGTGATCTTGTGGGGTGAAAGTCCCCTGTACTTAGTTCCGGTTTCTTCGAAGAGGGAGTCATCATATCAGATGGATAGCTCGTAAGAAGA
>NZ_DDGH01000109.1:78418-79097 GCF_002337565.1 Rhodopirellula sp. UBA1907 | reverse complement strand
TGGCGGCCGTAGCCTTTGACCTCCATCACACTCAACCCTTCCAGCGGAGCCCGACGAAGGGCTGCGAGAACGTTCTCGGCCAGATGCGGTGAAACGACGGTGACGACTTGTTTCATGATCGCATCCGGCATTCAGAAGGGTATGACACGATAGCTCAGCTCATCATCCGGCGGCGGGTTGATGTTTGTTGGCCAACAACTCGGCGATTTGAACGGCGTTGGTTGCGGCACCTTTGCGAAGGTTGTCGCTGACGCACCAGAACGCGATGCCGTTTTCGGAGCTGATGTCTTGGCGGATTCGACCGATGAAGACATCGTCCTTGCCGTCGCAATCACGCGGCATGGGATAGGACTTAGAATCCAAGTCATCCACCACGGTGATTCCATCAGCGGCTTCCCAGAGCTCGCGAGCTTTTGCGGCAGTGATCGGCTCACGGGTTTCGACCAAGATCGATTCGCTGTGTCCGATCGCGACAGGCACACGAACGGCGGTCGGGCAGACTTGGATGGAATCATCGCCGAGAATCTTTTGAGTCTCGTGCACCATCTTCATCTCTTCGCTGGTGTAGCCGAGATGCTTTTCCGATCCGATCTGCGGAATCAGGTTGAATCCGATTGGGTGTTGGAATGTTTCTGGCGAATGGGCTTGCCCGTCGAGGCTGGCTCGCGTGCTGGATTCC
>NZ_DDGH01000109.1:77447-78306 GCF_002337565.1 Rhodopirellula sp. UBA1907 | reverse complement strand
GTTGCCAGCCAAGCCAGCTCCACTGGTCGCTTGGTAGGTGCTGACGATGACCCGGCGAATGCCAACGGCTTTGTGCAGCGGAGCGAGTGCAACGACCATCTGAGTCGTGCTGCAGTTGGGGCTGGCGATGACGCCTTGGTGACCATCGACCGCTTCGGGGTTCACTTCGGGGACGATCAACGGGACGGTTGGGTCCATCCGCCAATACGCACTCTCGTCGACCACGATCGCGCCGGCTTTGACCGCCCAAGGCGTGAACTCAGCGGAGACCTCATCGGGCGTGCTAGCGATGACCAAGTCGACGCCTTCAAAGGCGGATGGTTCCATCAGCTCGACGGTCAGCATTTCGTCGCCGTAACGAACTTGGGTGCCGGCGCTGCGAGCCGAGGCAAGCAAACGCAGTTTCCGCATGGGGAACTTGCGAGCGTGGAGCTGGTCCAGAACGATTCGGCCAACGGCACCGGTGGCACCGACGAGTGCAACGCAATCAAACATGAGTGGTCAGGAGACGGAGAAACAAAGTGGGGAGGGAAACGAGTCTTCAGCCGCTAGCGATTCATCACGTCCCGAAACGCGTTCGATTCGCGATCGGACGGAACGTGAGTTCCCGGCAGCGGTTTTCGTGCCACCAGTTTGGTCTTTCCAGACGCAAACGCAACGGGAAACAGCACCCGGCAAGTTGAAAAAGCTGGTGAGCTAAAAAAGCCCGAGTCGCCCCGGAGACACCCGCACCCGCTTTCAGGTTCGCGGCCGATCGTTTCCTTGGGCGAAGAACGCCCCTCGACAGGCGTCAAAATCCGTACGACGGGCTTCCTAGCCCGTCGAAGACGCCAGCACGACGGACTTGGAAGTCCATCGT
>NZ_DDGH01000109.1:60033-77255 GCF_002337565.1 Rhodopirellula sp. UBA1907 | reverse complement strand
CGACGGACTTGGAAGTCCATCGTACGGGTTCGGTTCATCCTAGCGGCGAGCCATTCTGCGTGCGATCGCTTCGCGGGACAGAGGCATGATCTTGGCAGCTCCGCCGGTGTTGTAGAGCAAATCGTCGCGGCTGGGTTTGGATTCCGCGTCGTCGTACTGAACCAAGAACGCACCGACTTGGACGCCCGCTTCGTGATAGACAGGTGGCCAGAATTCTTCGCCGCGGATCGCCAGCGTCTTGGCCAGCAAGCGAGTGGCTCGGCCTGAGAAACCGCTGAGCACCATGTCCAGGCGACCGAGGGCTTCGTGGAACAGGTAGAACACCAACGCGGTGTCTTTGCCTTGTCCGCCAGCGTACTCCCAAGTGCCGTCGTCTTTTTCGTAGTAGAAGCCGGGTTCCGGTGCGTCCATGTTCTTGCTCAGACGCATGCCAGCCGAAGCGGCACCCGGTTTTGGGTCGCTGTCACGATACCGAAGGAAGAACGGGCAACTGCGAGCCGATACGTCGTCAACGTCGTCTTCGGTTACAAACGGAGTGCATCCAAACGCGTCGGAGAACAACAGCTCGACGGCTGGGTTGCTCTTCACACTGCCGATGCAAACCATTCCGCGGTCGCCTTGGGCTTCGGTGAATCCTTCGAAGACTTCCGTCGCACGAGCTCGAGCGTCTTCCAACGTGACTTGGCCGGGGCTCCATACCAACGATTGCTGAATGCGATCGGGCATCGGCACCGATGTCGTTGCGTTTGACTCAGGGCCTTCGCCGATGTGTTTGGCCACACCGCCCAGGGTCGAGATGCCGTTGAGCAATTCGCCAACCAAGACCGAGTCGCTGGCAACGACCATGGCGTTTTCGGGTGAGTTGTTGCCTTCGCCTTGTCGAACACCAACGACGATTTCGATGTCGCTTCGGCGAGCCAACTGCTCCCAGAAATTTTCTGCGTTGACTGCGAACAAGGCACCGGGCAATTGATCCGCCGTCGCGTGCCCTTGATCGATCAGGTAATCGCACAAACGCGACAGGGCATCTAACGGGATGTACTTGGCTTCGTTTTTGAGCAGCGAAGCAACCTGGTGTCGATCCAATCCGGTGTGTTCGACGATCGCTTTGATCGTACCGGGGCGTTTGCGCCGATCAGGGGTGTGCCCAAGCAGTTCTGCGAGCCGAAAAGCGTATCTCATGGCCGATTTGGAATAGGTGGAAAAGGTTGAGGTTGAAATCCGTGCCGCGTCAGACTGAAAACGGTGTCAATCTCACGAATCGCCGTCTGTATCTTGCCCCAACGCGGCAGAATCGGAAAGTCGACTGAAAGCAGCCGGCAGCAAATCTAAAGATCTTCGGTCAGGAATCCGCCCGTCGATCCACGTCTCTGATAAGTCCCCCAATATGTTCACAGCGAGCGTTCACCGATAACAACTCTCCAGCGAATCTGTCGTTTGTACCCAAACTGATGCCCGCGAAATCGTTGTAAACGAACGAAGCCACCCCGTTTGGAGCGATTCAAGTCACCCAACCAAGGCCGGTGACCCGAACTTTCTTCGTGCGAATAACATACAGCGCCCGAAAGAACAAATGTTTCGTCAGATCCAGAAGATGCTTCCAAGGTGACCGGATCGCCGATCAAATAGAATAATGACGTTGTCTTCGCCGGGAACGTTATGGTCGCCATCGGCAGGTTCCGGCGTTTGATTGATTAGTTTTTGGATAGACCGCTTGTCCGTCGCTACGTCCCCCCGCAACCCCGTTTCGCAAACATCGCCGACCGGTACCGAATCTCGGTCACCTTCGGGCGCAGCGAAACCGGCCTACGACACGTTGATCCAAACCCGGATCGATGCGGCTCGGTCCGCGCTGTGGCGAGCCGAACTGACACGTCAAATGCTTCGCGGGGTCCTGGTGGCGATGGCCGCGATGCTGGCCTGGGTCGTGATGGACCAATGGATTTGGTCACCGGGAACCATCGGCCGGTTGGTCTTTGCTTCGATCGCGATCATTGCAGCGACCGTTCACATCGTCCGTTCGGTTTGGCCGGTGATGCGTTCATCGGTTCGTGCCGACTACGCCGCGCGAGCTCTTGAGCGAGACCATCCTGAATTGGGACATGCCCTTTCCAGCTACATCACGTTGACCGCTCAGGACTCCGGCGACGCGACTGCCAAAGGTCACTTGTCCAAACGAGTCGTCCAGTCAATCGGCGCGACCACCGCTGCGAAACTGCGATCGATTGATGCCTTGCCCGAAGAAGCCACCGGGTTGCTGCGATGGTGGATCGCGACGATCGCTTTGATGTCGGTTCTGATGATCTACGCGATCGCGTCTCCCAAGAACACGTTGCAATCAGCCGCGCGGTTGATGGCTCCCGCGGCCGACATTCGACCTGCTAATCGAGTCCAAATCACGGACGTTCAACCTGGCGATGCGGAGATTTTGGCTGGGCGGACAGTGGTGGTTTCCGCAAACATCCGTGGCTTGCGAGAAGAAGAATCCGTCGAGTTCCGTTGGCTAAATTCGAACGCGAAAGAATCGTCCAGCTCTTCAAGCAACGAGACGTCCAACGGCCGATCCACTGAGATGCAAATGGACGAGTCGACTAGCACCTCGTCGACCACCGCCTACGCCGCATCCATTGAAGTCTCGCATCAAGCCAGTGGAGTCCAACGTTACGAGATCGTGGCAGGCGACGCGGTCGCGGGACCGTTTGAGTGGACAATCCGCGACACACCCGTCGTCAGTGTCACCGAAGTTCAATATCAACCACCAGCGTACACCGGAGAATCATCTCGCATTCGACGCAGCGGTTCGATTCGAGGCGTCGATGGAACACGCGTGATCTTGCGAGCCCGAGTCAATCGCCCGGTGGCTCGTGCGGTGGTCGAATTCAATCCTAAGCCAATGGGCCAAGAAGTTCGCGCGACGGCGGGCGTCCGTGAGATGACGCTGAGCGACGATGGCAGATCGCTGGAGTTGCCGTTTGATCTTCGCAGTGGTGAAGTCGCGACGCGTGCGGTTGAACTGGAAAGCTATCGCATTCGCGTTTGGGACCAAGCTGAACAAACCAATTCCGACCCCATCGTTTATCCGATCGAAGTGATTCGTGATCTACCGCCAGAGATCACTATCGTGGTCCCTCGACGATCGCCCAAACCCGTTCCACTGGACGCTCAACAACTGTTTGAGATTCACGCAGCGGATGTGGACTTTGGATTGTCCGAAATCGAAATCGAGATCCGTCGCGGGATGGACTTGATCGCTCGTGCGTCGTTGTGGAAGAGCGAGTCTGGTGAGAAAGGCAACCAGATCGCTGAGTATCGCTTCCGCCCATCACGCATGATTTTGTCCAATGCCGGTCGTCGTGGTTCGCGCGCATCACGACTAATGGTCGGCGATGAAGTCGAAGTGGTGGCAGTCGCGACGGACAATCGACGCGACGCCAGCAATCCAAACATTCAACCTGGCATCACGCGAACAGAACCCGTTCGGTTGCAGATCGTTGCCGGCCGCGATCCAGAAGAACAAACACCGGAAGACCAGGACGACAACGACGGCCAAACGCCCGACGATGGTGGCTCGCCCAATGGTTCCGGCGCTGGCGAAGACGGTCAATCAGGAGGCGGCGGTGGCAGCGACGAAAGCGGACAATCCGAACGAGGTGGCCAGGGCGGTGAAGGCCAAAGTGGCTCCGGCGAATCCAATTCCGAGCAAACTGGGGAAAACGAAAACGGCAGCGGCGGCGATTCCGATGGCAATTCATCGGGCGGCGAATCACCGGAAAGTGACTCCGATCCAAACGATCCATCTGAATCAAACGGCGGTGACGGTGCCTCTGGTTCGAACAACAACGACGGGTCCGAACCAGGTGAATCTTCTGCGGGAAATCCCGGTGAAGGTTCGAGCGACCCGAACGCCATGTCAGAAGGCCAAGACAACTCAACCGGTGGTGAAGCGGGAAAGAACGAAGCGGGCCAACCCAACAATGCACAGCAGTCGGCCGATGGTTCACCCGAAGGCGGCCAAAGAAACACCAACCAGCAAAGCGGTGAAGCGGGTGAACAAGGCTCGTCGGAAACGTCCGAGTCAGGAAGCAATCAAGACGGATCGAACGGCACCTCAGGAAAGTCGGAAGGCTCCCAAGAATCCGGCGGTTCACGCCAACCACAATCCGCACCGCAAGATGACGCGGAAGCGTTCGAACGCATCAATGACTACTTGAAAGAACAGCAAGAACGCGAGGGCGGCCAACAACCATCCGGCGAGAATCAGTCCGGTGACAATCCGGCTGGAAACGACTCGAACAGCCCGAACCCTCAAAAAGGCACTTCGCAAGACGGGAATCCGCAAGAAGGTCCCCAACGCGGAACCGGCTCCGAGTCACAATCCAATGACGCAAACAACCCAGGTGCCGAACAGAACGGTTCGGAACAGTCCAGCGGCAACTCATCCAACGACAACGGCATGGACGAAGGCTCGACCGGCGAAGAGGCATCGGAAAACGGGTCGGGCGAATCCGGCTCAGAATCCGCTGACGCTCAAACAGGAGACCCGGGACAAACCCCGGGAGATTCAGAACAACAATCGGGCGAACCTGGTCAAACGCAGGATGGATCGTCCTCATCGGAAAATGGTGATGGTTCGCAAGATGGCTCGTCCGAAGCCGGCACGCAGAATTCTGACCAGCAAGACAACGCGGGCAATCAAGACGCCTCCGATAGCAATGCCTCCGAACAGGGAACCTCCAGCGATCAAGCTGGTGATCAAAGCTCATCGAATCAAGATGCTTCGTCGGACGCTTCCCCGAGAGATTCAGACCAGGGCAATTCAGAAAAAGCGGGCACCAACAAGGATGGAACTCCGTCGCAATCCAATTCCAACGGGAGCGAATCATCCAACTTCACCGGTGACTCAACGGCCAGCGGAAACTTAAATGGTTCAGGCGATGGCGAAGCCGAACTGCCCAAGGCCGATCCAGCTGACTTGGAATACACCAAACGAGCCACCGACATGGTGCTCGACTACCTCGATGAAACTCGTCAGGCCCCTGATCAAAATTTGCTTGATCGACTGAAGTGGACGCCGGAAGACTTGCAACGATTCCGAGAGCGTTGGCAAAACGTCAAACCGATCGACCAACCGGATACGGATCCCAACTTGGACCGATCCGACGTCGAAGAGGCGCTGCGTAGTTTGGGGATGCGAGCTCCCAAGGGCATGCGTTCTGAATCCAAACCAGGTGAACAAGATGGGCTGAGAGGATTGCAAGACAGCGGCAACCGACGCCAGGCTCCCGCCGCTGTCCGCGATGCCTTCGAAGCATTCCGCCGCGGTTGGGATTCCTCTCGCTAAATTCCATTCTGGACTGCGGGCCCGGCGAGCGAATGTCGCATACCTAGTTGCGGCAGCTTCGGTGCACCGTCACGATTGGTGGGTTGCCACACGCCCGCTACCTTGACCTTGGATGGAACTTTTTGGCCAAGGCCCGCGATTCGAATGAGATAGTCTGCATGCTCGCACGTCTTAAAACATTCACGTTGCTCGGTATCGAAGCCATGCCGGTTGACGTCGAAGTCGATATTTCTCCAGCCGCGATGCCCAAGACGATCTTGGTCGGTTTGCCTGAAGCGGCGGTCAAAGAATCCACCCACCGTGTCGAACGAGCGATCGTCAACAGCGGCTTCATCCGCCCCCAAGATCGCGTGGTCATCAACCTGGCTCCCGGTGACCTGCCCAAACAAGCACCCTCATTCGATTTGCCGGTTGCCTTGGGAGTGTTGGCGGGCAGCGGTCAATTGGTGCTCGATCGGCTGGAAGACTACGCCGTTGTCGGTGAACTCGCTCTTGAAGGTATCACCCGCCCGGTCAAAGGTGCACTGTCCATCGCGATCGAAGCAGCCAAGGACAAATCGCTGAAGGGTTTGGTCGTGCCATCCGAATCGGCTGCCGAAGCCGCCGTGGTCGAAGACCTCGAAGTGATCGCAGTCGACAGCCTATCCCAGTGCGTCGCGTTCTTCGCCGGTGAGATCGACGTGCCGCCGGTCCCCAGTGGTGTCGAAGAAATCTTTGAGGCCTTCAGTGAATACGAAGTCGACTTCGCCGATGTGCGAGGCCAAGAATCCGCGAAACGAGCGATGACGATCGCCGCGGCCGGTCGTCACAATTTGTTGATGATCGGACCACCAGGCAGCGGGAAAACCATGTTGGCCAAACGCATGCCAACGATCCTGCCTCCGCTTGTTCCTGGAGAATCGATCGAGACCACTCGCATCTACAGCGCCGTGGGGCAGCTTCCAGCCAAACAACCATTGTTGGCGCGGCGTCCTTTCCGCAGCCCTCACCACACGATCAGCGACGCGGGTTTGGTTGGTGGAGGCAGCCCGCCGGCACCGGGTGAAATCAGCAAGGCTCACAACGGCATCCTCTTCTTGGACGAGCTACCTGAATTCAATCGCAAGACGCTCGAGGTCATGCGTCAACCACTCGAAGATGGTGTCGTCACCATCTCAAGAGCCCTTCGAAGCACAACCTTCCCCGCAGACTTCATGCTCATAGCTGCAGCCAACCCGTGCCCTTGTGGGTACAGGTCAGATCCTCGAAGAAGCTGTAACTGCACACCGCCCCAAATTGAGCGTTACATGGGGAAGATTTCGGGTCCGCTTCTAGATCGCGTTGACATTCACATCGAGGTTCCCGCGGTACCGTTTGAAGAGTTGTCGTCACGTGACGCTTCAAGCGAGACCAGTGCGATGATGCGTGAATCCGTCATGCGTGCTCGCGACGTGCAAGCCGAACGATTCGAAGGCAGCCCGATCCGATACAACGCCCAAATGAGCAGCCGTCAAACGCGGCAGCACTGTGAACTGAGCGCGGCCAGCAAGACGTTGCTCAAAGCCGGGGTGGAATCGCTGGGCCTATCCGCCCGAGCCCACGACAAAATCTTGCGAGTTGCCAGAACGATCGCTGATCTCGCCGGAGATCCTGACATCAGCGAAGAACACCTCGCCGAAGCCATCGGCTACCGAAACCTCGACGCCGACCTCTGGGTGTAGCGGCAAGCAATCACGACATGATCCGCCACACTGTCTACAACGCAAGGACGCCAGGTCGCGAAGACGTCCAGCATTGCTCGAGCAAGTCGACCGAACCGTCGGACACGCGTTCGCCCAATATTCGCAGGCTAAACATCCGCTCATTTCCTTGCGTCCCCGCGTCTTTGCGGCCTTGCGTTGAACGAGTCAGAAATACCGGGGGACAACTCGAAGAGCCGTTTGGACGCAGGCCCAAGTTGTAGCCAACGCTAACACAGCTAATGTATTGAAAGACTGCCGCTTGACTGCTTGGCTCCCAAGTCCGAATGACTAAACCTTGGTTGCGGTCGCTTCTACGACGACGTTGTTCTTGATCCTCCAGAGCACTCCGGCTTGGCGGATGGAGGGGATCAACTGTTTTTGCAACTCTGCCGTTGGCAAGGTGCCTTCCAGAACGATGGTCGACTCGTACACCGAGACATCGACGTCGCTTGCATAAGGGCTCAATGCCTCGTGTTCTGCTAACACACTTTCGATGCGTTGCAACGTCCGACTGACCTGACACTCAGCTTGGGTTGCTTCCAACAATTGGCTCATGACTTCGTTTCCCTCGAATGGGATGGCTCGGAGAACGCGGTGAATCGACCCGTTCAAAATCGACTTTACAACTCTGCGGTTCAATTCGTGTCCGCGACGGACAAGCGATCCTCGAATCGATTGATTGCGGCGAATGACAGCCAACAACGCAATCTTCGTGCCAGTTGTGTCGTTTATCCGGCGACTATCGCTGCGTCGGTTGATTGTTGAGCGAAGATATTTCCCCCGGCAAGATCCTGTGGACTTGCATCGACAGGATCTCCATCGTTTTCAGTCGAATCGTCGCATGACCGACTTCCAGGTTCAGTCCCGGCTGGCCAAGTGCCGTTGTCTGGAGCAATCGAGCAGGACGCGTCGGAGCACCAAACACGGTGAAGAGGTCCTTTGCTGCGGCATACCCGCAACGGTCCGCCGTAACAGTGACGGCCGATTTGTCGGTGCGAGTCCGGAACAACACGCCACCAGAGGCTTCAATTTCCCAGGCTGTGGTGGTCACGCCCATGGTGCGTTGGCGGAAAGGCACACTGGGGTCGATCGCCATTCTCAGCATGTCACAATCGATGGTGGATTCGCCTTCCGACAACAAATCCATTCGGCTGGCGTCCATCCGTGTTTCGAAGTCGGGAAGAGTTTGCTGAGCAACACGAACGCCGCGCCGGAACGTCAGGGTCTTGGCCAGCAAATCACCCTGCATCGATTCCTGGAAGATCAGGTGAACGCCCATGATGGTCGGCTCCTGAGCATCGCCGGCGGCTCGAGATGCGTTCTGATCCTCGATCATCTCTGGATTCCAAGCGGAAGATCGCGAATCCGATGCGGCCGACCGCTGGTCATTTGGATTTGAACCAGCCGACATGTTCGTGGTCAACAAATTACCGCCTTTGGCGTTCCGCACCCAAGCTCGGTAAGAACCCGGCCCCGGTGCGATGATCATCCCCGACGCGCCGTTGCTGCTCGAAACAGGAGCCGCACCAGCCACGTTTTGAACCGCTGGGTTTGGCTCGACGCCCGGCACCCAAGCCAAACGAGACGTTTGCAAGTGGTGTCGAGATTCGTGGACGCCATCGCGAGCGAATTGGTCGACGGTCAATTCCACCGGTTGCGGTCCCGTTTGCACGAGTGCGATCTCGGCAATGCCGGTTTTCTTAAAGCTATCAGGTGTTCGCAAATGGATCGCATCAGTCAGCGTCCACTTCAGTTGATCGCCTCGCATTTGAATTTCATTGGTCGATTCGTTTTGCGTGATGACCGTGTCCAATACGACTCCGCCCGCCAGCATCGCGACTTTGCCATCGAAAGTCATTGAACCACCAAAGCGACAACGCGGCGGTCTGGACCAACGTGCGGTGGACTGGGATGGATTGCGTGAGGCGACCGAAAGCGACGGGAGCATATGCGACGGCAACACGAATTGCCCCGCATCATTGACCCAGACAAAGTTGTCTTCCGGACGAACTTGAATTTGAGGACCGATGAAGTAGCCGTCGCCCATCTGAAGACGTGCGGGAACGCTGGCCGTGCCGGTCACTTCCATCACGTCGCCCGCACCACCATCACGAAAACGCAGCTTCTCGCCGGTCAAAGTTGCCAACATGACCGCGGGCACTTGATTCGAGCTTCCCGACGCAGCTGCTTTCGCGACACGAGTTTTCATCGGATGTGTGACTTCCACGCCACCGGTGACACTGAGGTCAGTCGCGGTCAATTCCCCGTCGCCCATCGTCAAAGTCGCAGCTACCATATCGCCGCGAATCGTTGCGGGCTGCGATGCGATCGGGTTTGGAATGTCGCCGACCGCGGACTCACTCGCATTGGGTTGACGCACCCAGTTTCGGATCGGGTCATCACCACCATCGCCCGCTTTCGTTGCAGCCGCTTCTTTCACGTGTTGAAAGAAAAGATGCATTCGGTTCGTGCGTGCTTGCAACGTCGACGAATTGATTTGAACGTTGCCAATCGCGGCCAGACTTTCGGGCAACCATTTCTGGTTCAACGAACCATCGGAATCGTTCGAACGGCCAATGCGTTTTGGTTTGTTGTTGGGCTCGGGTCGTAAAATGCCTTCGACTCGATCGGCCAAAAAGTAGCCGCCATCGGCCAGCATTGCGTGCAACTGCCCTTCGCACCAAACGGAAAAATCAACCTGCAACTGATCGGGCGTCGCGATGCCTTGTGGTTCGATCTGCAAACCGTTCTGCCAAGCGAATGACCGCATCGCGGAATCCGCAGCGTGGTGAAAGACACGCCCGCTACCTTCGACGGTGATCGTCCCCAATTGTTTCGGTTCGGCAGGATTGAACCGGTAGCGGATCTGCGACAGAAACGCCTCCAGGTCACCACGTTGCAATCGCACATAGTCTCGGTTGGGATCATTGGCCGACGCTTTGTTTGGCTGCATCGCTCCCGCGACGTCAGCGGCCGAGACCGGGTCCGCGATCAGCCAACCTTCGACCGGATCAAACAAGATTCGTCCGGCCGTCATTCCGAAGGCCTGAGACCGGATGTCCATTTGGACGGGCGATCCGGTTGCTTCGACGCGATCGATCCAGTCCATCGCGTCATCGCGACGCAGTTTGGAATTCAACGGATCGCGAAGCGTCATGACCAACGAATCGCAACGAAAACGATCGATCCAATCTTCCCGCGGCGGCGAGATTTGATTGGTGGTAGCGGCTGCAGAGGCTGGCAAACGCATCAGCTCCACGTCTTGATTCATACTCAACTGATCCAGTGCAAAGTCGTACTGAATCATGTTGCCGCAGCGGACTTCGACGACGCCTTTGGGATCATCCTGCGATGGATTGTTCGGGTCGTCCAGCGGTAGCGATAGCTTTTGCAAATAGACCAATTCCATCCGGTCCAATGTGTCGGTCACATCGCTGGACTTTCCCGCGGAAGATGCCGAAGCGGCCAAGTGCAACGTCAGCACTCGCCCGATCATGGTGGCTCGTCCAACCTGCATGTGAATCGGATCATTCGTCCAAATCGTTCGACGATCGATGCCGACGTTGGATGTGCGTATGTGCAGAACGGAATCCGTCGTGTCCTTTGGATCAGGCGGCTCGGCGGAGATCCCTCGCACTTGATAGGCTGATGCGTCGAGTCCGGTCGCATTGGAGGTGGGTTGAGTCGATCGCTGGATCACCACGTCGCCTCGCAGTTGACCGCGTTCGATCGATGGGGCTTCACCACTCATCACATCCAACGGCGCGTCGAACTTGATCGACGCGCCCTCTGATGCGGAGATCAAAATGGGTTCTTTGGAACCGTCTTCGTTCAAGCCACGCCCGATGACGATCGTGATCGGTTTCAATGTCCATGTTTGACCGTCGACCTGCGTGCATTCTTTGCACAACAGCATCCCGTCGTCGGTCTTCAAACGAATCGTCGGTCCGCGTTGCCAATCCGTGTCCGCGAACAAGTCGTCCAGATTGGCATCGCCGGTACTGACCTTTGGTGGAGCAACGGGCGCAGCGACGATGTCGGGCGGCGTCAACCACTTTGCCACGGTGACTTGGTAGAGACCGGCCGACACCGACAAAATGCACAGGCCGACTAGATAGTCGCGCAACTGCGTCAGCATGGAGGCTCTTTCGAAAGAGTCGGCCAATTTTTCCCGGCTCGCATCAGACGTTCGATCAATTCTCGAACCGCACCCGTTCCGCCTGGCAATCGCGTGATCCAGTGAGCCGCTTCGCGCGCATCAATCGACGCGTCATCCGGGGCCGCAGCCAATCCAACTCGGCACATCACCGTGATATCGGGCACATCGTCACCGATGTAGCAAACCTCGTCCGGGGTAACCTTCATTGCCGACATCATCTCAGTCGCTGATTGCCACTTGTCGGCGGAGTTCTGCACAACGTGCTCGATACCCAATTCCTTGGCTCGACGAGTCAACGCATCGCTGTGCCGGGCCGTGATGATCCCAAAGTGCATTCCCGCGTTCATCCAGGCTTTGATGCCATACCCGTCACGAACATGAAACGTCTTCGTCTCGGCGCCGGTGGAATCGTAGTACAGTTTCCCGTCACTCAAGACGCCATCGACGTCCGTCAAAATGCATTTGATTTTGCCGGCGATGTCACGATCTGAAATCATGGGATGGCGGGAGGACAAATCAGTCTCCAGAGGTGATGGGTATGCAACGAGGCCCATCTTCACCGGATGAGTCGTCTGGGTTGGATTGAATGGAATCTTGGTTGGATGACACTGTCTGGCGAACGTCGCCGGTTGCCACCAAGTCCGTGATGTCGATCATTCCGACGGGACGATGCTTGGAATCGACGACGGGCAGTTCGCTGATCTTTCGTTGCGATAAAATGTCGACAGCTCGCGGCAAACGCTCGTCGTCGGCAATGCAAATCGGTTGCTTGGTCATGAAGAACTCGATCGGTTCATCCAAGCTGGTTTCTTGACGGTGTTGCAGCAACCGAGCGAGATCACTGTCGGTGAAAATGCCGGCCAGTCGTTCGTTCTCATCGAGCAACAGAATCGCACCGCTTCGACGACCCGCGCCGCCGATCATCATGGCTTCGCGAATCGAAATCGTTTGGGGTGCGACGCGGCATTCTGCCAGCGGACGCATCGTTTGCCGCACGTCGGTCAGCTTTCTTCCGAGTGCTCCACCGGGATGGAATCGAGCGAAGTCATTCGGCGTGAACCCGCACAAACGCGATGCCAGAACGGCAATGGCGTCTCCAACAGCCAACATCACCGACGTGGAACTGGTCGGAGCCAGACCGTCGGGACAGGCTTCGCGATGACGGCCGATTGGCACGACATGATCCGCCAAGTCGGCCAGCGGATTTTCTCGGTCGGCGGTCACGGCAATGATGCCGCACGCTTGATGTTTCAAATACTCGACCACGCGAACGACTTCTTCGCTGCGGCCGGAATTGGAGAAAGCGATGACCAAATCTTTGGATTGAACGCGTCCGAGATCGCCGTGAACGGCCTCGATCGGATGCAGAAAATGGGCCGGCGATCCGGTGCTGGCCAACGTCGCGACCAACTTTTGAGCGATCAAACCGGCTTTGCCGACCCCGGTCAAAACGATCGAACCTTCGCAGCGGCTGATCCAGGCAGCGGCTTCCGCGGCATCAGAGGATGCGATCGCGGCTGCCTTTTGAATGGCTTCGGCTTCTCGCAGCATCGTTTCGCGGACCAGACGGATTTGGTCCAGCGGCGATAGCGGGGTCAACGTCGGAACCGACGTGCCGTGATTCAGTTGAGGTTGTGGAGCCACAATCGCGTCCTTGCTCTTGTCGCGGGTCGTCGGTGCCACGAATGCGGTTTCGGTGGCATTATCAACGCGCGACGATACCGAAAATATCGCCGGCATCGCAAGGTGAACCCGCCGCCGCGTGAAACTCCGCAGTCATCCGCTTTTTCAGGTGTCCAAGCTCAGACGCCCGGCCTTAGGCACCCGACCTCACGCACCAGCCGACTGAGCGGCCATGTCGCGAACCAACGGACTGTAACCGGCCAGCGGCCCTAAATCGGCGGGCTCCGCGTTTCGTTCGGCCAAGAACGTCTTGTAGTACAACGCGATCATCAGCAAGTCCGCGTCGATATCGGGGCGAAATTCAAACCGATCGATCAGCGGCAGCGTCAGGTGCCGAGCGATTTCTCGACGTCGGGCTGGCGTCAGGTAGTGCCGACGCTCGGCATAAACGGCCAACGTTCTCGCCATGCTTCGCGAAATCGCGTAGTCGCCGGGAATGAACGTGGCCAGCGGAGCGACCCGCGGGTCATCAATCTTGGCAACCGGCAACTGCCATGTCTTTTCATCGATGATGACCATCGTGCCACTGGCGATGTCGCCGAGTCGCTGCATTCGCCGCGTGCTGATCACGCAGATCAACCCCACCATCCCGGTCGGAATCAAAAACATCGGAGGAATGTTCTCGTCGATACTGCTCAGTGCCGCGACGGGAGCCAGATCCGCGATCCGAAGCAAATTTCGCAGCACGGCACGTTTGCCATTGATCGGACACCCATCGACATCGATCACTCGAATGCCGCAGGCCCATTTCCCAACGGTCCGACCGTTGAACCAGGCTTCCAAGGCAGCCCCGTAGAACCAACTGATCAAAAAGTAACTAATGAATCCAGCTGCCACCGCGAATGCACCGAGTTCTTGCAAACCGGACAAACCGATGAACAACAGCAAGAACAAGATGATTGCGCCAATCACCGCGACTCGCACCAGCACATCGATGATGTAAGCCGGCAACCGCCGAAACGGGCCTGCCAACTGGTACTCAAACGCAATGTTCTCCGGCGTCACAACACCAATGGTGGTGTCGAGCGCTCGCTGGTTTTCAGCATCGAGTTGGTTTTCATCGCGTGGCATGGTGGTGCTACTATATCAAGCTTTCGCCACTTCATCCCACCTCTGTTGTCGATCGCGAGCACGTTTTGAAATCATCTGAATCTGGACGCCGAGATCCACCGACGCATTGGTGGCGAATCCTGACCAACATTGGGCCTGGACTGATCATCGCCGGATCAATCGTGGGCAGCGGCGAATTGATCGCAACGACCAAAACCGGTGCCGAAGCCGGATTCACACTGCTTTGGCTGATCCTGCTGGGTTGCGTGGTGAAAGTGTTCACCCAAGTCGAAATGGGGCGTTACACACTGATCAGCGGTAAGACATCACTGCAAGGTTTCAACGAACTGCCCGGCCCAAGACTCGGTCGCCACGGAAACTGGTTGGTCTGGGCTTGGGCGGTCATGTGGCTGGCCAGCATCGGGCAACAAGGCGGGATTGTCGGCAGCGTCGGCCAAGCGGTGGCACTCACGATGCCGGCCACCGCACAAGGAGTCTCCGAGAATCGTGTCGCCGACGCGGAACAACTGCTGACGTTCGAACGATATGCGGCCCGATCCGAATCCGTCTCTTCCGACGATGGCACCTCAACGGATGAACCCAACGTCCCAACTTCTGAGCGTCTCAAAGAACTCGATCAACGAGAAGCCGAGGTGGTCGCGTTGCGGATCGCTCACGAACTGGAACACGGAAAAAGCGAGCCACCGGACATCAAACTGTGGGCGACCATCATTACCATTGCAACGAGCATCCTATTGTTCGTCGGCCGGTATGGATTGATCCAAACGTTCAGCACCGTGCTGGTCGGGTCGTTCACGTTGCTCACGCTGATCAACTTGTTCTTGTTGCAGGGCGAGGTCGATTACCGAGTCACAACGGAAGAATTTTTCTCTGGGCTGAAAGGTGCCCTGCCCTCCTCGGCCAACGGCAACACAGCGCTCGCAACGGCACTGGCAACATTTGGCATCATCGGCGTGGGGGCCGGTGAGTTGGTGGCTTACCCGTATTGGTGCCTTGAAAAAGGCTATGCCAAGTTCACCGGCAAAGACGATGGAACGCCGCAGTGGCGTGAGCGGGCAGCCGGATGGATGCGGGTGATGCAGGTCGACGCCTGGGGATCGATGCTGGTCTACACCTTTGCCACCGTCGCGTTCTACTTGCTCGGTGCCGCGGTGCTGCACCGTGTCGGACTGAACCCAGAAAAATCCGATTTGGTGCGGACGCTGGCCGTGATGTATGTGCCGGTGTTTTCGAACTGGGCCGCTGGGCTGTTTTTGTTTGGTGCGATCGCGGTGTTGTACAGCACCTTCTTTGTCGCTTGTGCCGGGCACGCACGCGTGTTCTCCGATGCGCTGCGGGTGATCGGATGGATCGATGACAGCCAAGCGACGCGAGACAAGTGGGTGCGTGGTCTTGGTGCGTTTTTCCCGATCATGAGCTTGTTCTTTTACCTCGCGTTTCCTTCGCCAGCCAAACTGGTGCTGATCAGCGGAGTCACCCAAGGTGTGGTTTTGCCGATGATCGCCGGGGCCGCGATTTGGTTCCGCTACAAACGCTCTGTCGATGGACTGCGTCCCGGCAAGCTTTGGGACGCCATGCTTTGGTTATCCGGCATCGCGATGTTGATCACCGGTGTGTGGACCATCATCGCGACCGTGACATGAGTTCCAACGTCGATCTGAACGTAGCCGGATTCGCCAGAATTCGGATTGCGATGGATGCGTTGCCGGATGCCATTGCTAAGTCTGAAGTCACGGCGGAGACCGCCGTGCTACAGGTTGTTAACCCGTAGGCCATGTCTCACATGGCATCCCAGCCGATGCTTTGGAACAAAGCGAGGCGTCAATCAAACCAACCCTCGCGAGTTCGATCAGGTAACGGCCCGCCAGCATCGCCAGGTAGGACCTGGCCTACGGTGAGTTAACCCAACAACTCGGCGGCTTGGTCGCACAAAGAAGCGGCCTCGTCCGCCGTGGGTGCTTCGGCGATCATCCGGACGATCGGTTCGGTGTTGCTGCCACGAACCAACAACCAACGATCCGACCATTGCAACCGCATCCCGTCACCACGTGTCGCTTCCGCGTCGGTGAACTTGGCTTCCAATTTGTCAAAGACCGCTGGCAATCGTTCGGCTGAAACACCCGCTTTGCTTTTTTGGATGCTGAGCTGCGGCAATTCATCGGCCAACTCGCTGAGAGGTTGCCCGGTTCGTGCCAAGAGTGCCAATGTTTGGGCCATCCCAACAAAGCTGTCGCGAACATAGCCCACCGTCGGATCGATTGGCCCGCCGTTGCCTTCACCACCATAGGCCGCCTTCTTCGCGATCATCAAATCACACACGTTGGCCTCGCCCACCGCACTGCGAAATGTATCGACGCCGTGCTGCTTCGCGATCAAAGTGCTCATGGAACTGGTCGCTCCGTTGATCACGATCGGGCCCGACGTTCGACCGGTTTCCATCGCCTGCCTGACGCACAATGCCAACGTGCACTCTTCGCCGATGTAGCGTCCGGTTTCGTCGATCAACGCCAACCGATCCGCATCGGGGTCTTGGCAGAATCCAACGACGCACTCGCGACCGGTCACGTCCGCAGAAATGCCCTGCAGGTTCTCGGCAGTGGGCTCGGGCGTGTGAGCGAATTTCCCCGTCGGTTCGTGCCCCATCGCCTCGACGGTGCATCCCAACGCTTTCAGCAACCGCACGCCGAGCAATCCACCTGCGCCGTGGTTGCTGTCGATCAGCACTCGAAATTGTTTGGCTTTGATCGCATCGACGTCGACTGTTGCCAAGACTTTTTCGAGATGGGCCGCGTGAGGGTCGTCGACGGAGCTGACCTCACCAATTTTGTCGTACGTCGCCCATTGGTTCGTTCCGGCAAAGTATGCGTCGCGAATTTTGGCTCCCGATTCGGCGTCGAGGACGCGGCCATCGCCGCCGAACAATTTGATGCCGTTGTATTCCGGTGGATTGTGGCTGGCCGAGATCGCAATGGCACCGACGGCACCCAACTCGCGAACCAGCACACCAATGGTGGGAGTGGCGGCAACGTCGGCATCAATCACGTCGCGTCCCGAAGCGGTCAATGCAGAAACGATGGCACTGCGAAGCATCGGTCCCGTGGTGCGTCCGTCGCGTCCGATCACAATTTTGCCTTCGGGCATTGCTGCTGAAAACGCGGCTGCGAAACGCACGGCGACTTCGGGTGTCAGGGTTTCACCCAAGATGCCGCGAAGACCGCTGACGCTGATAATCAATTCACTCATGGGT